>DATFRY010000536.1:0-10728 GCA_035262925.1 Kofleriaceae bacterium | reverse complement strand
GAGAAGCCCTCGGGCAGTAGGAGGTCGCCGCGCACGTAGCTCTGGTAGCCGTCGACGAAGAAGTCGCGCAGCGAGCCGATGGCCACGAACTCGTTCTGCCCGGTGGCGACGCCCCCGGAGACCGAGACCGACGTGCGGCGGGCCAGCCGGTGATCGAGCCGCACGTCGAAGCGGCCGACGCGCACCGAGTCGTCCGGGTGAGGCGCCATGAGCTCGTACTCGCGCCGCGCCGGGTCGACCTCGCGGTACCAGCGGCTCTTGCGCTCGATGGAGCCCGACGCGCGGTAGGCGGTGGCGCCGACCCGGTCGGCGACGCGCAGGGACGCGCCGCCCTGCTCGGGGAAGCCGCCCCACACCTCGACCTGGGGCTCGTCGCCCGTCTGCCCCGGGCTGCGCGTGATGATGTTGATGACGCCGGAGAAGGCGTTGGCGCCGTAGAGTGCCGCGCCGGGTCCGCGCACGATCTCGATGCGCTCGATGTCGGCGGCCGAGATGGGCAGGAACGACCACAGGGTCGCGCCGATGAAGTCCATGTAGACGGAGCGACCGTCGACCAGGACGAGGACCTTGTTGGCCAGGCGGTCGTTGAAGCCGCGGATGCCGATGTTGTAGTCGGCCGGGCTCATCGCCATGACGTCGATGCCGGGCACGCGCCGGAGCAGGTCCGGGATCGCGGTGACCCCGGAGGCGCGCAGCTCGTCGCCGGTGATGATGGTGACGGCGTTGGGCGCGTCGACCGGGCTCTGGCCGTAGCGCGCCGAGGTGATGACGATGGGCGCGTAGGGATCGCCGGGCGCCGCGCCGGGGCCGCGCTGGTCCAGCTCGGCTTCGGCCGCCGGGTCGGGTGCCTCGCCGGGCGGGGTCTCGCCGTCGGACAGAGACACGCCGTCATGGCCGGCCCGGGTCACGCCGTCGGCGCCGGCCGCCAGCGGACCGCGGGGCTGGGCGCGCGCCGACACCGTCCCTGTCGCGGACGAGTCGATGGCGCCCTGCAGGGTGTCCACGCGGTCGAGGGCTTGCTGCAGCTGCGCGCGCAGGTCGGCCAGCTCGCGGTTCACGTCGCTGGCGCCGCCCGAGGACAGCGCGCCGCTCGGCGCCACCGGGCGCGCCGGCAGCGCGAGAGGTGAGCGGCCGCCGCGCGCGCCCTCGCGCAGGTGCGCGCGCGCGACCTCGATGAGGCGCTCCACCTCCGCCTGGTCGGACGGCTGGGTGGCCAGGTAGCGCTCGAGCTCCTCGATGGCGCGGTCGTACTTGCCGGCGTCGAAGAAGGCGCGGCCGATGTTGTAGAGGACGACCGGGTGAGGAAGGATGCGATAGGCCTCGTAGAGCTCGCTGGTGCCCTCCTCGTACTTGCCCTCCTGGATGAGGGTCATGCCCTCCTGGAAGTGGCGGCGCGCCTCGGCGCGCGCGTCGGCGAGGGCGGGCGCTGCTGGCAGCACCAGGTAGACCACGAGCGCGAGCGCGCAGGTGCGCGGGCCGAAGCGTTGGAGCATGAACTGTCTCGCTTGGGGGCTAGGTCAACAAGTCAATAGGGGGACGGTTTGTATCCGTCCGGCACTGGTTCGTCTGGCCTGGACTCCTTCGACGGCGAGGGTTCGCGTTCGCTCCTGGCGGGCTCCGCCGGCGCGGCGGCCGGCTTGCCGCGGCGGTCGGCGCGGGCGCGCGACGGGCGTCGCGAGGTGTGGCGAGTGCCGGGCGCGGCCTCCGGCTCGGAGGCGGGCGCGGGCGCGGGCGCGGACTCGGGGGTGGACTCGGACGCGGGCGCGGACCCGGATGCCGAGTCCGGCGCGGCTGCCGCACCAGGAGCCGGCGACGGCGATGCGGCCTCGCCCTCGAGCCCCTTCACCACCGGCGGGGCCGCGGGCACCGGCGGCGGCGCCGCCGCGGCCCGGGTCGGCGCGCGCGCCGGAGCCGCCGGCGGCGTGCTGCTGACATCGTTGTCGTCGCGCGCGACGCGAAAGACCCACGCGGCGGCGACCGCGCCGGCCGACAGGAGCACGGTGACGGCCAGGAACCGCCACGCCCTGGCCATCGAGGCCTGGCGTCGCGTCACCGTGGAGGGGGACATCTGGAAGAACTGCGTGTCGGCGAGCGGCTCGTCGGCAGGCGGCTCGACCGCACCGCCGGTCGCCTCGCCCGGGGCGGCGGCGACCTGCCCGTCGTGGCCGACGCCCTTGGCCTCGGCCAGGCACTGCTGCAGCGCGCGGAGCACGTCTTCCACCGACGCCGGCCGCAGCTCTGGATCCTTCTCCAGGCAGGCGTAGATGAGCTCCTCGAGGCCGACCGGCACACCCAGCGCCGGGTCGATCGCCGGCGCCGGCGAGTGCAGCGACAGGAGCAGCGTCTGCGTCGCCGTCTTTCCCTTGAAGGGCAGGCGACCGGTGACCGCGCGGTAGAGCATGACGCCGACCGAGTAGATGTCGGACCGGCTGTCGACCCGGCCGTCGAGCGACTCCGGCGCCAGATACTCCGGCGTCCCGACGTAGCTGCCGCTCGAGGTCAGCTCCTGGTCGAGCTCGTCCTCGCGCACCATGTTCTTGGCGATGCCGAAGTCGAGGACCTTGACCTGGTCGTAGTCTCCGTTGACCAGGATGATGTTGGTCGGCTTGATGTCGCGGTGGACGATGCCGCGCGCGTGGGCCTCTCTCAGGGAGAGACAGACCTGTCCGGCGATCGTGACCGCCTGGACGATCGACAGCCGCCCCTCGCTCTTGAGGAGACGCCCGAGGGTGATGCCCTCGACGTACTCCATCACGATGTAGTAGATGTCGTCGTCGGTCTGGCCGTAGTGGAAGATGGTGATCGTGTTGGGGCTCGCGAGCCGGCTGGCCGTCGCCGCCTCGCGCGCGAAGCGCTCGAGGAAGTGCGGGTCGTGGGTGCGGCGGGCCGGATCGACCGACAGCACCTTGATCGCGACGGTCCTGCCGAGGCCCAGCTGCTCGGCCTTGTAGACCCGCCCCATCCCGCCGATCGCCACCAGCGACTGGATGAGATAGCGCCCGTCGACGATCCGGCCGATCATCGAGTCCGGCGCCGGCGCCCCCGGCGACCTCGCAGGCTCAGCGGACGGGTCTTTCATGCCCCTACCCCCACCCAACTACAACTCCAAGGGCATTCACATATCACCCGAGGACAGAGCCCGTCAAAGGTGACGTGCTTTGCACCCCCTTCACCACACACGCCCCTACCTCGCGCGCGGTCGAGGTCAGTGTGGAGCGGGTCGAGCGCGTCGAGCCGGCTCTGCCTTCCGCGCCGCGGCGACCCGCCGGCGGCAGGCCTGCTCGCCGGTCCAGGCGTGGGCTTCCGACACATTCAGGAGCGCGACCCGGCGCTCGACCGGCAGGCAGTAGCTGGTCGCGCTCCACAGAGCGGGCGCATCGACGCCGCGAAGCGGGTCGAGGTCGGTCCATATCCACACCTTGGTCGCGACCGCGCCGGCCAGGCGCTTGCCGTCGGGGCTGAAGGCCACGTCGGAGGCCACGCCGTTCGCTCGCAGCGCGAGCTCCTCGCCTGTCCCGTCGGTGCGCCACAGACGGATGGTCTGATCGGCCGACGCGGTCGCGACTCGCTCGCCGTCCGGACTCCAGGCCACGCCGGACACGATGTGCTGGTGGCCGCGGAGGACGAGCGGCGGGCGCCTGCCGTCCGCGTCCCAGATGCGCGCGGTCTTGTCCGCCGATCCGGTGGCGATGCGGCGGCCGTCGGGGCTGAACGCCGCCGACATGACGATGTCGTCGTGGCCGCGCAGGACGACGAGGGGCCGACCGTCGCGCGCGGCGTCCCACACGCGCGCGGTCGTGTCCGCCGACGCGGTCACGATGCGGCGGCCGTCGGGGCTGTAGTCGACCGCGGTCACGCGGGCGTCGTGACCGCGCAGGATGCGCGGCTCGCCGGTCCCGTCGGCGCTCCAGATGCGCACGGACCTGTCGGCCGACCCGGTCGCGATGTGCCGGCCGTCGGGGCTGAACGCCAGCGCGAGCACGTCGGACTCGTGGCCGCGGAAGACCGCGACCTCCGCCCCGCTGGCCGCGTCCCAGAGCCGCATGGTCCGGTCGACCGACGCGGTGGCGACGCGCCGGCCGTCGGGGCTGAAGGCCGTCGCGATGACGAAGTCGCTGTGTCCGCGCAGGACGACCGGCTCGCCGGTCCCGTCGGCATTCCAGATGCGCGCCGTCCCGTCCATCGATGCGGTCGCGATGCGCCGGCCGTCGGGGCTGAACGCGACCTCGCTGACCAGCTCCTCGTGCCCGCGCAGCTTGAGCGGCTCCCACGCGCCGTCGGCGCGATAGACGCGCACGGTGCGGTCCATCGACGAGGTCAGGACCTGCGTGCCGTCGGGGCTGAACACCGCCGACAGGACGCCGCCCTCGTTGCCGGACAGGACCAGCGGCTCGCCGGTCCCGTCAGCGCGGAAGATGCGCGCGGTCCGGTCGTTCGACGCGCCGACGATGCGCTGGCCGTCGCGATTCCAGTCGACGCCGTTGATGCCGGCCTCGTGTCCGCGCAGGGTCGCCGGCTCGCCGCCGGTCCCGTCGGCGCGCCAGACCTGGATGGCCACCTCGAACGCCGAGCCCGCGATGCGCTCGCCGTCAGGGCTCCACGCCACGCCGGTCACCGCGCGCCTGGGTCCGCGCAGGACGAGCGGCGCGCCGGCGCCGTCGGCGTTCCACACGCGGACGGTCCTGTCAGCCGAGCCGCTGGCGATCCGCCTGCCGTCGGCGCTCCAGGCCACCGACAGCACCGCATCCTGGTGGCCGCGCAGGACGAGCGGCGCCCCGGCGCCGTCGGCGCTCCACACGCGCACGGTCCCGTCGCTGGACGCGCTGGCGATGCGGCGGCCGTCGGGGCTGAAGGCGACGGCGGGGACGTTGTCCTCGTGCCCGCGCAGGACCAGGACCGCGCCCTCGCCGTCCGCGCGGAAGACGCGCACGGCCCGGTCGGCCCAGGCGCTGGCGATGCGCTGGCCGTCGGGGCTGAACGCGACCGAGTTGGCGGGCCCGCCCCGTGCGCGCAGGACCAGCGGCTCGCCGGCGCCGTCGGCGCGAAAGACGCGCACGGCCCCGTCGATCGACGCGGTCGCGAAGGAGCGGCCGTCGGGGCTCCACGCCACCGACCATGCCTCCGACGGCAGGGTGATCACGACGCGCGCCACGCTGCCGCGCAGCGCTCCGTCGGCCAGGGCGGCCCACCCGTGCGGCAGATCGGGCGGCTCGAGCTCGCGCACGATGGCCAGCACGGTGGCCGGATCGGCCTGCTTCTCGCGCGCCGCCGCCATGCGCGCCGCGTTGCGGGCCTTCATCGCCTCCGCGCGCGCGCGCGCCTCGCCGTCGCGGGCGCGAACCGCCAGCAGGGACCCGGCCACGGCGAACGCGGTCAGCCCGGCGACCAGGCCGGTGACCGCCCAGCGGCGCCGCCGCCGGGCCCGCTCGCCGAGCGCGACGACCGCGCGCAGGTAGCGCTCCTCGCCTCCGCTCAGGCCGGCGGTGCCGACCTCTCCGGCGCGGCGGCGCTCGAGCCACGCGCGCGCCTCCCGGGCCGCGCCCTCGCGCCAGAGCAGGCCATCGGCCTCGCCGCCGGCCTCCCACTGCCTGGCCGCGGCGCGCAGTCGGGTCATGAACTCGGCGTCCTGCGCCCCCTCGTCGAGCCAGCGGCCGAGCCGCGGCCAGCGCTCGATGAGAGACTCGTGCACCAGCTCGAGCGTCCTGCCCTCGGGCCCGCCGGTCTCCTGCGAGAGCAGCCGCACGTCGACGAGGCGCCGGACGACCTGGTCGACCGCGGCGAGGTCGCCGGCCGGCGCGCCCGGCGGCTCGAGGCCGCGCAGCTCGTCGACGCGCACCACGGCGCGGGTTCGCTCGGGCGTGACCAGGCGCAGGAGGATGGCGCGGCACAGGCGCTGCTCGGCGGCGGGGAGTCCGTCGAGGACGGCGTCGGCGTGCGACGCTAGCGCGCCGGCGACGCCGCCCAGGCGCTCGTAGCTGGCCTCGGACAGGAGCCGGCGCGAGCGGTCGCGCGCCTCCCACATGCGGCCGCCGGCGAACTGGAGGAGGGGCAGCGGGCTGCGCGCGTCGCCCAGCCCCGTGAGCATCTCCTCGACCAGCGCGTCGCTCTCGAAGCGGTGGCCGGCGTCCTCGACCGGCCTCACCAGCGCCTCGCGCAGACCGTCGCGCCCGAGCGGCGAGAGCATCGATAGACCGCGCGCCACGTCGGTGGCGAGCGAGCGGTGCTCCGCCAGGCGGTCGAGGAAGTCGGCGCGCACCGCGAGCGCGACCCGGAGCGGCGAGCTGGCGTCGTCGGCCATGCCCTCGAGGCAGGCGAGGAAGGTCGCGCGCTCGCCGGCGTCGTCGGCGAGCGTGTAGAGCTCCTCGAACTGGTCGACGAAGAGGAGGAGGCGGCCGGCGCGCGCGCGGCATCGGGCCCGGAGCTGCGCGCCCAGGCGACCGGGCTCCGCGCGCAGGGTGGCGGCCAGCTCGGCCACGCCCTCGCCGCCGGCCGCGCCGGGCCGGGGCGCTTCCGACGCCTGGGCCAGGATCTCGGCCAGCACCGCGAGCGGCCTCCGCCCCGGGCGAACCGCGAACGCCTCCCAGCGCTCGCCCGAGCGCTTGAGCGCGGGGATGACGCCGGCGCGCACGAACGACGACTTGCCCGCGCCCGACGCGCCCACGACAGCGACGAGCGCCTGGCTGCGCAGCATGCGGGTCATGCTGGCGACGTCGGCGTCGCGCCCGAAGAAGCGGCCGGCGTCGGCCTCCTGGAACGCCGAGAGGCCGGGGAACGGGTTGTCGCCGTCGGCGAGCGCGGGGCGGCCCGCGCGCAGGGCATCGAGCGCGGCCAGGAGCTCGCGCGCCGAGTCGAAGCGGCCCTCCTTGTGCTTGGCGAGGCAGCGGTCGACGATGGGCGCCAGCGCGCCGGCCTCGGGGCACGCGTCGAGCAGCGAGGGCATGGGCGCGTCGAGGTCGGCCACCGAGGCCAGCCGACCCTGCTCGAGCGGCGCCAGCGGGTGCGCGCCGGTCATGAGCTCGAAGAGGAGGACGCCGACCGCCCACAGGTCGATGCGGTGGTCGATCTCCTCGGCCAGCCACTGCTCGGGCGCCATGTAGAGGTAGGTGCCCTCGTGGCGGTCGCGCTCGCTCGAGCTGGGCTCCGGCGCGGACGGCGCGGCCGTTCGGGTGACGCGTGGGGGCTCGACACCGAGGCGGATCGCGATGCCGAAGTCGACCACCTTGACCCGGCCGTCGTGGGTGAGGAGCACGTTCTCGGGCTTGAGGTCGCGGTGGACGACGTCCTGCTCGTGGGCGCACACCAGCGCGCGGACGATGGGCACCACCAGGTCGAGCGCGGTGGCCAGCCTGGCCGCGAACCAGGCGGCGGCGGGGTCGGAGCCCGGTGGCGGATGGGCGCGCATCCACGAGCGCAAGGTGGTGCCCTCGACGTACTCGAGGACCAGATAGGGCTCGCCCTGATGCTCGCCGACCTCGTAGACGACGACGATGTTCTCGTGCTTGCAGCGCGCGGTGGCCTGCGCCTCGACCAGGAGGCGGCCGGTCGCCACGTTGCCGCGACCGAGGAGCTGCTTGATGGCCACCAGGCGGCCGAGCCGGGTGTCGCGGGCGAGGTAGACCTGGCCCATCCCGCCCTGGCCGAGCGAGCGGATGATCTCGAGGTGCCCGATGGCGGTGCCCGGCGCGAGCCGGCGCGCGTCGAACAGGCTGGCCGACGCGCCGGTGAGGGTGGGGGCCATGTCCGGGTTGCGCGCGCGCAGCGCGGCGGACGCCCCATCGGCGGGTCGCGACGGAGTGAGCTCGACGGTGGTGGCGCGGTCGCGGTCGGCCCCGTCAGCGCTGTGCTCGGGGACTCCGGTCATGGAGGGCCATCAATCTAGCGCTTCTTCGAAGCGGCGTGACCTGCCGTCAGCGGAGCGCGCGATCGGGATCGTCGATCGCGTGTGGGCAATGTGACCTGCGCCGCGGCCCCACCGGCATGTCGTCGCTGGACAGCTCGCGCAACCGCGCGAGCGAGTCGCGCGCGGCAACCGCGTGGCGGGTCGTCCGGGTCCGGCCGGCGCCGGGGAAGGCGCGGCTTCTGCCCGGGCCTTGCCGTCGTCGGCGCGGCGCGGCGCGGCGCGGAGGGGGCGGGGGGCGAGGACGGGGGCGAGGGCGGAGACATCGTCGGCGATGAGCTCGCCGATCGGCATCGACGCGCGGCGGGACGGCCGCGTGTCCGGCTCTCGCCGCGCGCTGCGCGACGGGAGCGTCGGGGCGTCGGGCTCGTTCCGGGCGGAGTTCGCGCCGCGCGGCCGTGCAGCAACACCGTCCGTGCGGATGGTCGGGCGCTCGACATGGGGCGCGACGGGACGATGAGCGGCTCGAGACGCCTGCACGTGGTCGTCGTGCCGACCTGAGCGTTGGAGGGGTCGGACGAATGGGGTGCGCCGCTCTCGACTTGCACGGACGGGCACGGGCCCTGCGCGCAACGACCCTCGACGAGCTCGGCATCGAGCACCTCCACGCACTCTCGTCTCAGGCGAAAGGACGGGTCGCGGCCCCGCTGCGAATGGTTACTGACCAGTTGAGGGACGACATTTTCACTGTGCCACGACATCCGTGACGATTCGACTTGACGGTCTGGCGAGGGCATTCGGCGAGCGGTCGCCCTCGTCGACGCGATCGCGCGCCTGACGCGAGGAGGCGCTGCCTGGGCGGAGAACCGGCGAAAATGCCCGCGCGCGTCGAATTCGAGGAGATCGTCGCTCCTGGGCCGGCTGGCGGCGCCGAAAAGCGGCCGTGTTATGGAAGATTGATGAAACTCGAAGTTTGCCTTCAGTCGCTCTCCGACGACATGCTGATTGCGCGGCTCGTCGACTTGCTCGGACGCAGTCGCGGGGTCGAGGCCGAGCTGATCGCCCACATGGCGGAGGTCGACGCGCGCCGGCTCTACCTGCGCGAGGCCTTCCCCTCCATGCACGCCTACGCGACCGAGCGGCTTCACCTCTCGGATGCCGAGGCGTACCTGCGCATCACGGTGGCTCGGCTGTCGCGACGGCTCCCTGTCGTGCTCGACATGCTGGCCGACGGGCGGCTTCACCTGAGCGGGATCGCGCGTCTGGCGCCGCACGTTCGCTCCGACGACGGCGCGGCGCTGCTCGGGCGCGCGGCGTTTCTGTCGAAGCGCGAGATCGAGCACCTCATCGCCGCGATCGCGCCCCAGCCGGATGCACCGGCGCTCATGCGCAAGCTGCCGTCGAGGGCCGGGTGGGCCGGGCCGTCCACGCACGTGCCGCCGGTTGATCCGGGGGTCGCCCCCGGCGATGCCCGCGATGTGGGCGATCCTGGCGGCGGTGATGCCGGCGGCAGCGACGCTGGCGGTGGCGATGCTGGCGGCGGCGATGCTGGCGGTGGTGATGCTGGCGGTGGCGATGCTGGCGGCGGCGATGCTGGCGGCAGCGATGCTGGCGGCAGCGATGCTGGCGGTGGCGATGCTGGCGGTGGCGATCCTGGCGGCCATGGCGATGCTCGTGGCGGTGGCGATGCTCGCGGCCGTGGCGATGCTCGCGGCCGTGGCGATGGCGGCGGCGAGTCGGCTGTATCGGCGAAGCCTGCCCCGGCGGTGCCGTCGCGCCGGCCGGCAGGGCCGCCGGCGGTCATGACGCCGATCGCGCCGCTTCGCTACAAGGTGCAGTTCACTGCGGGCGCCGAGCTGCACGACAAGCTCGTGCGAGCCCAGGCGTTGCTTCGGCGGCAGATTCCCGACGGCGACCTGGCCGCCGTCGTGGAGCGCGCCATGTCCTTGCTGCTGCGCGAGCTGGAGCGGGCGAAGTTCGCCGCGACGCCGTCGCCGCGCAAGAGCGCCGCGGAGGCCGACCCGACGCCTCGTTCGCGCCACATCCCGGACCCGATCAGACGCGAGGTGTGGGAGCGCGACGGCGGGCAATGCACGTTCCGCGACCGGCACGGGCGCCGCTGCCCGGCCCGGGAACGGCTCGAGTTTCACCACGCGGATCCGTTCGGGCGCGGCGGCGAGCACGGCATGGCCAACGTCCGCCTTCTGTGCACTGCCCACAACGGCTTTCAGGCAGAGCTCGACTACGGTGATGCCTTCATGGCCGCGCGGCGCCGGCGGCGTCGCCAGGGCGGTGTGCGCGCGAGCTCGGAGATGCGTTGGGCTGGGGTGGTGCCGCGAGGCCTGGCTGGCTCGGTGGGGGGCGCGGCGCTCGGCGCCGGGGCTGGGGTGGTGCCGCGAGGCGTGGCTGGCTCGGTGGGGGCCGCGGCGCTCGGCGCCGGGGCTGGGGTGGTGCCGCGAGGCCTGGCTGGCTCGGTGGGGGCCGCGGGTCCCGGCGCTTGGGACCCCGCCGTGGACAACTGGCGCGCAGGCGGGCATGGCAGTTGTCGCGCCAGTTGACCACCGCGTTCCCAGCGCCTCTGATTGCCTTGCTCGGGTTTTCACAAACCAACCGAGAGTTCCGGAAACGGCGGGCTCGGTCGGAGGCGACCGCGGGCGGCGGTCGTGCCGGGCGGAGTGCGAGGCGGCCGCGGGCGCGGTCGTGCCGGGCGGAGTGCGAGGCGGCCGCGGCGGCGGTCGTGCCGGGGCGGAGTGCGAGGCGGCCGCGGGCGCGGTCGTGCCGGGCCGGAGTGCGAGGCGGCCGCGGGCGCGGTCGTGCCGGGCGGAGTGCGAGGCGGCCGCGGGCGGCGGTCGTGCCGGGCGGAGTGCGAGGCGGCCGCGGGCGGCACCCGT
>DATFRY010000535.1:0-2808 GCA_035262925.1 Kofleriaceae bacterium | reverse complement strand
TAGCCGCCGCCGACGAGGAGGACGCGGCGCGGCAGCGCCGGGAGGTGGAAGACGTCGTCCGAGACGATGGCGAGCTCGGCGCCGGGGAAGGTCGGCCGGCGCGGCGCCCCACCGACGGCGACGAGGATGTGGCGCGCGGTGATCGTCCGGCGCCCGCCATCCGCGGTCACCTCGATGGCATGGGGCCCGGTCACCGTCCCGCTGCCGCGCACGATGGTCACGCGGCTCGCGCTCAGGAGCTGCTCGTAGACCCGGTTGAGCCGCGCGATCTCGGCGTCCTTGCGCGCGATGAGGCGCGACCAGTCGTGGCGCGGCGGCTCGACCTGCCACCCGTACGACTGCGCGTCGCGCCACAGCTCGGCGAACTCGGCGGCGTACCACAGGAGCTTCTTGGGCACGCAGCCGACGTTCACGCAGGTGCCGCCGAGGTCGCCCTCCTCCACCAGGACGACGCGCGCGCCCAGCTCCGCCGCGACCCGCGCGGCTCTGACGCCGGCGGATCCGCCGCCGAGGACGAGGAAGTCACAGTCGTTGGTCGCCACCGCAGCAGATGTATCAGGCCCGCCCCGGCCCGACCAGGCCGAGGCGCGCGTTCAGCACGCGATGGCGGCGGGCGACCTGTCGTACTCTCGGGGCGCGCCATGACGACCGAGATCCATGAGCTTCCCGAGGTGGCCGAGTTCCGGCGCGAGGTGCGCGCGTGGATCGCGGCGAACAGGCCGGCGCCGCCCGGGTTCGTGCTGCCGCAGAGCTTCCTCGAGGTCGAGACCCGCGAGCAGCTCGAGTACCTGCGCGCGTGGCAGAACGCGCTCCATCGCGCCGGCCTGCTCGGCTTCGATGTGCCGCGCGAGTACGGCGGCCAGGGCGTCTCGCCCGAGCGCGCCGCCGTCGTCGGTCAGGAGCTGGTCCGCGTGCGGGCGCCGTTCATGGTGAATCTCCTGGGGCTGCGCTGGGCGGGGCCCACCATCCTGACCTACGGCACCGAGGAGCAGAAGCGGCGCCTCCTGCCGCCGCTTCTCGCCGCCGACGAGATCTGGTGCCAGGGCTTCAGCGAGCCGGGCGCCGGCTCCGACCTGGCGAGCCTCACCACGCGGGCCGAGCCCGACGGCGCGGGCGGCTGGCGGGTCACCGGCCACAAGGTGTGGACCACGCTGGCCCACTTCGCCGACTGGATGATCCTCCTGGCCCGCACCGGCCCGGCCAAGTACGAGGGGCTGTCCTACTTCCTGTTCCCGATGAGGTCGCCGGGCGTGCGGGTCGAGCCGCTGGTCAAGATGACCGCCGAGGGCGGCTTCAACCAGGTCGTGTTCGACGGCGCGCCCATGCCGCGCTCGGCGCTGCTCGGCCAGGAGGGCCAGGGCTGGCGCATCGCGATGACGACCCTCGCCTTCGAGCGCGGCGGCGACGGGCAGGCGCGCGAGCGCGGCGCCGACGACCTGGCGCTGATCCTGCGCGTGGCGGAGCTGGCCGCGCGGGCGCGGCGTGACGGCGCCCCGGCCCTCGACGATCCGGTGCTGGCCGATCAGCTGGTCGCGCTGTGGATCGAGGCCGAGGCGATCGGGCTGTCGGCGCTGCGGGCGCGGGCGCCCGGCCTGGTCGCCGATCGCCCGCTCGCGCTTCCGCTCATGCACAAGCTGGTCTTCAGCGAGCTGGCCCAGCGCGCGACCCGGCTGGCCTGCCAGCTGCTCGGCAGCGAGGCGACGCTGTGGATGGGCGACGCGCGCGCGCCCGACGGAGGTGACTGGCCGCGCGCCCACCTCAACTCGTACGGCTTCACCATCGGCGGCGGCACCAGCGAGGTGCAGCGCAACATCCTGGGCGAGCGCGTGCTCGGGCTGCCCAAGAGCAAGTAGCCCGCGCCGCACTCGAAGGCACGCGACGAGAGAACGCGGGAGCGGGGGACGAGTGACGCGCGACCAAGAGGACAATGAGGCTGCGACAATGAGTGCCGTGACCATGAACGCTGTGAGCCTGGCCTCCCATCTGCCGGACAAGCTCGGGTGGACCGGCGATCACGATCTCCTGCGCATGACGGCGCGGCGGCTCCTGTCCGAGCGCTGCCCGATCCGCGAGGTCCGGCGCCTGGCCGGCGACCCGGTCGGCTTCGATCGCGCGCTGTGGCGCGAGCTGGCCGAGCTCGGCTGGACCGGCCTGCACCTGCCCGAGCGCGTCGGCGGAGCCGGGCTCGACAGCCTGTCGATGGCGCTGGTCCTCGAGGAGGCCGGGCGCGCGCTCTACCCGGGGCCGCTCCTCGAGGTCGCGCTGGCCGGGCTCGCCATCGCGCGCGCCGGCGCGGCGGAGCAGGTGGCGGGCCTCCTGCCCGAGATCGCGGCGGGCCGCACCATCGCGACCATCGCGCTGGTCGAGGGCGCGTCGTCGTGGCAGCTCGACGCCGTGGCGGCGACGGCGGAGCCGGCCCTGGGCGGAGGCCATGTCCTTTTCGGAGAGAAGGTCCACGTGCCGTGGGCGCAGGCGGCGGATCTATTGATCGCGCCCTTCCGCGAGGGCGGCGGCCTCACGCTGTTCGCGGTGCCGCTGGCCGGCGAGGGCATCGAGATCGAGCCGGAGGTGCCGCTCGACCCCACGCGCCGGATCGCGCGCGTGCGCATGAACGGTGCGCGGGTCCCGGCCGGGGCTCGCCTGTCCGGCGGCGGCGGCGGTGAAGGCGAGGGTGGCGGCGGTGATGGCGCCGGCGGTGATGGCGCCGGCGGTGATGGCGCCGGCGGCGACGGTGGCGCGGTGCTCGGCGGCCTGCTGGCGCCGGCGCTGACCTACCTCGCCGCCGAGCTGGTCGGTGCCGCGGGCGCC
>DATFRY010000534.1:0-7077 GCA_035262925.1 Kofleriaceae bacterium | reverse complement strand
TGCTCGGCACGCCGGCGTACATGGCTCCCGAGCAGTGCAAGGGCACCGGCGAGGTCGACCACCGCGCCGATCTCTACTCGCTCGGTTGCATCCTCTACGCCATGGTCTGCGGCAGGCCGCCGTTCGTCTCCGACGGGATGGGCGAGCTGATGGCCAAGCACATCTACGAGCCGGTGCCTCCTCCCGGCACGCTGGCTCCCGTGTCGCCTGCGCTCGAGCACGTCATCATGCGCGCGCTGGCCAAGGACCCCGACGCGCGATACGGGTCCGCCGACGAGCTGGCCGCGGCGCTCGAGGTCGCCGCTCCGTCGGGCGCCCATCCGGCCGCGGCCAGCGTCGCCATGAGCGCGCAGCCGGGGCGAGCTCTGCCGACGCCCGCCAGCGGATCGGCGATGACGACGATCGATGCCACGCCGGCCGGCATGACGCCGTCGCCGGCGGCGCGGTCGCCGTCGTCGTCGCCGTCGCTGCCGCCGTCTCCGGCGCGGGGGCGGCGCGGGCGGCGCTGGTTGCTCGTCGCCGGTGCGGGGCTCGCCGCCGTCGCGGCGTATGTGGCAGTCGCGCGCCCGGGCTCGCCCGACCCGCCCGCGATCGTCCTGCGTCCGGCCGTGGCGGCCGTCGCGGACGCCGCCACCGCGCGCGCGCCCGCCGTCGCCGCGGCTTCGGGCGGGACGACCGCCGGCCCGACCGCCGGAACGACAGTGTCGATCGTCGAGCTGGATGTCGTGCGCGCGGCCGATCGCGATGCGGACGTGACCCGAGCCGCGACGCCCCCGGCGCCCGTCACGCTGCGCATCACGTCGATCCCGCCAGGCGCCGATGTCTACCGGATGCCGGGCCGCGAGCGGGTCGGCACGACCCCCGTCGAGCTCACCCGCCCTGCCGGCGCCGGCGAGATCCTGTTCCTCGTCGAGCGGCGCGGGCATCGCGCCGAGACCATCGCCGTCCCGGGCGATCGGGACGCGACGCGCGTGGTGCGCCTGCGAGCTCGCGCGCGGGCGCCGCGCGACGAGACGCGCGAGCAGGCCCCCCTGCCCCCGGGCACCACCCTCAACCCGTTCGAGCGATGAGACCACCCCTCCGCACCTGGATCGCCCTCGCCGCGCTCGGCCTCGCTCTCCTCCAGCCGGGCCGCGCCGCAGCGCAGAGCGCGTCGACCCGGGCGCACAAGAAGGCGGCCCGCGCGCACTTCGACGCCGCCGAGAAGGCCAAGGCGCTCGGCGACCACGCGGTCGCAGCTCGCGAGTACCTCGCCGCCTACGACGAGTACGCGCACCCGGAGTTCCTGTACGACGCCGGCGAGGTCTTCCGCCTGGCCGGCGACCGGGACAGGGCGCTCGAGTACCTGAGGAAGTACGTCGCCCTCGACCCACAGGGCCGCGGGGCAGAGGCCGCGCGCGCGAGCATCGCGGAGCTGGAGGCCGCGATCGCGGCCGAGCAGGCCGAGGCCGACCGGCGCGCGCGAGACGAGGCGGCGCGCGAGGCGGCGGCCAGGGCGTCCCCGCCCGCGCCCGCGCCGCCGCCGGCCGTCGTCAGCGCGCCGGTCGAGCCAGCCCCGCGCCCCGGCCGGCGGCTGCGCATCGCGGGCATCGCCACCGGCGCGGCCGGCGCGGCGGCGCTCGCGGTCGGCGTCTACTTCGGACTGCGTGCGCGCAGCCTCGCCGATCAGGCATCGCGCGCCGATGTCTACGATCCGGATCTCGACGACCGCGGCGAGTCGGCCGAGCGCGCGATGCTGATCGGCGCCGGCATCGGAGCGGCCGCGCTCGCCACCGGCGCGGTCCTGTACGTCCTCGGCCGGCGCGCCGGGGCCGGAGCCGGCGCCGAGGAGGCGCCCGCCCTCACCATCGTCCCGTCGCTGGCGCCCACCTCGTTCGCGCTGGGCGCGTCGGTCCGCTTCTGAAGGAGGCCGTGTGCTGCGCATCGTCGCCTCGATCGCTCTGGCTTCACTCGCCGCGCTGGCCGCCTGCTACGAGCCGGCCTACCGGGATGGCATCGCCTGCGGTCCCGGCGGGTCATGCCCGAGCGGCACGACCTGCGCCGACGACGGAACCTGCCGCCGCGGCGGCGGCGCGGCGGACGCCGACGCCGGCCAGGTGGTCGACGCCGCCGGCGGGGGCGCGCTCGACGCCGCCGGCGCGGCCGATGCGGCGCCGGTCGACTGCGACGGCGACGAGGACTGTCAGTCGCCGCCGACCGCGTGCCTCCTGGCCGGCACCTGCGACCTCGCGAGCCACACCTGCCAGTTCCCGTCGGTCGTCTGCTCCTCGCTCGACGGCGAGTGCGCGCAGGGCGTGTGCGAGGCGGCCACCGGCGACTGCGTCGCGCAGCCGGCGAACCAGGGCGAGAGCTGCGGCCCCGGCGTGACCTGCGACCCGTACGGCGCCTGCACCGCCGGCGCCGACGTGTGCGCGGAGACCGGCACCCAGAGCCGCAATTGCACCGTCAACGCGTGCCAGGACGGCGCCTGCGTCGCCACCGCCGAGGTGGAGAGCGCAGCGTGCACGCTCGACACCGACGGGGACAGCTGCGGCGCTCCGACCGTCACCGACTGCGGCGGTTGCAGCTTCTCCAGCGCGTGCGACGAGCTCGGCGCGCAGACGTGCACCTGCAGCACGTACAGCTGCGGCGACGGCTCGTGCACCGCATCGCCGGTCACCTGCTCACAGGACTGCGTCCGCGACACCGACGGCAACTCTTGCCCGCCGAGCGGGACCTGCGAGGACGGCGTCTGCCGGCAGGAGCCATGCCCCCTGTGCGCCGCCGCGGCCGGTCGCCCTGGAGCTGGCTGAGCGCCGCGCCCACGGACATGAGCTCGCGCCCACGCGGTCGAGCGGTCCATGGAAGGCGGGGACCGGGTGCGCGAGGCGGCGGCGCGCGCCACGGTGTACTCTGCGCTCATGTCGGGCCCCGATGCCTTCTTCGTCCCTGAGGGCCACCGCTTCGTCGCCACCGAGCTGACCCGCGGTCCGTGGAGCAACGATCACCAGCACGGGGGACCGCCCTCGGCGCTCATGGGGCGCGCGCTCGAGCGCTGGGGGGACGACGCGGCGCGGTTCGCGGTCGCCCGCGTCACCGTCGAGCTCCTCCGCCCGGTCCCGATCGGCCCGCTCGACGTGGAGGTGGAGCCGATGCGCATCTCGCGCAAGGCGCAGCGCCTGACGGCCCGCCTCGTCGCCGGCGGCGTGGAGGTCGCCCGCGCGTTCGGCCTGCGCATCAGGCTCTCGGAGCTCGACCTCCCGCCCGCGCGGGTGGCGGCGCGTCCGCCCTTCGGCGACCCGCTGCTCCTGCCGGAGTTCGTCTTTCCCTTCTTCCAGCATCCGGTCGCGTACCACGCCGCGGTCGACATCCGCATCGCGCGCGGCGAGTGGGGGCGCGGCGCCGCCGCCGCGTGGATGCGGCTGCGCGTGCCGGTCGTCGCCGGCGAGGAGACCTCGCCGCTCGAGCGCACCCTCGCGGTCGCCGATGCGGCGAACGGAATCTGCCCCGCGCTCGACACCGCCGAGTTCACGTTCGTCAACCCTGACCTCACGGTGGCGCTGTTCCGCCCGGCCGTCGGTGAGTGGATCGGCCTCGACTCGCGCTCGCTGGTCGTGCCGGCCGGCACGGGGCTCGTGACCTGCGGCCTGGTCGACGCCGACGGCGAGATCGGCCACATCCTTCAGTCCCTGGTCGTCGACCGCCGGGCCTGACTTCGGCATCGCGACCGCCACGCCGCGCGCCTCTTCAGTGCAGCAAGGTCTCGATCAGGGCGGGCGCTGCCGCGTCCGCCGTCCGTCGGCGAGCGAGATCGATCGCCACCGTGGCCGGCGGCCCGCCCGGCCCGCTGTCGCGGCTCTGCCCGCGGACGGCGCCGGCTCGCTCGCGCCACCACGCGCGCGCCCCGGCGGCCGTCCAGGGTTCGACGGCGAGCGCGGCGACGGCGAGCCGGAGCGCCTCCATGCTGGCCGGGCGCCCTGACGGGTCCTTGGCCAGACATGCCAGCACCAGCGCCTCGAGCGGAGCGGGCACGGGGCCGCCTCCGTTGTGCGGCAGCGGATCGGGCGCGTCGAACAGGTGGGAGTTCATGACCGCGACCGGGCTGGAGCTGTCGAAGGGCGGCCGCCCGGCCAGGAGAAAGTAGGCCATCGCGCCGACCCCGTAGATGTCGGCCCGCGCATCCACCTGGCCCGGCGAGGTGATCGCCTCCGGCGCCATGTACTGCGGCGTGCCGAGCACCCTGTGCTCGCGGGACAGATCGAGCGGTGCCGGATCGGGCGCGCGCACCAGTCCGAAGTCGAGCACCTTCACGAAGTCGGGCTGGAAGCTGCGCTCGCACAGCATGATGTTGGCCGGCTTGATGTCGCGGTGGACCAGGCCGCGCTCGTGCGCCTCGGCCAGCGCCCCGCACACCTGGGTCAGGATGTGCATGACGCGGGCGGGAGGCTGGGGGCCGTCGACGCGCACCAGGGTCTCGAGGTCGACGCCGTCCAGGTACTCCATCGCGTAGTAGAGGCGTGCGTCGGGCGTGCGGCCGTAGTCGTAGATGGCCACGTTGTTGGGATGGCGCAGCTCGCTCGTGGTCTGCACCTCCCGCTCGAACCGCGCGACCGCCTCGTCCCCGAACTCCTGCGACTCGAGCACCTTGAGCGCGGTGGGCCGGCGCAGGAGCGAGTGGCGGGCCAGGTAGACCGAGCCCATGCCGCCCCGCCCGATCAGGCGCTCGACCGTGTACTGGCCGAGCTGGGTGGCCTGCGCCACCTGGCGGCGCAGCCGGTAGATGACCCGTGAGGTGAAGGCCGACACCATGATGATGATCGCGGCCCACACCGCGTCCTGGGCCAGCTGCGCGCTGACCGGCCGGAGCCAGTTCGGCAGCGGCGCCGCGCGGAACGTGAGGAGCGAGGCGATGAGGATCGGCACCATGCCGGCGACCCCGACGCCGACCGTGTGTGCCGTCGAGCCGAGGACCATGGCGGCGCGCACGACCAGCACCTGGCTCATGACCATCAGCATCCCGAGGTCGAGCCGGTAGTAGGCCGGGAACAGGACGACGATGCAGGCGTTGACGAAGCCGATGGCGCCGACCACCACGAGATCGACGACCGCCAGCACCTCGCCGCCGAGCGGACGCGATCGCAGCAGCAGCCACGAGCCACCGACCGCGACCACGAGCGTCCCCTCCAGCACGAAGGTGAGCACGAACGGCTCGTCGATCGTCATCACCTCCATGGCGGAGGTGACGCGGAGCGACACGAAGAACTGCACCGCCGCGATGCCGAAGAGGAGCAGGTGATAGACGCGCAGGCGCGCCTGCAGCAGCGAGCGCGCGTCCTCGTCCACGTGCTCTCGGCCGACCCCGTCGCCGCCGAACCGCAGGATCTTCCCCATGCTGCCCTCCGCCCTGGCCCGAGATGTACCGCGTCCTGGACGCGCTTGCACCTGGCGCGTGGCGGCTCGGTCGTCGCCGGAGGCGCGTCGACGGCGCGCGTCGCCGCCGCGCGGCCGGCCGGTGGCGGCAGCCGATCAGGTCGCCAGGATGGCGTGGAGCATGTCCGCGATCGCCAGCCACTCGGCGCGCGCGCCCCTGGCCGAGCGGCGGCCGGAGCGGGTGAGCGAGTAGACGCGGCGGCGGCGGCCGTCGGGTGCGCGGGTCCAGCTCGCCTCGACGGCGCCCTCGAGCTCGAGCTCGTGCAGCGCAGGATAGAGCGAGCCCTCGCGGATCTTCAGCGTCCCGCGCGCGCGCCGCTCGAGCTTGCGTGCGAGCGCGTATCCGTGCAGGTCCGACTCCGCGAGCGCCGCCAGCAGGAGCGCGCGCAGCGCACCGCGGGGAACGGCGTCGCGCTGTCGCGTCCGCGGCATCAGGCGGCCGCGCGTCGCCGTGCCCGGATGCCCTCGACCAGGAGAAGCAGGCACACGGCCGCGGCCACGGCGAATGCGGAGGGCGGCACGTCGAGGACAGTGGCGCCGGCGTACGCGCGTTCGATGATCAGCGCGACCCAGACGACGAACGGCACCGACGTCACGGTGAGCGCATAGGTGAGCGCCGGCCCGATGGGAACGCCGCGGGCGACGCCGAGCGTGCCGCGGATGCGCGGCGCCCGCAGCTCGGCGCGGAGGAGGTCGAGCGCGCGCGGAGGGGCAAGCGCGGCCGCGATCGCGACCACGATCATGGCGCCGACGATTCCCGCCATGACCGCGCCGCCTCGATCGAGGACGATCGCCACGAGCACCGCCGCGAGGAGGCCGCGCCCGACGGCGTGCCACATGGTGATGCGGAACGCCGGCTCGATCGCCTCGAGCGACCGGCGCAGCGCCTCGAGGTTGCCGAGCGCGGCGCGGCCGGCGGCCTCGGGATCCAGCCCATCGCGGGCCGCGGCCTCGGTCGCGCAGGCGACGTGGTCGGTGAGCTCGGCGAGGATGATCGCCTTGCGGTCGGCGGGGATCGCGAGTGAGGCCACGAACCGCTCGAGCTCGTCCTTCATGCGGCCACTATACATCGACTACCGATGTATCGATGCAAGAGAGATCGGGAGACCCGGCGCGGGGGTCCCCAGGGGTCCCCGGCAGGCATGCTGTCGCGGCCCGATGTCCGCGGAACCTCTCGCTCGACCCGGCGGCGCGCGGTATACCACGGCCATGCGCGCTGTCTTCGTCCTCATCAAGACCGAGCCCGGCCACGTCACCGATGTCGCCAATCGCGTCGCCGAGGTGGAGAGCTTCTCCGAGGTGTACAGCATCAGCGGCGAGTACGACCTCCTGCTCAAGCTCTACGTCGAGGACATCGATTCGCTGGGTCGCCTCATCGAGCGGGACGTGCAGAACATCCCGCACGTGCGCCACACGTTCACCATCCTGACGTTCGAGGCCTTTGGCACCGGCCGCAGCCCGAGCTGACGCGCAAGCTCGGACACCGTCGGGCCCCTCCGGTTCGAGGCGGTCGGCGCGAGCGCGAGTCGTTGCTCGCGTCGACCACCGCCGAACGAGCGGTGGACCGCGCGGCGTGAGCGCCTCAACCGGCGCGCCGCGCGCGGAGGCAGCGGACTCGCATCGAGCAGGGCACCGAGCCGGTGCCGTCGGCCAGGCGACCCGCCGCGG
>DATFRY010000533.1:0-4524 GCA_035262925.1 Kofleriaceae bacterium | reverse complement strand
CTTCTACGTGTGGACCGGGCTCATCGCCACCGTGGCGGTGGTCCAGGTGTGGCTCCTGGTCAGCGAGGAGCTGGACCCGAGCCAGGCCAAGCGCGCCTTCGCCGTCATCGGGGCCGGCGCCCTCATCGGCGCCACCTTCGGATCGGCGGTGGCCAGCGCGCTGCTCGGCTTCACCCCGCCGCGCAGCCTCATCCTGGTCGCCTCGTCGCTGCTCATCGGGTCGAGCGCGCTGCCGGCGCTCGGCTGGCGGCGCAGCCCGGCCGGTGAGCAGCGCCGCCGGCGCCGTCCCGCGCCGGTGGAGCCGACCACCACCCTCTCTCACCCGTACCTGCGCCGCCTGCTCATCCTGGTCGCGCTGACCCAGGTGGCGGTCACGGCCGCCGATCTCCTCTTCAAGTCGGTGGTGGCCGACTCGATCGATCCCGATCGCCTGGGCACGTTCTTCGCCCTCTTCTACACCGGGCTCAACGCGCTGTCGCTGTTCGTCCAGCTGGTCGCGGCCGGCTGGCTCCTGCGCCGGCTCGGGGTCAGCCGCGCGCTGTGGGTGCTGCCGCTCGCGCTCGGCGCCGCCGCGCTCGGCTTCGGCCTGACCGGCGCGCTGGTGCCCATCCTCCTCCTCAAGATCTTCGACGGCTCGCTGCGCCACTCGCTGCACCGGACCGGCACCGAGCTGCTCTACCTGCCGCTGTCGGCGCGGCTGCGCGAGCGCCACAAGGTCACCATCGACGCGGTCGGCGCGCGCGGCGGCCAGGCGGTGGCGTCGGTGGCCATCCTCGGCGCCCTGTCGCTCGGCCTCGGCATGCCGCTCATCGCCTTCGGCCTGGTCGGCGCGGTCGGCCTGCTCCTGTGGAGCGTGGCCGACATCAAGCGCCACTACGTGGAGCTGTTCCGCGAGCAGCTGCGCCAGGGGACCATCGAGACCCGCCTCGCGCTGCCGGCGCTCGACCTCCACTCGCTCGAGGCGCTGGTCGCCGGCATGTCGAGCACCGACGACGCGGTCGCGCTCGCCGCCATCGATCTCCTGGCCGCCAGCGGCCGGGCCAACCTGGTGCCGCCGCTCATCCTCTATCACCCGTCGAGCGACGTGGTCATCCACGCGCTCGCCATCCTCGACCAGAGCGGCCGCCGCGACCACCTGCCGATCGCGCGCCGCCTGGTGCAGGCGGTCGACCCGGCGGTGCGGACCGCCGCGCTGCAGGCGCTCGCATCGGCCGGCGACGCCGGGGACGAGGAGCTCCTGCGCCGGTCGCTGTCCGATCCGTCGGCCCCGGTGCGCGCCACCGCGCTGGTCAGCCTGATGTGCCGCGAGTGCGGCGACGACGACATCGCCCGCGAGCAGCTGCGCGAGCTCACCGGCTCGCGCGACCCGGCCAGCCGCCTGGCCCTGGCCCGCGCCATCCGCAGCCGGCCGTCGCCCGAGCTGCGCCCGCTCCTGCGCGATCTGGCCGCGGTGCCCGAGCCGGAGCTCCAGGCCGAGGTGGCGCGCACGATGGCGGCGGCGCCGGACGAGTCGTTCCTCCCGGTCCTCCTGCCCATGCTGGCCGATCGCGCGGCGCGGCCCGAGGCGCGCGCCGCGCTCATCGCGATCGGGGCGCCGGCGCTCGCGTACCTCGACCGCGCGCTCGCCGAGGACGACCAGCCCCGCCGCATCCGGCTGCACCTGCCGCGCACGATCAGCCGCTTCGGCCACCAGCGGGCGGTCGACGTGCTGGCCGGCCACCTCGAGCGCGAGCTCGACACCGTGGTCGGATACAAGATCCTGCGCGGCCTGGGCCGCATGCTGAGCGACGACCGCCGCCTGACCATCGACGCCGACCTGGTCGATCGCTCCACCGAGGCGGCGCTGCGGCGCGCGATCACGCTGCTCGACTGGCGCCTCAGCCTGAGCGAGCAGCCGCCCGGCATGCCGGCGAGCGGGCTGCTCCTGGTCGAGCTCCTGCGCGAGAAGGAGCGCGGCTCGCTGGAGCGCGTCTTCCGCCTGCTCGGGCTGCGCCACCCGGGCGAGGACTTCCGCGCCATGTACGCCGGGCTTCGCACCGGGTACGGGCGGATGGCGGCCTCGAGCCGCGAGCTCCTCGAGTACCTGGTCGAGCCGCGCGCGCGGGCCGCCATCTTCGCCCTGTTCGATCGCGACGCCGACGCCGACGGCGGGCGCCTCGAGCAGGCGGCCGTCTTCCACCGCCCGCCGTTCCGCACGCTGGCCGAGCGCCTGCGCGCGATGCTGGCCGACCAGAGCGACGCGCTGGCCGGGCTGGCCGCGCACTACGTGGCGCACGCCGGGCTGGAGCCCGACAGCGAGCTGCGCGCCGCGCTGGCCGCGCGCCGAGGGCGCTGGCTCGAGGCGGCCGACCAGGTCGCGCGCGCCCTGCGCGCCCCACGCGAGGTGCCGTCTGCCGGCTGATGGGAAGGTCAAGCGCAGGCGCAGGCACCGCCGCGGCGCGGTCAGGCGCGCGCCGCGCCCCGGCCTCGAGCGCATGATGCTGCTCAGGACCTTCCCGCAGCTGGCGGACACGCCGCCGGTCCATCTGGCCGCCATGGCCGAGCTGAGCGAGGAGCACTTCTTCCCGGCCGGCGTCGAGATCCTGGCCGAGGGCCAGCCGGTGCGGCAGATCCACTACGTGCTCGAGGGCGCGGTGGAGCTGCGCCGCCACGGGCAGCAGCTCAAGCGACTGGGCCCCAGGAGCGTGCTCGGCGGGCTGGCGTCGCTGGCCGGCACCAGCGACGGGCTGCAGGCGGTCGCGGTGGAGGACACCGTGACGTTCTCGTTCACCCAGGAGGACCAGCTCGACGTCTTCGAGGACAACTTCGATCTCCTGGTCGTGGTCCTGCGCGCGGTGGCCGGCTCTCTCCTCGACGCGCGCCGGGCATCCGGGCCGGAGGCGGGCTTTCAGCCCGACGACGAGGGCGTGCCGTACCCGCGCCAGCCGCTCAGCCTGATCGAGAAGCTGGCCGTCCTGCGGCGGAGCGTGCCGTACGCCGAGGCGCGGCTGGAGGCGCTCGCCGAGCTGGCCCGCGATTCGCCCGAGCTCCGCTTCTCCGCCGGCCAGACCATCTGGCGCGACGGCGATCCATCGGGCCACGGCCTGATGATGGTGGCCGGGGTCATCGAGGGGGTGGCCGACGGTGGTCGCCAGCGCTTTCGCTTCGCCAGCCGCAGCGTGCTCGGCGGGCTCGACAGCCTGGCCGGCCGGCCGCGCTGGTTCGACGCCACCGCGCTGGTCGACGCGGTGGTCATCAAGGTGTCGACCGCGGCCCTGCTCGATCTCTTCGAGGACAACGTCGACATGGCCATGGATCTCCTGAGCGTCATGGCCCGCGACGTCATCCGCCTGCGCGAGAAGATCGCCTCGGGCGCCGCGGCCGCGCCGGCGCCCGAGGGCGCTTGACTCGGCCGGCGCCGCGCGCCCAAACTGCGCGGCAGGGCTCAGAAGGGAATCCATGTCCGACAAGTTCCGTGTGCTCATCTCCGACGAGATGTCCCCCCGCGCGGCCGAGATCCTGGCCGCCTCGCCCGCCGTCGAGGTCGACGTCCGCTTCGGGCTGACCGCCGGCGACCTCCTGGCCGCCATCGCCGGGTTCGACGGCCTCCTGGTCCGCTCGCGCAGCAAGGCGACGGCGGCGGTGATCGAGGCCGGCGTGCGGCTCAAGATCATCGGGCGCGCCGGCATCGGCGTGGACAACATCGATGTGGCGGCAGCCTCGCGCCGCGGCATCATCGTGGAGAACGCGCCGAGCGGCAACGCGGTGACCACCGCAGAGCACGCCCTGTGCCTGCTCCTGTCGCTGGCCCGCCACATCCCGCAGGCGACCGCCTCCATGAAGGCCGGCAAGTGGGAGAAGAACAAGTTCAGCGGCACCGAGATCATGGGCAAGACCCTCGGCGTGGTCGGCCTGGGCAACATCGGCCGCATCGCCGCCGACCGGGCGCGCGGCCTCCAGATGAAGGTGCTGGCCTACGACCCGTTCATCGGGCGCGAGGCGGCCGCGCGCCTGGGCGTCGAGCTGGTCGATCTCGACGACCTCCTGTCGCGCGCCGACTTCATCACGATCCACACGCCGCTCACCGCCGAGACCAAGGGGCTCATCGGCGCGGCGGCGCTGGCCCGCATGAAGCGCGGCGCCCTGGTGGTCAACGCGGCGCGCGGCGGCCTGGTCGACGAGGAGGCGCTGGTCGCCGCGCTCGACTCGGGCCACATCGCGGGCGCGGCGCTCGACGTCTTCGTCGAGGAGCCGCCGCCGGCCGGCAGCAAGCTGGTCGCCCACCCGCGGGTCATCTGCACGCCGCACCTGGGCGCCTCGACCGAGGAGGCGCAGGAGAAGGTGGCGATCGAGGTGGCGGAGCAGATCGTGGCCTTCGCCGAGCGCGGCGAGGTGCGGAACGCCGTCAACGCCGCGGCGCTCGCCCCCGAGGTGCGCGACCAGCTGGCCCCGTGGCTCGATCTGTGCCAGAAGCTGGGCAGCCTGGTCGGGCAGCTGGCCATGCCGCGCGGGGGCTCGGGCGAGGCCTTCGTCGACAAGCTCGCC
>DATFRY010000532.1:0-4663 GCA_035262925.1 Kofleriaceae bacterium | reverse complement strand
CCCTTGCCCGAGGCACGGCAGGCGGACCAGTCGAGGTCGGATGCCTGAAGCACCAGCTCGGTCTCGGTCGGGACCGGCAGCACCGCCACCGTGATGGTGCTCGAGTGCACGCGACCGCGCTTCTCGGTCGGTGGAATGCGCTGCCAGCGGTGTCCCCCGACCTCGCCGGCGAACAGGGCGGCGGCGCCGCGGCCCGACGCGCGAAGGACGATCAGGCCAGGCCGCTCGTCGAGCAGCTCGACGCTAAAGACGCCTCTGGTCCCCGAGGCTGGCGTAGATGGCGAGCTGCTCGGCGACCAGCAGCCTGGCGTCCGCGCCCCCTTCGGCTGCGCGGATCTCGACGATCACTGACTCGTTCGTGGACATGTTCTCGCTCCTTCTTCCCTCTCGACGCAGGTGGACTTTTCCGATCGGCCGGATGGCCGCGGTCAAGGCCTGCGGAGAGGAGAGGACGAGATCGTCACGACGCATCCATCTAGCACGCGCTCGAGGCGAGTGCAACGAACGCCGCGCACGGGGCGGACGCACGGCGCCGTCAGGTGCTGTGGGCGACAATGCCCTCTCACCAGGGTGGCCGTCGCGGCCCTGATTCGATCCCACGCGGAAACAACTCTGCCCGGCGTCCGATAACTCCGGCCATGGTCACTGGCATCGGGTCGGGTCGGGGCGCATGAGTCGCGCTCCCGATGGGCGCGACGAGCGTGGACGGGAACGAGAGGAGGAGCTCGAAGAGCAGGGCCGGGATGGTGAGCACCATCGCCCGCGTCGTCCGGGTCCGGGCCGGATCGCGTCGACGTCGCTGATCGGCAATCCCAGCCCGCCGGGGTGGTATCGGCCCCTCCCGGGGAAGCGAACGCTGACCATGCGGCCGCCCGCTGGAGAAGCGGGCCCGGCGGAGGAGCCTCTGCGGCGGCGGGAATCGGTGGAGCGGCGCGACCCCTCTTCGCTGGCGATGGCGAGGGCGACGGCGAGCGAATCCCGCCGGTCCGCGCTGCCGCCGGGCCACCCCGACAGTCCGAGCTTCCTTCCACCGCTTCACCAGCTGGGCGCGGCCTCGGGAGACGAGGAGGCCGCGGGGGGCGGGCGCATCGACGTCGTGGGCACTGCCGGCGCCGGCGTCGAAGGTGCGGCCGGCGAGCTTCCGCATCGCGAGGCCATCCAGCGCTCGTTCGGGAGACACGACGTGTCGCGGATCGAGTCCCACGTGGGTGGCGCCGCGGCGCAGGCGGCGGGTCTGCTGGACGCCGAGGCCTACGCGTTCGGGGACCAGGTGGCATTCGCCTCGGCGCCCGACCTGCACACCGCCGCGCACGAGGCGGCGCACGTCGTCCAGCAGCGCGTCGCCGGCGCCGATCGGGTCGCGGCGCTCGGGGGTGGGACGCTCACCACGCCCGCAGATGCGGCCGAGCGTCATGCCGATCTGGTCGCAGAGCACGTCGTGCGCGGCGAGTCGGCGGAGGCGCTCCTCGACCGAGCTCCGCCGGTCGGAGCCGCGGTCGCGCGCCGCAACGAGAAGACGCAGTCCCGGTCCGCCGCCCTTCCGCTCCAGGCCGCCTACTATCTGAGCGAGCACGCGGACGCCTTCTTCGCGGCGATCCGCTCGCACCTGGGCGGGCTCTCGCTGCCGACAGGTCATGAGCGACTGCACTGGACGGCGGCGGCCGCGGTCGTGGCCGGCCGCGCCACACAGCATCTCCGTGACCTGGCCGACGAGAGCCACGCCTTCGCGCAGATGCCGGGGCTCATGGCCCCGCTCGATCCGTGGCGTCTCATCGACGACCACCGCGACATCATGCCGTCCACCGCGCAGGCGGCCCGGCCGGAGGGACCGCGAGCATGGAGCCCGGCGGCCGGCGTCGCGCTGGCGCACGCGGTGGAGGCGACGCTGCGCGGGTCGATCGCTCGGATGGCGCCGCGCTACGTGGCCCAGGCCGATCAGGCGCAGGGCGCGGTGGCGCGCGAGCTCCTGGTGGCCAGCCACCCGTTCGACCGGGTCACCGCCCGCCTCCTGGCCGACGACCGGCTGGCTGGCGTGGGCAAGTCGAGCGAGCGCCGGCCACCTCCGCCGGCCGGGTCGTTCGCGGGCGGACTGCGAGTCGTCGCGCACTACGAGTGGCAGGGCGCGCGCGACCCGCGGCTATGGAACTGGCTGCGCGTCATCGACCCGCCCGACGCCACCGCCGAGGAGGTCTCGATGGCGCTGTTCGACGCGCGCCGGGAGGGCGACGAGCCGGCGACCGAGCTCGCGTACGGCATCACGGCCGCGCCGCCCTTCTTCCGCATCCCGCCGCCGTGGGCTCGCACCTTCCGCGATGCGGCCCGGCTGGCCCCCGCGCGCGACGACGACGCCGGCGATGGCGTCGGGCCCCACGCGCTGGCGCTGGCCAGCTCCGCGCTGGGCGACACCGCGGCCCTGTCGCAGGTCGCGGGACGCGGATCGGAGTCGGGTCCGGCGAATCGAGCCGGTCTGCTCGCCGCGATCGAAAAGGGCCATCGCCAGATCGACACCGTGCGCGAGCGGCTGGCGGCGTGGAGGACGATCGCGCCTCGCCTGGCTCCGGCGCGCGAGTTCCTGACCCGACGGGCCGCGGCGCTGGCCTCTGCCGATCCGGACGAGCTGCGGCGCTGGACACCTGTGATCGCGCAGCAGCAGGCCATCCTCTTCGAGGCGAGCGGCGAGCTCACCGAGATCGCGGGGCTGGCCGCGCAGTCCGGCGCGGATCGTGCGGATGCCGCGGGGCAGGCGCCCTTCCGCGAGGTGATGGCCGCCTATGCCACCGCGATCGGGGAGTCGCACCTGGTGGACAGCGCGCGCGAGGCGCTGGCCGCGGCGCGCGCCCGGCGCGCGAACCTGCCGATCGCGCTCTCCCGCATCACGGTGCGCGACAGCGCCCGGGCCGCGAGCGAGCTGGCCGACGAGACCGGCCGCGCGCCGGGTGCGGGGGGCGCCGGGGCGCTCGAGCTTCAGCAGCAGATCGAGCGCGACCAGCTCGCCCTCGAGGAGCAGGCCATGCGCGGCAGGCCGCCGGACGCCGACGCGATCGACGCGGTGAGCCTGCGCGCGGCCGAGCAGAGCTTCGCGAGCCGACTCGCCGTCCTGCGCCACAAGCTGGGCGGCCTCGATCAGATGCTGGTCGACGTCGACCGGACGGCCGTCCAGTCCGTGACCAACTCGCTGGGTGGCGACGTCCGCGAGCTTCGCGGCACCATGGCCGGCATCCGGGGCGAGATCGCGCGCATCGAGCGCGCCCGCGTGCGCACCGGCCGGGGCGACACGGTCACCTTCGAGGGCGACATGGCCGCGCGCGCGAGGGCCCGGCGACAGGCGAGGCGCGACGCCCTGACCGAGGCCGAGAACAGCCTGCTCCGGCTGGCCGAGGTCGAGAAGTTCGCGGTCCTCGGCCAGCGCGTGAGAGACGAGGTCGCCGACGCGCAGATGCGCGCGCTGGTCGGCGAGATCCTCCTCCTCATCGGCACCAGCGTGCTCTCGGCCGGCGTGGCCGGCGCCGCGGCGGGCGCGACGCGCGGCATCATGCTGGCGCGTACGACCGGCAACGCCGCCCGTCTGCTCGCCGCGGCCCCGCGCATCCGACTCGTCTCCGGCGCGGTCCAGCTCGGCACCGAGGCGGCGCTCAACGCGGCGTTCCAGACCCTGCTGACCGGAGACGGCTTGGGAGCCGGTTTCGTCGAGAACCTCCTCTCCGACGCCGCCACGCTCGCCGCGCTGGCGCCGCTGCGCGGGCTGGCCAGGAGCGTGGGCGCGGCCGACGACGCGGTGTCCGGTCTGTGGCAGCGAGCGGGGCGGGCCGGCGCGCTCGCGCTCCGCAAGGTTCCAGTCCTCAGCGCCGAGATGATCACCGCGGCGGCCGCGTCGTACGCCGCCCTCATGGTGGTTCACGGCCGGCCCGACAGCCCCGAGACCGTCACCGGATGGATCGTCCAGGGCGCCTCGATGGCCGTGGGCCGCTTCGTGTCCGGCCGCATGAGCGAGCTCGTGGAGCGCATGGAGCATGTGGCCGAGCGCCAGTCCTTCCTGCGCGGGAGGGCGGCCGCGCAGCGGCAGCGCGCCGAGGAGGTGGCGAGGACAGGCGACCGCGCCGCGGCGCTCGAGGTGCTCGAGGCCCACAAGCAGCTGCTCGACGACGAGACCGCGCTCCTCGCTCAGCTCGAGCGCGACCCGGCTGCGCGCGAGAAGGCGGGAGTCTCGCCGCACCAGCTGGGCCTCCTCGAGCAGGCCAACGCCGACGCGCAGGCCCACATGGCCGGCCCTGCGTACGACGAGCTCCCGTTCCGCCTCACGGGCCTCGAGGAGATCGTGCCCGGCGCGCGCTGGTCCGGAGAGCCGGAGCAGATCGCCGCGGCCCTCGAGCACGCGCGCCGCTCCGGCGTGAAGCTGGAGGTCCTCCGCCACGACCCGGTCGCGGGTCGGTGGGACATCCGCCTGGGCGCCCGCCCGGTGACGCTGGACGAGAGGCCGCGGCGCGGTGCGCCGCGAGTCGAGCGAGGCGAGCTCGCGAAGTGGGGCGCGGCCTCGAAGCAGGAGAGCGCCCTCGGTGGGGCGGCGAACGACAACGTGTCCAGGGAGCAGCGCAATCTCCTGGACGCCGAGCTGCGCCGCCAGGTCGCGGACATCGCGCTGGTCGACGCCGTGCGCGCGGACGCG
>DATFRY010000531.1:0-2258 GCA_035262925.1 Kofleriaceae bacterium | reverse complement strand
CGTTGGGCGTCCATCATGTCGGCCATCGCGTCGCCCATGTCAACGTTCGAGGCCTCGAGGACGCCGATGTGCAGGGCGGTGGTGTTGGGCGCGGCGCTGACCGCGCCGCTGGCGGCGGTGGCCTGGAAGCGGTTGTCGGTGCCGCCGTCGAGCCCGGCCGGGTTCGGCACGGTGACGAGCGAGATCTTGCCGGCGGCTTTGCCGGCGACGGTGACGGTCCCGTCGGTGCCGATGCTCACCTGGTCGGGCTGGGTGCCGCGGGGGACGGTGACCGGCGGGTCGAGGAGGGCGCCGTCCTGGGTGGCGAGGCGTCCCTGCGCGTCGATCTGCAGGTTGCCGTCGCGCGTGAGGAAGCGCTGCCCGTTCTCGCGGACCTGGAGATACCCGGGGCCCTCGATCGCGACGTCGAGCGGGTTGCCGGTCTCCTGGATCGCGCCCTGGCGGCCGTCGCGCCCGATCATCGTCGCGGCGGCGCCGGCGCCGAAGCGCACGTTCGTGGTCGCATGGGCGGGTGGGCCGTATCCGGCCGTGTAGGCCAGGTCGCGGTAGGCCATGCGGACGCTCTTGTAGCCCGTCGTGCTCGCGTTCGCGAGATCGTTGGCCACGGCGTCGAGCCTGCTCTGCTGCGCGGCCATGCCGGCCGCTGCGGTGTACATCCCTTCCAGCATTCGGGAGAACCTCTGTCGTGGCGCGGCCTCCGCAGCAGGCGGTCCAGCCGGCGCACCGTTGTTGTCAGCCGCGTAGTCGGCAGACGGCGGTGCGGCTTTAGCCGTTGAGTCCTCCGACCTGGGTGGCGGTCTGCTGCAGCGTGGAGTCGATCGTGGTGATCGCGCGCTGCGCGGCCTCCATGGCGCGCATCGAGGCCATGAGGTCGACCATCGCGCGGGCGGGGTCGACGCCGGAGCCCTCGAGCGAGCCGGCCTTGACCTGGCCCGTCGCGGTGCCGCCGGCCTGGCCGGTGAAGTACGAGTCGCCCTGCTTGACCGGTTTGCGGACGTTGAACACCGCGACCTTGCTCGGGTCGACGGTGCCGTCCTTGGTGACCTGGACGGGCTGGTTGCCGGCGCCGAGGACCTGGTTGCCGAGCTGGTCGACGAGGTTGCCGCGCGCGTCGGCGGTGAACGCGCCGTTGCGCGTGTAGCGCACGCCCTGAGCGGTGCGCACGCCGAACCACCCTTCGCCCTGGATGGCGAGGTCGAGCGGCTGGCCGGTGTCGCGCACGGCCTGCGGGCGCAGGTCGGTCTCCTCCTTGTCGATGGCGGCGCCCTGGCCGAGCGGGCCGACGGTGTTGCCGCCGGCGGTGTCGCCGAGGAGGAGATCGCCGAAGGAGCGCTGAGAGACGCGGTCGGCCTTGTAGCCCGGGGTCGAGGCGTTGGCCAAGTCGTTGGCGAGCTGATCTTGCCTCGCCATCTCGGCCAGCATGCCCGACGCCGCGATGTAGAGGCCGCGCTCCATGCAACCCGGGTCGTCGGCGGCCGATCAAGGATCTTGAATGGAGATCACGCCTGAGTTGCTGGTCCTGCGCGCGACGCTGCCGATGCCCTCGGTGCTGCGTCCGGGCGCTGTGGTGGTCGCATCGGTGCTCGATCGTGGGCTGCTGTCGCTCGCCGGCGCGCGGGTGGCGGCGACGCTGCCGGACGACGCGCGGCCGGGCGACGTGCTGCGGCTGCGGGTGCAGGAGGCTTCGCCTGAGCGGGTGGTGCTGCAGGTGGTGCCTTCGCCCCCGCCGGTGTCGACCGCGGCGGTGGCGCTGCCGGGTGGGGCGACGGTACGGGTGATCGCGGACGAGGATCCTTCGCCTGGCGTCCGCGGCGAGCGCTCTGTCGTCGTGCGCTACGACGCGCCGACGCTCGGGCGGCTCGACATCCGGCTTGGTTCGTCCGGCGCGACGGTGTTTGCGTCCGAGGGTCCGCCGGCGGATGCGGCGCGTGCGGCGGCGGGCGATCTGGCGGCGGCGCTCGTTGCGCCGGTGGCGGTGCTTGCGCGGAGGAGCGCTCTCGATGCCCAGGCCTAGGCGCGCCGCTGCCCTGCGCTACGACGGGGCGGTCGACGGCGCTCCTCGCGTCGTCGCTTCCGGCTCCGGTCAGGTCGCCGAGCGCATCATCGCTCTGGCTTTGGAGCATGGGGTGCCGGTGCGGGACGACGCGGCTCTGGCCGAGGCTCTGGCTCGGTTGCAGCTGGAGGCTGAGGTGCCGGCCGAGTTGTGGGCTGCCGTGGCTGAGGCCTTGGTCTGGGCGTATCGGCTTTCGGCGTAGTTG
>DATFRY010000530.1:0-20905 GCA_035262925.1 Kofleriaceae bacterium | reverse complement strand
TGAAGTCGCGGTGGATGAGGCCGTGGCCGTGGGCGTGACCCAGGCCGAGGCAGAGCTGGCGGACCAGCCGCACCACGCGCGCCGGAGACAGCGGCCCCTCCGTGGCGATGATGCGGGCCAGCGACCGGCCCTCGACGTACTCCATCGCCAGATACAGGAGACCCTGCGGCGTCCGGCCGAAGTCGAGCACCGGGACGACGTTGGCGTGGGACAGCCTGCTGGCCGCCTTCGCCTCCTGGGTGAAGCGCAGGCGCATGGCCATGCTGGCCGCCAGGTCACCGAGCAGGATCTTGAGCGCGACCTGGCGCTGTGTGAGGCGAAGGTGGTGCGCGCGGTACACGCGCCCCATCGCGCCCTCGCCCACGCACTCCTCGACCTCGTAGAGCTGGTTGATCGTCGTCCCCACCACCGGGTCGGCGTCGAACGGGGACAGCACCGTTCCATCGGTGGGACAGCGCTCGAAGCCGCTGCGGTAGACGGCGCAACAGGTCCGGCAGCACCGCATACCCACCTCCGCCCCTCTCCCTGACTCGCTCACGGTGGAGTCTCGCAATGCATCCAGGGTGCGCCGGGCGGCAGGCGGCAGGATACGCCTCCGGGCGCAGCCGCGACTGCATTTTGCACCCGCAACCACTGACCGGCTCGCAAATTCGCAGCGACCGCTCGCTGTACGCAAGTTGCGCAGAATCCGCGGCGCCGGCCGCGACCGATGCACCGGCGCGTGCGAGCATCGCGCCATGATGTGGGTGCGAACTCGCGCGATCGCGATCGTGTTCCTGATCGCCGCCGCCACGTGCGGCTGCGGCGATGATCGACACGGCGGAGGCGGCGGCGACGACGACGATGGGGGCGGCGGCTCGGAAGCCCCGGATGCTGGCTCGCCCGACGCGCCGCCGCCTGCCTCGATCGCCCACTGCGACTACGTCCCGGTGCCGGGCACGGCCGGGGCCGGCGGCGCGGTCGAGGCGGGACCGCTCACTTCTGGCGCGGCGGAGGCGCCGCTGGTCCTGCCGGTGTCGACCGCGCTCGGCGGCTACACCTCGCGCGCAACATTTGCCGGCAACGAGGGCGCGGTGGACGACCGCGACACCGATCTTTCGGGCGCCTTCACCGGGTCGATCGGAGTCGAGAGCTTCCCGCGGGTCGTGGCGCTCGCGCTGACCACGCCGGGCGACACGGTCGTGATCATCAAGGCCGATCTCATCTTCTCGGACGACACGCTCACCGCCGACATCGCCGACCGCCTGGGTCCGGCCTTCGCGGGCAAGGTGATCTTCGCGACCACCCACACGCACGCGGCGCCCATGCAGTACTCGGCCGACCAGAAGCTCGCGGTCGGCGGCGGCGTGCTGCGCCGGCAGGTCCGCGACCCGCTGCTCGATCAGCTGGTCGCGGTCGCCCAGGCCGCGCTGGACGCCCGGCGGCCGGCGCGGATCGGGATCCTGCTCGAGAGCGGGTTCGACCCCGACGACGCGGTGACCCGCGACCGCCGCGGCGAGAACGACGAGCTGGCCGGCGGCAGCCGCGACGACGACTGGCTCGCCATGATCCGCGTCGACGGGCAGGACGGCGCGCCCATCGCCGCGCTGCCCATCTTCGGCATGCACGGGACCGTGCAGGGCGGCGACAACCCGCTCATGTCGGGCGACGCGCCGGGCGCGATCGACCGCGCGCTCGAGGAGACCTGGGACGCGCCGGTCGTGGTCATGTTCCTGCAGGGCGCGGGCGGCGACGTGTCGCCGGCCGGGCGCGGCGGGGTCGCGCCGCCCACCGCCGCGGGCGAGCCGTTCTACGACTTCGCCCGCGCCGAGAGCGTGGGCCAGCTGGCCGCGCCGATCCTGCGCGACGCGTGGGAGCGCGCCGGGGCCGACCTCCGCGACTCGCTCGCCCTCGAGGCGGTCACCCGCTCGGTGCGGCTCGGTCCCGACGCCAGCACGTTCGCGGTGCGCGGCGGCGCGCTCGCCTACGCCCCGTTCGCCGAGGGGCGCGAGTGCGACCGCGAGATCTTCGGCCCGTCGGGCGAGGTGCTCTCGCCCATCGACGAGTTCAACGCGCCGGTGGGCGCCGCCCTGTGCGGCACGGTCGACGCGGACACGATCATCCCGGGCGGTGGGATCTGGAACACGTCCGGGCTGGCGCCCTATCGCTCGTGCGCGCGGGTCGACGTGGCCGACCAGCTGCTCGGCCCGCTGCTGGGGGCCGACTTCGGGCCCGCGCCGCTGTGCAGCTCGACCCGCACGACGCTGAGCGCGGTGCGACTCGGCGACTTCGCCATCGCCGCGCTGCCCGGCGAGCCGCTCACCCTGCTGGCCGACCGCGTGCGCGAGCTGTCGCCGCTCGCGCCGGAGAAGACGATCGTGGTCGGCTACGCCCAGGGCCACGTCGGCTACCTGCTCACCGCCGAGGACTGGCTGCAGGGCGGGTACGAGCCGTCGATCAACTCGTGGGGGCCGCTCGAGGGCGAGTACGTGGCCGAGCGCGCGGCCGATCTGCTCGCGCTCGCCGTCACGGGCGAGCGGGAGGACGCGGCGGCCGGCGGAGTCGACCGCGTCGCCTCGCCGGTGGTCGACGACGCCGACGTGCCGGCGCCCGATCCGGCGCCGATGGCCGGCACCGTGCCGGCCGCCCCGCCCGACGGGCTCTACGTGCGCGGGCGGGTCGCGCTGGCCGGCGCGCAGCCGGCGGCGACGGTGGCGCGCGTGGCAGGCGTGGCCCGCTTCGTCTGGATCGGCGAGGATCCGCTGGCCGGGACCCCGCGGGTGACCCTGCAGCGCGAGACCGGGCCCGGCCGGTTCGCCGACGTCGTCCGCCGCAGCGGCCGCCCCGTGAGCGACGGCGACCTCCTCCTCTACTGGACGCCGCTGCCCCACCGGCGCGAGCCCGGCGCCGCGCGCACTCACTACTGGATCGCCGAGTGGCAGGCCGTGGCCGTGAGCGGCGATCTCGAGGACCGGGCCGGCGTGCCGCTCGGCCGCTACCGCTTCCGGGTCAGCGGGACCGGCTACGCGGTGACCAGCGATCCGTTCGAGGTCGTCGACGGGCCCGTCCAGGTCACCGCGTCGGTGACCGGCCGCGCCGTCGCCATCGACGCCGGCTACGCCGCGCCCGAGGGCTGGCGCCTCCTCGACCTCGAGGGCAACTCGAACGAGCTCGTGCCGGTCCGGCGCGGCCCGGTCGACGTCGTGCTGGCCTACGGCGATGGGACCAGCGACTCCTTCCCGGGGGTCGTCCTCGACGCGCCCGGCCGCGCCCAGGTGACCGCGCGCGCCGGCGCCACCGTCGCCGAGGTCAGGTTGACCGATCGCTTCGGCAACCGCGGCGCCGGCGCCCCGACCCGCGCGCCCGCGGTCAGGCCTGCCCGATCGGCAGCCGCACGATGAAGGTGGCGGTGCGCGGGTCGGCCAGCTCGATCGCGCCGCCCTGGCGCTCCACGATCTGCTTGGAGATGGCCAGGCCCAGCCCGGTGCCCTTGCGCGGCGGCTTGGTGGTGAAGAACGGCTCGAACAGGTGCGCCATCGCCCGATCCGACACGCCCGGCCCGCTGTCGGACACGGCGATCTCGATCGCGCCCGTGGCCACCCGGCTCGCGACCCGCACGCTGCCCGACTCGCCGACCGCGTCGATGGCGTTCTGGATGAGGTTGAAGAAGACCTGGTTGAGCGGGCCCGGCTCGTGGCGCACCGGCGGCAGCTCGCCGTAGATCGCGTCGATCTCCACCGCGCTGCGCAGCCCGCGGCGCAGCATCTCGACGGTCGCGCGCAGCCCCGGCGTCACGTCGCCGCTCACCGCCGCGGAGGTGTCGCCGCGGATGAAGGCGCGCAGGTCGCCGTGCACCTGGCGCATGCGCTCGGAGCCGGCCTCGATGGCGTCGATCGCCGCGCGCAGGTCGCCGATGATGAAGGCCAGCTCCTCCTCGGGGGCGACGGCCACGAGCGCGCGGTCGACCTCGGGGTGCGAGGCGCGCAGCTCGCCGCACCGCTCGGCCACCCGCGACAGCACGTCGACGTAGCCGCGCACCGGCTCCACGTTGTTGGCGATCACGTTGACCGGATTGTTGAGCTCGTGCGAGAGCCCGGCGAGCATGCGCCCCAGCGCCGACTGCTTCTCGCTCTCGACCAGGTGAGCCTGCGCGGCGGCCAGCTTCCTCAGCGCCTGGGCCAGCTCCTCGTTGCGCTCGCCGAGGGCGAAGCCCAGGTCGAAGGCGCGCCGCTCGAGCCGGAAGCGGAGCGCGACCAGGGTGCCGGCGATGAGCGCGGCCGACGCCAGGTAGAACAGGCCGCCCCAGATCTCCGCCGGCGAGCGCGCGCCGTACTCGGCGTGCGCGGCCAGGTAGGCGACCAGGGAGGCCCCGTAGGTGATCGCCGCGCACCAGACCGGCCAGGACAGGAACACCGCGCTGCCCCAGAAGGCCAGCGAGTAGCCGAGCACGTAGAAGGGATAGGCGTGCTCGACGCGCGGGAGGATGATGGAGACCGCGACGCCGATGATGCCCAGGGCGACGATGATCGCCGCGCGGATCTGCCCGAGCCGCCGGGCCCGCCAGATCGCGGCGCCGCACGGCACCAGCAGCGCGGCGCAGCCGGCGCGCACGGCGAGGAAGAACGACAGCCAGCGCCGCTCGATCACGTAGTCGAGCGCGCCCCAGGCCAGCACCAGCGAGATCCCGAGCGCGACGGTGACGACGGCCGACAGCCGCTCGCGCGCCAGCCGATCGGCGTGCCAGGCGCGGTCGCGGCGCTCGCTCAGCTCTTCGGGCCCGGCTCGGTCTCCGCCGACGGGGGGCGCCGCGCCCTGGCTGCCTGCCGGATCCAATGGAGGAGCTCCTCTTTGCGCCATGGTTTCATGACGACCGCGGCCGAGACACCGGTTTCGGCGGATTCACGCACCTCCGGGAGCTCGGCGTGGGCGGTGACCATCACCCGACCCAGGCGAGGATAGTCCCGGCGCACGCGGGTGAGGAGCTCGACGCCGGAGATGCCGGGCATCGCGTGATCGGTGACCACCACGTCGTAGTCGCCGCTGCCCGAGCGCAGGATCGCGAGCGCCTCCTCGCCGCTATCGGCGAAGGCCATGGCGAGCTCTCGCCGGAAGACGCGGCGGAACGTGTCGAGATTGTACGACTCGTCGTCGACCACGAGAACCCTCAGGGGACGCTCGAGCGTCTGGTTCCCCACGGCATCAGTCTACCAGCACCCGGGCGGACGTCGCGGAGCACCATCGGGGTTGCAGCGGGAGCGCGCGCGCCGGTCACGGCCGGTCACGGGTAGAGCGGGTCGGGCTCCATCGGCGCATGCACTGAGCTCCACATCGCCCGCACGCGGGCGACCGGCCAGACCTGGCGGATGGCAGGGCCCGGTCTGCCCCCGTAGACCGCGCGCGACCCGGTGTGTGGGTGAGCCTGCGCCCAGCTGAACAGGACATCTCGCCGCGCGCGATCGGCCATCGCCTCGTCGAAGATGCGCGCCCGCGGCGATCCGGCGCTCGAGCCGGGCGAAGCCGCCGACGGTGATGCTGGGGGCGCCCTCGACGGGGAGGTGCAGCGGCTTCTCGCGCCCGGAGCGCTCGATGACGTCGATCAGGCGCAGGCCGGGCGCCAGGCGCGGGTGATGCACGGCGCGCCGCTCGATCAGGTGCTGCTCGTTGTGGACCAGGTCGAGCACGAGCTGGCGCTCGCCCTCGTGATCCTGCGGGCCGCGCTCGTGGCGGCGCCAGGCGTCGATCATGAAGCGCGGGGTGCGCGGGCCGCTCAGCGCGTCCGTGCGCCCGGCCAGGTGGTGGAGCACGTGGTGCCACGCGTCGTGGAAGATGAGGAAGTTGGCGCGCTCGAGAAGCATCATCAGGCTCTCCATCGCGCCGCCGAGCGCCGGGTCGGTTCCCCGTTCCCGCTCGCGGTCGAGCGCGCGCGCCAGGTCGCTCATGAGGTAGCCGGCGTTGCGCGACACGAGGTGAGCCATGAGCAGCCACGGCAGCTCGCGCCCGGCCGCCGCGGTCCACGCGTACAGCTCGAGATAGCTGGCGGTGCGCGAGACATTGTCCGCGTTGCGCTCGTCGAGCTCGTCCAGCCAGCGAGCCAGGGGCATGCGGCGAGGATAGCTCGCCCGTCCCGACAGCAGGCCCCGGCGCGCGCGATGGGTGGCTCGGGCCGCGACGGCGTCCACCATGCGCGCGGCGCCGCCCTTCAGTCCGACTCGCCGCCGGCAGCGCCCTCCGAGGCCTCGGCGTCGAGCTCGAGCAGGATGAACACCTCGTCGCTGGCGGGCAGACCGCGGTTGCCGGTGCGCACGCGCCAGCCGGGCGCCGCCGCCAGCTCGCGCAGCACCGCGGCCGTCACCCTGCGCTGGATGGCGGGAAACAGCCGGTCGCGCCACTCGTAGCCGTCGAGCTCGCCGTCGTAGCTCGGCTCGAACTCGGCGCTGGCCTCGATGCGGATGTTCCAGGTCGTCTCTTCGCGGTGCTGCATCGGCGGATCATGTGCCACGGGCGGCGGTTTCGGGGCGGAAAGCGGCCGGGCTATAGTGCGCGGATCATGTGCGGCGTCATCGGTCTGGTCTACGAGAATCAGCGGCGCGATCTCGGGATGATCGCGGCGGAGCTGCTCCGCACCCTGGAGTACCGCGGCTACGACTCCACCGGCGGCGCGTTCCAGGGCGAGGATCGCGAGGTGCGCCTGCACAAGGGCGTGGGCGCGCCCTCCACCATGGTGCACGAGCTCGGCATCGTGCAGGAGTCGGGGCACGTCTTCTGCGGCCAGGTGCGCTGGGCCACCTTCGGCGCGGTCGACGACGCCAACTCGCAGCCTCACGTGGTGCGCTGCAAGACGTTCCTCTACGGCGCCCACAACGGCAACGTGACCAACTGCGACCAGCTGAAGCGCTGGCTGCGCAGCGAGGGACACGCCGTCCAGTCCGACAACGACGGCGAGATGGTGGTCCACACCATCGAGCACTACTTCCAGATCGAGCTCGCCGCCCTGCCCGAGGAGGCGCGCCGCGAGCGCGCGAGCCGGCGCGCCGCCATGCGCGCGGCCATCCTGCATGCGGCCGGCCGGCTGGAGGGCTCGTACGCCGCCGTCGTCGTCGATCCAGAGAGCCACCTCCTGTGGTCGATCAAGCAGGGCTCGAGCCTGTACTTCGGGCTCGGCCGGGACGCGGCCGGCGGCCGCTTCGCCATCGCCTCGTCGGATCTGTCGGCGGTGCTCAAGCTGACGCGCGTCCTGGTGCCGATGGCCGAGGGCGAGTGCATCGAGTACGACCCGACCGAGTACCATGCCTTCTCGGTGTGCGACCGCAGCGTGCCGACGCCGCACGGCCGACGCAGCTACCGGGCGGGCGAGCTGGTCCCGCGCGAGCCGGTGCGCAGCCGGCTGCGGGCCAAGGACGCGGCGCTCTCGCCCCGCTTCTCCACCTTCATGGATCAGGAGATCGCGAGCCAGGAGGCCACCTGCCGCAACGTGATCGCGCTGTTTCGCGGCGGCACCGAGGCGGCGCGCGCGCTCGCGCCGGCGCTCGACGCGCGCCCGGCCGCCGACATCGCCGAGCTGCTCGGCCAGTTCGATCGGCTGCGCGACCAGGCCAGCGACGACGAGCTGGCCCGCGGCTTCCGCGAGCTGGTCGACGCGGCGCCGTTCCGCGCGCTCATCGCCGGGGTGGCGCCCGAGGTCGGCGCCCGCACCACCGACGGGCAGCCGGAGGCGCTGGCCGAGCGGCTGGTCTCGTCGGAGGCCGGCCTGCTGGCCGACCTGATGGCGTTCGGACGCGACGCCGCCGATCGCCTGGCCATCCGGCTGCTCGACGTCATGCTCGAGCGCGAGGAGGTGCGCGAGTTCGGCGCCGCCGTGGCCGGCTTCCTCGAGCGCTGCATGGCCGCGCTGGGCGAGGGCGGCCGCATCCTCGTGGTGTGCTGCGGATCGAGCTATCACGCGGCCAAGGCGGCCAGCCTGTTCTTCAACGAGCTGGCCCACGTGCAGCTGCACCCGGTCCTGCCCGGCGAGTTCCGCGGCGAGCTGTCGCGCTCGCTGCGCGACGGCGACCTGCTCGTTGCGGTCAGCCAGAGCGGCGAGACCAAGGACCTCATCGACGTCATGAACGACGTCATCGACTCCGGCCGGCGGATCGGTCGGGTCGCGATCGTCAACAACCTCAACTCGACGCTGGCGCAGGAGAAGGCCGAGGTGGTCATCCCGCTGCGCTGCGGCCCGGAGATCGCGGTCCCGGCGACCAAGAGCTTCGTCAACCAGATGGCCGTGTTCTACTGCCTCGCGCTCGCCCTCGCCGAGCGCCGGCTCGCGGCCGACCGGACCATGGCGGAGCCGGAGCGCGCCGCCCGCGCGCGCGAGCTGGAGCGGCGCCGGCAGCAGCTGGCCAGCCTGCCCGACCTCATCCGCGAGACGTTCGAGGCGACCGCCGCCGCGGTCGAGCGCGCGGCGCAGCTGCTCTATCTCTGCCCCAGCATCCATCTGCTCGCCACCCGGATGACGGCGATCGCCATGGAGGGCGCGCTCAAGATCCGCGAGATCGTGCTCAACCACGCCGAGGGCATCGAGGGCTCGGAGTTCAAGCACGGTCCCAACACCATCCTCGGCTTCAACACGGTGCTGGGGCCGGCCCAGGTGCAGGCGCTGCTCGAGGCTGTCGGGCGGACCGCGGGCGATCTGGCGTCGCGCGCGGCGCGCCAGGGGCTGGGCCCCGAGGCGGTGCAGGCCCTGGTGCAGGCGGTGACCGACTCGGTGTTCGCGCCGCGCCACACGCCGTTCGCGCTCGGGCCGGACGAGCGCTCGCTGCTCGAGGGCGCGCCCGACCGCGCGCGCCTGATCGGGGCGCTGTACGAGGACTATCCGCTCCTCTACATCACCGGGCCCGACGAGCGCGACGTCGCGCTGACCGTGTCGCAGATCAACACGCACAAGATCCGCGGCGCGATGACGGTGATCGTGGCCGAGGAGCACCCGGGGCTGCACGAGGCGGCCTCCAAGTCACCGGCCGACAGCGACCGCTACCGCTGGGTCTACATCACGCTGCCGCGCACCAACGACAACCTGATGGCCGCGTTCTCGGCGACGGTGGCGCTGCAGCGGCTGGCGCTCGAGATGAGCGTGCGCAAGGCGAGCTACCTCGATCAGCTCGGCATCCAGGACCACGGCGTGCACCCGGACGTGCCCAAGAACGTCAGCAAGTCGATCACGGTGGACTGAGTTCCCGGAGGGCGAGCGGGTGGGGCCGGAACCGGACCTCGCCGTGCTCAGCAGCCGCCCTCGCGGCGCTCGGGGAAGAACGGCGGCGGCTTGACGCCCGCCTTGTCCGCCGTCACCGGCGCGTCGTCGAAGCAGCTGACGCGGCGGAACACGGCCGGCTCGTTGACCGCCGTGCTGCCGTCGTTGTTGACCGCCTGGAACTCCTGGCGCTCCGGCTCGAGGCGGCCGCTGAACTGGTCGGGCGCGTAGCTCACCGAGGTGGGATCGCCGCACAGCATCTCCTCGAGCTTGAACGGGCCGCCGCCGAACACGACCTGGCCGCCCACGAACGAGCCGTGTCCCTCCATCGAGCCCTTGAATCGCTCGATGCGGCAGGGGCCGGGTTCCGACTGCTCGGCGCCGCCGAACCAGGTGTCGACGTGGATGGACCCGACCAGGTCGCTGGTGCTGCCCGGGACCGGGCGCACCTCGAGCAGGAATTCGTGCCACATCTGGTAGTTCTGGCGGAAGACGATGGCCTTCCACTTGCCCTCCACCGGATGCTCGCACTCCGCGGCGGGCGGCAGGCGCGCGCGCTGCTCGGCCACGGTGGCCGGCGCCGACGGGGTCCGCAGGGTGAGCGCGAGGAGGAAGGCGGCGACGGCGGCGCTCGGGAGGCGGTTCGCCGGCCTGCGGTGCGGCGCGGTCATGAGTCGACCAGCATAGCGCCGCCCGGCGCGCGGTGCAGCCGCCTCGTCGCGGGGTGTATACAATGCGCGCCCGGCCGCCTCCGCGCCGGGCCGCACCCGCCGTCCTCGCCGTCGCCGTCGCCTCGTCCTCGCCTCGCCTCGCCTCGCCCTGCCTCGTCGTCATGCGCGCGCATCAGCCGATCGCCAAGGGCAAGGCCGACGCCACGTCGCGGGCGCGGATGCTCATCAAGTCGCGGCTGTGGTGGCTCGACGGGTTCGCCGGCGAGGGCGGCTGGATCGCGCTGCCGCTCGATGGATCGCGCGAGGCCGGCGCCCTCGCCCTCGACCGCGGCCACCTGCGCAGCGCGGCCCGGGCCATCTCCGAGCTGGAGCGCGACTTCCCTCGCGCGCTGCCCCGCATCGTGGGCGATGGCGCGCGCTGGATCGAGGCGTCGCGCCGCGTGCTCGCGCTGGTCAAGCCGTGGGTGCATTCCGGCGAGGCGCTGCCGCCGCACCTGCTCGACGGCGATCTCTGGCCGCGCGCCGCGCGCGAGCAGGCCCGCGCGATCGCGGGCGACGCCGGCGCCCTCGAGCCGGTGGTCGGCGCGCTGTCCTGGCTGCTCGCCACCCGCGCGGCCGCGGCGCCGCGCTGCGTGCGCTGGCTCGCCCGCAACCGCGAGGTCGTGGCGCGCGCGGTCGGGTCGGGCGGCCGCGATCGCCTGGTCCTGGCCCTGCGCCTCGTGTACCTGGGCGCCAGCGCGGGCGAGGGCCTGGTCGCGCCGCTCGCGGCCCTGACCGGCGACGCGGTCGCGCTCGCCGCCCCGCTGGGCGACCCATGGACCGTCGCGGCGAAGGCAGCGGTGGCGATCCGCCCCGCGGCGCGGCTGGTTGGCCGCCTGCCCCAGCTGCCCGCCGAGTCGGACCTCGCGGTCGAGATCGCGGGCTGGGTCGCATGGCTGACCTCGGTCGATGTCACCTCACAGCGCCGCTTCCTCCGCCTCGTGGCCGCGTGCGATCTGCCCGATCTGATCGCGGCCTGGTCCGGCTGGTGGGCCCAGGTCCGGGCGTTGCTCGAGCGCGTGCAGCTGATCGAGCGCGGCCGCGATCGCGCCGCCACGCCCGAGGTGCTCACCCGGCTGCGGCACTCGCTCGAGCGGCTGGCCGAACACACGCCGCCGGCCATCGACGCGGGCGCGCTCGGCCGCTCGCTGCGCGCCCTCAGCGCCGACGCCAGCGAGCCATGTGTCGCGCCTGCGCGGGCGGTGCTCGCGCGCCTCCCTCCGCGGACCGGGCTGCGGGCCGCCTTCGCGGCGCAGTGGGGGGCGCGCGCGCGAGACCGCGCCGGCGTCAAGCAGCTGGCCCGCTGGCTGGGCCATCTCCGCGACCATCTCGCCGCGACCGGGGCCGCCGAGGCCGCGCTGGCGCCACTCGCCCAGGAGGCGCAGGCCGAGGCGGCGCGCGCGCCGGGGCGGCCGCCGCCGTTCTCCTGGTTCATCGATCAGCTCGCCGCTCGCCCGCCCGACCACGTCAAGCAGTTCTTCGCCGCGCTGGCGGTGCTCCAGGCGCGTCGTCCCGACGCGGTGACCCGCGAGGTGGCGCTGCGCATCGACAACCTCGCCGCGCGCGAGCGCGACCCGGCGCTCATCGCAGAGCTTGCCATGGGCCTGCTCGACTCCGGCGAGGCCGGGAGCTGGCTCTCCGACGAGGTGGCGCGCGCGGCCCTCGCCCTCTGCAGCGGCGAGCGGGCCGCGTTTTCGCAGGTCGTGCGCGCGCTGCGCGAGATCGATCAGGCCGAGCCGGGGCTGCCGGTCGACCGCCTGGTCGACTCGCTCCTGCCCGCGTTCACCGACGAGCCGGCGCTGCTCCGCGAGCTCTTGATCGCCGGCGACCGCCGGGCCGTCATCGCGTGCGGTGAGCGGCTGGCCGCGCTCCACGCGGTGGGCGAGCCGGCGCCGGCCCCGCGCGAGGCGGCCGCGCCGGCCGGCTGGGTCGACGAGTTTCCGCCGCGGCTGCAGCCGGCGCTGCGCCTGCTCGCGCGATCGAGCGCTGACGCCGAGGCGCTCGCGCGCCGCGCGGTCGGCGCGGCATGGAAGTCGCCCGCCGCGCTCGAGGAGGAGCGCGCGGCCGTCGCGCGCGAGCTGGCGCGGGCCAGCGGCGAGCGGCGCGCCGCGCTCGAGGCGCGACGCGCGAACCTCACCCGCCGCATCCGCCACCCCGCGCCGCCGCCCGAGCGATCGCTCCGCAAGCTCGAGGACAAGCTGCGCCGGCGCGCGGCGCTCGAGCGGCTGCAGGCGCTCGACGCGGCGACCGGCGCGCGCATGGTGCCGGCGGCGATCCGCCACTTCGGGCTGGCGGGCGAGCCGTCGTGGCTGGCCGAGCCGCGCGTCCTCCGCCTCCTGCCCGCGTTCGCGGCGCTGCCGGCGCGCGACCGCGCGCTCGCGCGCGAGCTCCTGCGCGCGCGGGCCGGCCCGCCGCCGTGGGACCTGCGCGATCACCCGGCCAACCGGACGTTCCTGCGCCGGCTCGAGTCGCTCGGCATCGACGCCGCCCCGTGGCTCGACGGCATCGGCGCGATCGAGCGCCCGTCCGCGGCCGGAGCGCTCTCGTTCACGCTCGAGGCGGATCCGCTCGAGGTCTTCCACATGGGCGGCCACTTCCGCACCTGCCTGAGCCCGGGCGCCGAGAACTTCTTCTCGGTGCTGGCCAACGCGGCGGACATCAACAAGCGCGTCCTGTTCGCGCGGACCGCGACCGGCTCGGTCATGGGGCGGCGGCTGGTCTGCCTCACGCGCGACGGCGCGATGCTGGTCTTTCACGCCTACTGCCACCAGGAGTCGATCGACTTCGACGGGATGTCCGGCCGGATCATCGGCGAGCTGGCCGCGCGCATGGGGACCCGCCTGGCCAGCAGCGGCCAGGTGCCGTGCCTGGTCGCCTCGCGCTGGTACGACGATGGGCCCGACGACATCACCGGGCAGCTCGCCTTCCTGTCCGACGGTTCGCGCTTCCGCCAGCGCCTGCGCGACGTCGCCCCCGCCGAGCTCCCCGCCCTGCTCGCCGCAGAGCTGGGCCCCGGCCCGGTCGATGCCCACGTCGCCCCCATGCTCGCCGGCCTGCCCGAGCTCGCCGAGCGCCCGGAGCTCGCCTGCGCGCTGGTCCCCGTGATCCGCGATCGCACCCACCTCGGCGACGAAGCCGTCCTGCGCCTGGCCACCCTCCTCGAGTCGGCCGGCTCCCCCGACGTCGCAGCCGAGCTCTTCGGCGACGCCCTCGAGCACGCCGCCCGCACCGAGTTCCGCGTCCACGGCTGGGCCAACCTCGAGCCCATCGAGCTCCTCTGCCGCATCGCCCCCGGCCGCGCCCTCCACACCCTGCGCCACACCCGCCCCGACGGCGCCCGCAGCTGGCCGCAAGAAAAGCACGCCGACCGCCTCCTCGCCGCGGCCTCGGCCCTCGATCGCCTCCGCCGTCCGGCCCAGTCCGCCGCCCTCCTCCGTCGCGCCATCGAGGTCGGCCACCCCGAGTCCGCCGTCGTCGCCGCCCGCCAGCGCCTGCTCGAGCTATCCGAGCGCGCAGTCCCCCGCGCTCGCTGATCCTGAGCCGCTCGCGCCCGCGCCCGCCGCGCCCTTCAGGACGGCGCGCTCGCCGCGGTCACCAGCCGCGTGGCGATCCGGACCTCGGACGTGAGCGTCCGGTGGATGGGGCACTTCTCGGCGATCTCGAGCAGGCGCGCGCGCTGCTCGTCGTCGAGATCGCCCTCGAGGAGGATGTCCCGCTCGATCGTGTCGATCTTCCCGGCCCTGGTCTCGCAGTCCTGGCAGTCGCTGGCGTGGATGCGGCCGTGGCGGAGCGTGACCGCGACGCGATCGAGGTTCCAGCCCTTGCGGTCGGCGTAGATGCGCAGCGTGATCGCCGTGCAGCTGCCGAGCGCGGACAGCAGCAGGTCGTACGGCGTCGGTCCGGCGTCACGGCCGCCGAGCGCCACCGGCTCGTCGGCCAGGAGCGCGTGACCGCGTGCGACGATCTCGCTGGCAAAGTGGTCGCGGCCGATCGTCACGGCCACCACGGCGTCAGGCGTGTCGCTCATGCCTCATTATATGGGCCGGCGAGCCCCACCCGCCCCGGATGGCTCGGCGCTGGCGGCCTCGCGGCTGATCCACGAACACGGCGCCGCGCTTCATGACGAACGAGACTCGCTCGAGCACGGTCACGTCCGGCGCGGGCGCGGCAAGCGCGGCCGGAGCGCGCGCAGACCGCGGCCGGGGCGGCGCCGGCGCCGGTCGCGAGGAACGCGGCAAGCGCGGCCGCGAACCGGATCGCGGGAACCGCATGCTCCCTCCCGGATCCTGGTCGGCTGGTCGACGAGAAGGTCACCCCGCGTGGGTGTCGGCGTCGCGGCGATCCGCGCCCGCGCAATCGCCGCTCACGAGCCGGCGCGCGCCTCGGATAGAATCGTCCGGGGCTCGCTCGCGACCGTCGAGCGCTCCGAAGCGCCATGCCTGCCGTCCCGACCAGGGATCCCGTCGTCGGACAGATCATCGCGGGCCGATATCAGGCTCTCGTCCGGATCGGCGAGGGCGCGGTCGGCGTCGTGTACAGGGCGCGTCACGTCGTCCTCGGTCGACTGGTCGCGCTCAAGCTGGTGCGCGCCGAGCTGGCCGCCGATCCGACCTGGGTGCAGGGGCTGTTCGCGGCCTCGGCGGCCGCGTCGCAGATCGGCGACCCGCACATCGGCGCGGTCCTCGATCACGGGCTCACGGCCGACAATCACCCGTTCCTGGTCGCCGAGCTGCTCGAGGGGCGATCGCTGCGCGACGAGCTGGCGCGCGAGCCGGTCATGGCTCCGGCGCGCGCGGCGCGCATCGTGCGCCAGGTGTCCTCCGCCCTGGCCAGCGCGCACGCCGCCGGCGTGCTGCACCGCGATCTCAAGCCGGAGAACATCTTCCTCGTCGACCGCGCCGGCGCCGGAGCCGGGGCCGACGACTTCGTGCGCGTGGTCGACTTCGGCCCGGCCGAGGCCCTGTTCGCCGACGACGGCCAGGAGGCGCGCGCGGGCCGCGTGCTGGGCCGGCCGGAGTACATCTCGCCCGAGCAGGCCGCCGGCCGCGCCACCGACGCTCGCTCCGATCTCTACTCGCTCGGCGTCGTGGCCTACGAGATGCTTGCCGGCCGGCGCCCGTTCGCCGGCGCCAGCATGCTCGACATGGCGGTGATGCACCTCCGCTCCGCAGTGCCGCCGCTTCCTGACGCGCTGCCGGTCGCGCTGCGCGATCTGGTCGGCCGCGCGCTCGAGAAGGATCCGGCCAGCCGCTTCTCGTCGGCCGACGAGATGGTGCGCGCCTGCGACGACGTCCTCGCCGCGCTCGGCGCCGCCCCGCGCGAGCCCGTCGTCGCGCTGCGTGCGGATGGGGCGGGCGCGGGGCTGCCGCCCGACGCTCTGCGCGCGCCGATCGAGACCATCCCGATCGACACTCACTGGCTGGGCGCCGACCCCGACGAGGCCGGGCTGGTCCACTGGACCACGCGCTTCCCGTCCGCGCCCGCGGTCCACCAGACCGGCACCCTCGAGGTCGGCCGCACCTACCTGGTCGAGACGGCGCTGGAGACGGCGGGCGACCAGCTGGCCGCGGCGGCAGCCCGCGCCGCGCTCCTGCCCGACGGCGCCGCGGTGCGCTTCGGTGTGCACGCGCGCGGCGCCGGCGTGCGTGTGGCCGGGCAGGGGGCCGCGTTCACCAGCGACGCATCGAGCGGCGACGTCGCGTTCGCGCGCGGCGCCAGCGCGCCGTTTCGCTTCGAGCTGCGCGGCGACGTGCCCGGCCCGGTGTGGCTCAAGCTCGGCCTCTATGCCCGCAACGCGCTGATCATGCGCCAGCCGGTCGCGCTGTCGCTCACCCGCGCGGGAGAGCGGCCGGGCCGCGCCGAGCCGCTTCCGCCGGCCGCGGCCGTCCGCGCCGAGCTCGTCCCTGCGCGCGCGGCGAACGCGCGCATCGAGATCACCGACGACGGCGCGCTGCAGATCGAGATCGATCCGGCGCGCGAGCGCCCGCGCCAGCCGTCCCTGCCGCTCGACCAGCTGGCCGACGCGGCGATCCGGCTGCGCGGGCGCCTGGTCGCGCTGTCGGAGGCCTACCGCCCGGATCCGGGGCGCCCTCCGTTCGGCATCGAGGACGACGAGCGGGTCATGTTCGAGTTCGCCCGCGTCGGCGCCGAGCTGCACCAGGCCTTGTTCGGCCTGCCCGACGGGCGGGGCGGCGACGGCGATCTCCAGCGCCTGGCGCGCGCGCTGGCCGCGCTGGGCGGAGCCGACCCGCGCCCGCGCCTGCAGATCGTCGCCGACCACCTGCCGCTGCCCTGGGCCGTCGTGTACGACGGCGCGAGCGCCGGCAGGCCGCTGGCGCGCCCGTCCGACGTCGACCCGCGCCGCTTCTGGGGCGCGCGCTTCCAGATCGACCGCGCGATCGGCGCCAGCCTCGACGGCGACGTGTCACCGCCCCTGCGCGCGCCGGTCGCGGTCCAGAGCTGCATCGACCCGACCCTGGGCGCGGAGCGGCGCCTCGACGTGGTGAGCCGTCAGCGCCGCCAGTTCGCCGACCTGCGCGGGGTCGCGCCGCTCCAGTCGATCGAGAGCCGCGAGGAGTTCGTGCGCTATCTGGCCGATGACGGCGCGGCGCCGTGCGACCTCCTCTACTTCTTCTGCCGCGCCCGCGCGGCCGAGACCGTGAGCCCGCTCTTCTTCCGCCCCACCGAACCGCCGCGCGTGCAGGCCAGCCTCGCGCTCGACGGCGCCGGCGAGATCGACCTCAAGACCATGCGCGAGCTCCGGCTCAAGCCGCTGCCGGGGCGGCCGCTGGTGTTCATGAACGCCAGCACGGCGGCGGCCGGCGACCAGGCGTTCCAGAGCATCTTCCTCGGCCACTTCGCCGGCATCTGGCGCGCACGCGGCTTCATCGGCACCGACTGGGTGGTCCCCACCGAGTTCGCCGACGCCTTCGCGCGCCAGGCGCTGCGCTACTTCCTCGACGGCCGCCTCGCCGTCGCCGACGCCTTCGCGCGCGCCTCGTCGGACGCCTTCGCCCAGCGCAACCCGTTCGCGCTCATCTACGCGCTCCACGTTCGCCCCGACCTGGCCCTGGCGCCGGAGGGGTAGAGAACCCCTTCACGGCGGGCGCTGAGCGGCTGGAGGCCGTTCTCGTGGAGGTCGACGTCGACGTCGACGATGACCTGGTCGTTGACGGCGACGGCGCCATGGAGGTGAGCGCCACCCTGGTCGTTGACTCGACGCCGCGTCCCGCTCCTCGGACGACCTCATTCGACAACGGTGGCGCCTACGTCCAAGGCGCCGTCGCCGTCAACGACCAGGTCAACGTAACCGGGCGGGGCGGCCGCCGCCCACCCCCTGAACCGCCGCGATGCGCGGGGCGACGGCGGGGTGCCGGGCCAGCGGCACCTCTGCGACATCTCCCACCCATTCTGCGCACGCGGCCGGTACAGCGGCAGTCAGGGCTGGCCCAAAGGCGGCGGGGACGTCACGATGGTGAATCCCGATGGGTGGCCTGCGTTCTGTCGCGGCGGGCGCCGCGATCGCCCTGTCGATGGGGGCATCCGGTTGCGCCGTCCACGACGCCTACCAGCTGCCCGCGGCTCCGTCGTCGACCATCGGCGCGGCCGGCAGCTGCGCCCGCGATCGCGACGGCGAGGAGGTGTGCCTGCGCGCGCGCACCGACTGCTCGTTCGACGCGCTCGACTGCGATCCGGCGCTGGTCGACCCGGTCGGCCAGCTGCGCCGCCTCGCGCCCGACGGCCAGCCGAGCAGCTTCGGCGCGGGCCCGATGGTGAGCGTCGCGCGGCCCAACCACTTCCAGACGGTCCAGCGGCTCGCCGGCGCCGGCCCGGCCCGCTTCCTGGTCACCCGCTCGACCGCGACGCCGCGCGAGACCGACTTCGGGCTGGTCGAGCCGTGGGATCGCGCCGGCGACCGCGGTCCGGCAGCCGCCGACCTCCGCATCGCGACGTCGCGGCCGGGCAACCGGCTGACCCGAGCGTTCGACACCGGGACCCGGTACACCCACGCCGGCGGCGGCCAGCGCGTCGGCCGACTCTTCGCGGTCCCGCTCGAGCGCGACGCCGCCGGCTCCGAGGTCTTCATCTACGACGTGTCGCGGCCGTCTTCACCGCGGCTCCTCTCGATCGTGCCTCACGTCGGTCCGGCCGGCGAGGCGGTCGATCAGGCCGGCACCGCCAGCCTCGCCGCCCTCGCCGACGGTCACTACCTGCTCGTGATCGGCCGGCGCCACGCCAACCGGCTCGACTTCTACCGCTCCGCGACCACCGACGTGGCGACGACGTCGTGGCGCTACATCGATGACTGGTCCGAGCGCGAGCTCAGGACCGCCATCGGGGACCGCGACTTCGGCGACTATCAGAACCTCGCGCTGGTTCCCGGCGCCGACGGCGCGCTCTACATGCTGGGCAGCCATCGCGACTGGACCGGCCACGACTGGCTCGACCTCCACCGCCTCGGCGTCGAGCGCGACCCGCGCGGAGGCCTCTCGATGGTGATCACCAAGGTGGCCCGCAAGCACCTGCGCTGCTATCTGGGCGGCACCGAGCACTGCGACCTCGACGCCGGCGCCGGCTCCTACGTCGGCGCCGACGGTCGCCTGCGCGTGTACGCCATCACGCGCAGGCCGGCGCCGCGCCGGGGCGGCTCCTCCGCCGTCGCCATGATGGCATTCGTCAGCGCACCGAAGCCCGCCACGCGCGCCCGCATCGCCACCTCGCGCGCGCGCACCAGACAGCGCCACGTCCGCGCCGCCGTGAAGTGACGCGACGCGCCTCGGCGCACGCTGCGCAGGTCTGCTGCCTGTGAACCGATCGAGCCGCGCCTACGACGCCGCCGGCCAGGTCGGCAGGTCGCCGGCCGACTCGACGCGGGCGACGATCTCGCCCGGGCCGTGCGAGTGGGGCAGGCGGCGGAAGTGGTCGGGGACCGGGATGCCGACCAGGCCGAGCGCCGACGGATAGTCCTGGTCGACGTAGAAGTGGCGGCGCGCGCTGCGCTGGAAGTCGCCGCGGTGGCCGAGCTGCTGGGCGATGGCGTTCAGGCCGAACGTGATGCGCGTGAAGAAGAGGAGGTCGGGCGGCAGGTTCATGTCGCGGGTGTTCTTCGGGGCCATGGTGTCGCGCCCGCGCGCCAGGTACTCCTCGGTGAAGACGAAGTCGCCGGACCAGTAGGGCTCGAGGTGATAGCGCCAGTGCGCCCACATGCGCTCGCGATCCCAGGTGCGCCCGGGCAGGACCAGGCCGAGGGGGACCACGAGCTCGTGGAAGGTGGCGTGGTCCTCCTCCAGGACGGCGCGGAAGAACCGCTTGAGCCGGCCCATCCCCTCGCCGCTGAAGCGCTTCACGCAGCCGAAGTCGATGAAGGTCACCGCGCCGTCCTCGTGGAAGAGGTAGTTGCCCGGGTGTGGATCGCCGTTGTAGACCAGGTGACAGAACATCGAATCGAACACGAAGTCGGCGATCGCCGCCGAGGCGACCTGCTTCTCGCGGTCGTTGGCCGAGCGCACGAAGTCGTAGAAGCCGAAGCCGCGCACGTGGTCCTGGGTCAGCACGCGCTTGCCGGTGTGCTCCGGGTGGACGCGCGGCACCCGGATGTACGGGTGGCCCTCCCACAGCCGGCGAAACAGCGCCTGGTTGCGCGCCTCGCGCCTGTAGTCGAGCTCCTCGACGATGCGCTCGCGCAGCTCGACCAGCAGGCTGGGCGCATCGAACGCCGGGTTGAGCGTGCTGATGAGGCGCCCCATCCTGTCGAGCGCGGCCAGGTCGCCCTCGATGGCGCGGTCGACCCCGGGGTACTGCACCTTCACGACCACGTCGCCGCCGTCGCGCAGCCGCGCGCGGTGCACCTGGCCGATCGACGCGGCGGCCAGCGGCTCCTCGTCGATGTGCGCGAAGCGGTCGGCCAGGCCGCCGCCCAGCTCCTCCTCGATGACCTCGCGCACCAGGGCGAACGACATCGGCGGCGCGTCCTGCTGCAGGCCCTGCAGCGCCGCCCGTGCCTGCTCGGGCAGCGCGTCGTGCGCGAACGACACGATCTGCCCCATCTTCATGAAGACGCCCTTCATGCTGCCGAGCAGCGCGGCCGCCTCCTGCGCCGACTTGATGTGCGCGCGATCGTGCAGCTGCTTCCTGCGCTGGCGCGTGGCCAGCGCCATGCGCACGCGCAGCCACCCGCGCCGGAACAGGCGCCGGACCATGAAGCTGCCCATGAGCAGCCCCCGCCCCGACGTCTGGATCCCGGCCGCGTTGCGCCGCCGCGCCGCGCGCCAGAGCAGATACCGGAGGGGCGCGGCCACGACCGCGACGGCGGCGGCGGCCGCGGCCAACCACATCCAGGCGCTCATCGCCCCGAACGTAGCAGAACGCGCCGCGCCTCGCGTCCGCCGCCGGGGCGAGAGCGGCACACGCCGCTCGGTGGCCCCGGCGGGGGGCGTCGCTAGTCGTGGATGTTGAAGTCCTTCGACCGGTCGCGCAGGAAGATCGCGCCCACGATGATCGTCATCACCGACACCACGATCGGATACCAGAGACCGCGGTAGATGTTGCCCGACGCGGACATCATGGCGGTGGCCACCAGCGGCAGCATGCCGCCGAACCAGCCGTTGCCGATGTGGTAGGGCAGCGACATCGAGGTGTAGCGGATGCGGGTCGGGAACAGCTCGACCAGGTAGGCCGCGATCGGCCCGTACACCATGGTCACGTAGATGACCATGATGAAGAGGAGCAGCACGATCATCGGCTTGTTGATCGCCGACTTGTCGGCGGTCGTCGAGAAGCCCTTGGCCTTGAGCGCCTCCAGCGCCTTTGGCTCGGTGGTCTTCTTGTCCCAGCCCTTGAACTCGACCTCGCCGATCTTCACCACCACGGCCTCGCCCGCGACCGCGGGCAAGGTGGTGAATGACAGCCCCTGCTTGGTCAGGAAGTCCTTCGCGTTGTCACAGGGCGAGTACTTGGTCCACGGCCCCGGGAAGATGTGGAGGTTGCA
>DATFRY010000529.1:0-12608 GCA_035262925.1 Kofleriaceae bacterium | reverse complement strand
CGGATCGGCCACCAGCGCCTTCAGGAGGCCCAGCGTGGGGCCGTCGATCCACTGCAGGTCGTCGAGGAACAGGACCAGCGGGCGAGCGGCCGATGTGAAGACGCCCAGGAAGGCGATCATCACCCGGTGGAACTGCAGCTCGGCGTCGCCCGGCGGCAGGTTCTCGGGCGGCGGCTGCGGACCGATGAGCGAGGCGAGCTCCGGGACCAGATCGGCCACCATGTGGCCGTTCTGGCCGAGCGCCGCCGCGATCCGGGCGCGCCACCCCTCCACCTCCTCGTCGGTGCGCGCGAGGAGGTTCCGGACCAGGCCGCGCAGCGCCTGGCGCAGCGCCGAGTAGGGGACGTCGCGCTGCAGCTGGTCGAACTTGCCCTCGAGGTGGAGCCCGCCGGCGCGCGACACCGCGGCGCGGAGCTGGTGGACGAGGGCGCTCTTGCCGATGCCGGACGCGCCCACCATGAAGAGCGGCTCGGGCGCGCCGAACAGCGTGCGCCGCAGCGCCTCGCCGATCGCTGCCATCTCGCGGCCGCGGCCGTACAGCTTCTCGGGGATGCGCAGCTGGACCGGGCGGTCGGCGGCGCCGAGCTCGAACTCGCCGCAGCGCCCGGTCTCGCGCAGCTCGGCCCGGCAGCGCTCGACGTCGGCCAGCACGCCCGCCGCGCTCTGGTAGCGGTCCTCCGCGTTCTTCGCCAGCAGGCGGAGGATGATGTGGGAGACCGCGCGGGGGAGGCCGCGCACCCGCTCCTCCGGCGCCACCGGCGTCCTGGCCAGGTGGGCGTGCACCAGCTCCATCGCGTCGCCCGACGAGAACGGCCGCTCCCCGGCGACGAGCTCGTAGGCGACCACGCCGAGCGAGTAGAGATCCGATCGCTGATCGACCGAGCGGCTGATGCGCCCGGTCTGCTCCGGCGAGCTGTACGCGAACGCGGCCGGCAGCGGCTCGTCGGTGCGCCGCGGGCCGATCTCGGTGGCGCGGCCGATGTCGATGAGCGCCGCGGTGCGCGACGCCTCGTGCCACCCGATCGCCTCGGGCCTGAGGTCGCGGTGGATCACCCCGGCCGCGTGCACGCGGACCAGCACGGTCGCGACCGCGGCGACCACCTCCAGCGCGTCATCGAGCGCGAGGCGTCCGCGATCGAGCAGGTCGCGCAGCGGGACCAGCTCGCGGTCGCAGGCCAGCACCAGGAAGGCCGGCTCGCCGTGGCTGGCGTCGAGGCACTCGAGGATGCCGGGGCCGCGCAGGTGGCGCAGGATCCTGCTCTCGCGCCGCACCCACTCGCCGTCGGCCACCGACTCGTGGGCCACGGTCTTGACCAGGACGTCCCGCCCGCTGCGCACGTGGCGACCGCGAAAGAGCGTGGCTGCGCCGTCTCGCCGCAGCTCGCTCAGCCGATCGCAGGCGTGGGTCAGCGCAGATGACATACGACCGCCCCTCATCACATCGGCCATTCCAGGCCGTGCTGGAGAGGCGACTCGGGCGGCCGACGGGCGCGGTTGACGGGCGCGGCCCGAGCGGCCCCATGTAGGCCGATCACCGACGGCCGCGGCACACGCGGTCAGCCATACTTCGAGAGCTGGCACGCAGCACGCAATCACCGAGCCGCCCGACCGGGCGACGGGAGGGCGCATCCCCCATGACGACGACCAGTGGACCGCGCGGATGTCCCATCCAGCCGGGGTTCGACCCGCTGTCCCCGGAGTTCCTGTCCGACCCCTACGCGGTGATGGCCGCCCTGCCGCTGGCCGAGCATCCCATCTTCTTCGCCCCGTCCATCGACTACTACGTCGTCACCCGCTACGCCGACCTCGAGCAGGTCTTCCGCGATCCGGCGACCTACTCCGCCGCGGTGGCGCAGGCCCCGCTCGTCCCCATCGTCCCCGAGGCCCAGAACATCCTCCTGGCGGGTGGGCACAGACCCCAGCCGTCGATGGTGAGCCTCGACGAGCCGGCCCACTCGCGGCTGCGCCGGCCGGCAGCCCGCGCCTTCGCGGTCACCCGGGTCAACCGCATGGTCCCGACCATCCGCCGGGTGGCGGCCGAGCTCCTGGACGCGGTCGGGGACACGCGCGAGCTCGACCTGGTCGCCACCCTCGCCTTCCCGCTGCCCGCGTCCATCGTCTTCTCGCTGATGGGCGTGCCCGAGGCCGACCATCCGCAGCTCAAGCGGTGGTGCGGCTACCGCGCGGCCCTGTCGTGGGGCCGCCCGGCGCCCGCCGACCAGGTCGAGATCGCGACCAACATCGCGGCGTACCGCGGCTACCTGCGCTCGATGGTCGACGCCGTGGCGGGGCGGCGCGGCGACGATCTGACGAGCGATCTGCTCGCCATCCACGACGAGGACCCGGAGCGGCTCACCCTCGCCGAGATCGCGTCGATCCTGTTCTCGCTGAGCTTCGCCGGCCACGAGACCACCGCCGGCCTCATCGGCAACACGGCGCGCCGCCTGCTCGAAGAGCCCGACCGCTGGGACGCCGTCGTCGCCGACCCGGCGCTCATCCCGGCCGCGGTCGAGGAGACGCTGCGGTTCGATCCGTCGGTGCCGGTGTGGCGGCGGGTGACCACGCGCCCGACGATGCTCGGCGGCGTCGAGCTACCCGCCGGGGCCCGGCTGTTCCTCTGGCTCGCCGCCGCCAACCGCGATGCCGCCGTCTTCCCCGAGCCGGATCGCTTCGACCTGCGCCGCGCCAACGCCGAGGAGCACCTCTCGTTCGGCCGCGGGCTGCACTACTGTCTGGGGGCCAACCTGGGCCGGCTGGAGGCGCGGGTCGCGATCGAGGAGCTCGCCCGCCGCTTCCCGCGCCTGCGCATGGCCCCGGGCCAGCGGCTCAGCTTCCACCCGAACATCTCCTTCCGCGGGCCAGAGACGCTGCGCGTCCGCGTCGCGCCGTAGCCCGTCGGGTCGTGGCCGGACGGGTCGCGCGACGCTATCGGTCGCTCGGCGTGGGGCCGCGGCGGCGCGCGGGCGGCGCCGGCGCCGGCGCCCGCGGGAACGGCGTGTTCGCTGCCGCCGGCGGGTGACGGGCCGGCGCGGAGCGTCCTGCCACCGGGCGCGCGGGCGCCGGGCGTGCGGGGGCCGGGCGTGCGGGCGCCGGGCGTGCGGGCGCCGTGCCCGCCGCCGCCGGCGGGGCCTGTGGGCTGGCCTCGATGCCGGCGAGCGTGACCGCGCTGCCGATCGTGCTCGCGTGGGTCGCGAGCGCGACCAGCTGCTCGGTGACGTCGGCCTGAGAGGCGAGCTGATGATCGAGCGCGCGCTTGCGCTCGGCCAGCGACCGCGCCTGCGCGCGCGAGCCGACCCCGGCGTCCCGCACCGCGCGATAGGCGAGCGTGTCGATGAGGTCGCGGCGGGCCAGGTCGAGCGCGCGCTCGAGCAGGGGGCGCGCGTGGTCGTCGGGTGTGTGTCGCCGGAGCGGCTTGGGGCCGCCGACGTAGATCGCGCCGAGCTCGCCGAACCGCGTGCCGGGCGGCGCTGCGCGGTCCTCGAGCACCACCAGCGGCCGGCTCACCTTGGGAAACTCGGGCGAGTAGACCGCGAACACGAGCGCGCCGTCGGAGCGCACGCGCACCGACGCGGTCAGCGCGCCGAGGGCGAAGAACGGCGGGTCGCCGGCGACGCGAAGGTCGTCGACCAGCGACTTGCGCGCCCGGGCATCGAGCGCGCGCCGCGGCTCGCTCTTCGGGTGCGGGAGCGGCCTGAGCGTGCGCAGAAGCTCGCCGAGCTGGTCGATCGCGACGACGACGTTGAGCGCGCTGCCGCGGCTGTAGTGGGCGTGGTAGACGCCGACCAGCTCGAACTCGCGCGTCTTGCACGACACCGCGAGCACGGGCGATCCCGAGTTGCCGTGCGAGAGCAGCGCGTCGATCACGAAGTCGTCGTGGTCCCAGTCGCCGAACACGTCGTGGTCGTGCGCCGAGATGACCTTGCCGATGTTGGTCGCGCGGAACGCGCCGAGCGGAAACCCCTTGACCTCGACGACGTCGCGCGAGGCGAGCTTGCCGCTCCTGCCGATCCGCCACGGGATGATCTGGAGCTTGGCCCGGGCGCGCAGGATCGCGATGTCGAGCGACGGCTCGACCACGACGCGCTCCAGCTGGATGTCGTCGCCGGCGTAGTCGTCCTCGTCGTCATCGACGATGGTGAGGCCGTCCGACACGCGCTTGCAGCCCCGCGGCACCCCGTCGACCGCGTTCTCGTCCTCGTCGGTCACCATCGGCCAGGCGGCGACGTGCTCGTTGGTCAGCATCAGGGTCGACCCACCCTGGTAGCGGAAGCCGAAGGCCGTGCCGTGCGCCGTCGCGGTGTGCTTCGAGCGCTGGAGCTGCCCGTTCGGGGCGTAGGACACGCACTCGTATGTCGCCGTCGTCCGCACGGCGTACGCGTACGCGGGGGTGTGCGCCTCCACGTGGCGCGCGTGGGCCGAAAGCGCGACGAGATCCTCGGCGTAGGCCCCCGGGCAGTACGACCGGGCCGGCTTGCCGGGGGCCGCGAGAGCACCCCCGGCGGCCCCGCACACCGTGCCGGCGGCGAGCACCATGGAGATCAACGCGGCCCGCATGACTCGATCCTTACCTGCCTTGCCCCTGCAAAGGGAGATTCGGCCACTCCCGCCGAACCTTGCCACGCAACCGCACCGATCGCCCGGATTCTTCCGCCTCGGCGCCTCCGCGGTGCGTCCTCGGCGCCTCCGCGGTGCGTCCTCGGTGTGCAGGCTCACTTCACGGCGCCACTCATCAGGCCCGACACGTAGTAGCGCTGGAGCAGCAGGTAGACCAGGACGCACGGGATGATCGAGATGGTGACGCCGGCCTGGAGCATGCCCCAGTCGGTGCCGCCGAGGCTGGTCTCGGTGCGGGCCGCCGCCAGGACCAGCGGCAGGGTGAAGCTCGAGCCCTTGCTCATCATCACCAGCGCGCCGAGGAACTCGTTCCACGACGTGATGAAGGCGAACAGCGCGACCGTCACGATCGCGGGCACACCCGAGGGGATGTAGATCGTCCGCAAGATCTGCCAGGACGACGCCCCGTCGACCACGGCCGCCTCCTCCAGCTCCACCGGCACGGCGCTGAAGCTGTTGCGCATGATGTAGAGGCTGAAGGGCAGCTGGATGGCGGTGTGCAGGATGGCCAGGCCCAGCAGCCTGTTGGTGAGGCCCATCTTCGCGAACATGAGGAACATCGGCGTGAGCAGCGCCTGGTACGGAACGATGAGCGCCAGCAAGAGGACGACGAAGATGAGCTCCTTTCCCGGGATCGGAAACCGGGCCAGCCCGTAGCCGGCGGGCACCGTCAGCACGAGCGTCAGCACGATCGCGAGGAGCGCCGTGCCGGCGCTGTTGAACAGGTACGCGGGGAGCCCCTCCTGGTAGCTCCACAGCCGCGCGTAGCTGTCGAGGCTGATCTCGTGCGGCAGATAGGTCGGCGGCGAGGCGGCCGCCTCCGCCGTCGGCTTCAGCGACGCGAGCACCGACATGGCCAGCGGCGCGAACATGACCGCGCAGATCGCGATGCACAGCGCGCCCACCAGGTAGCCCGATCGCCCGAGGCGTCTGCCCCCGCCCACCGCGCCGCGGGGCCCGAGCTGCTCTCGCGTGGCGATCATTCGTGCATCCAGCGGGTGAGCAGGAGCTGCACGACGGTGAAGACCAGGATGGTCGCCGCCAGGACCATCGAGAGGGCCGCGCCGTAGCCGAGCTTCAGGTACGGAAACGAGTTGAGGTACACGTAGAAGACCGACGTCGCGGTCTCGTTGTGCGGCTGGCCTGCCGTCATGATGTAGAACTGGTCGAAGGCGAGCAGCGAGCCGATCGCGCTCACCAGGGTCACCAGCAGCACGGTGCGCAGGGTGAGCGGAAGGATGATCTGGACCACCCGCTGCCAGTAGGTGGCTCCGTCGACCATCGCCGCCTCGTTGACCTCGGTGGGGACGGCCTGGATCGCCCCGACGAAGAGGATCATGCCGAAGCCGATCACCTTCCACACGATGGAGACGATGATCGCCAGGTTGGACCGGTCGGCGTCCACCCCCAGCCACAGGACGGGGCTCGAGATGACCCCCAGGTCCATGAGAGCGTGGTTGATCAGGCCGAAGTCGGTGCTGAACAGCCAGTACCAGAGCAGGCTCGAGACACCCAGACCGATCACGACGGGGATGAACACGACGGTCCGCGTGAACCGGCGCAGCGGCGAGTTGCGCGACGTCAGGAGCGCGAGCAGGTAGCCGCCGACGATGAGGGGCGGCGTGATGAGCGCCGTGTATTTCAGGGTGAAGACGAAGGAGACCCAGAACTGGTGGTCGTCGAGCGCCCGCCGGTAGTTGCCGAGGCCGACGAACCTGGGCGGCGCGATGAGCGACCAGTTGTTCAGCGACATCCAGAACATCTGGCAGAGCGGGTAGACCGTGAAGACCAGCACGAAGAGGAGCGCCGGCGCCAGATAGGCCAGCCCGATCAGGCGGCCTCGCGACCGCCTGATCATGCCGACCTCCACGGTCCCCGCGATGCGAGCGAGCAGGACATCCCGCCGGGTGCAGCCTTCCGAGCGATGCAGGACGCGGGGGGGCCGGCTACGACTGGTCGGCGATGCTCTTCATCGCCTTCTTCGCCTCGGCGATGATCGTGTCGAGGTCCTCTTTGGTGTAGTAGGCCTTCTGCAGCATCTGCAGCCACGGGCCCTGGGGCGCGTTGATCTGCTCGAAGAAGCTCAGCGTGTAGGGCGTCCGACCGACGGTGAGCGCCTTGGCCACGTCCTGCACCAGCGGCTCGGCCTTGAAGTACTTGTTGTCGATCATGTCGCTGCGCGTGGTGAGGTTGAGCGCCTTGGCGTAGACCTCGACCTGCACCTCGTCCGACAGCAGGAACTTCATCACGTTGACCGCGTCGGCCACCCGCTTGCTGCCCTTGGGCACCACGACGAGGTCGCCGCCGATGAACGAGGCCGAGGAGCCCGGCTCCATGCCGGGCAGGAGCGCGATGCCGAACTTCATCTTCGGATTTTGCTGCCGGGCCAGCGTGATGTTGAAGTTGCCGGTCCCCATCATGCCGACCTTGCCGGAGCCGAACTGGAGGTGGAAGGTCTCCCCGTTCTCGGCCCGGTCGCCCGCGTGCACGTTGCCGGCCTTGACCATGTCGCGCTCGAACTGGAGCACCTGCTTGACCCCGTCACCGACGAGCGGCTCGTCGCCGGGGCCGGCCGCCTCGATCTTCGCGCCAGAGGCCCACATGAGCGGCCCGACGGTGAAGATGTTGCAGCCGGCGCAGTTGCCGGGCAGGTAGTAGCCCTTGATGTCGCCGCCCAGCTTGGTGATCTTGTCGGCGTAGGAGCGCAGCTCTGCCAGGCTGGTGGGCGGCTTGTCGGGGTCGAGCCCGGCCCTGGCGAAGAGGTCCTTGTTATAGAAGAGCGCCGACACGTCGGCGTAGAGCGGGACCCCGTAGAGCTTCTTCTCGTAGGTGGCCACCGTCATGTGGCCCTTGCTGGCGGTCTTCAGCTCCGGCCAGTCGCTGATGCGGTCGGTGAGGTCCACCAGCTGCTGCGCCTTCTCGAACTGCGGCGCGTAGATGAGATCCATGCCCATCAGGTCCGGCACCTCGCCGGACGCGATGCCCTGCGCGATCTTCCCGACCATCTCGGTGTGCGGGATGTACGTCAGCTTGATCTGGCAGTCGGCGTTCTTGGCGTTCCACGCCGCCACGAGCATGTCCACCATTTCCTTGTTGCCGCCCGAGCGCTCCCACATGGTGAGCTCGCCCTTGCTGGCACACGAGGTCGTGGCGGTCTCGGCGGCGGGTGCAGCCTGCTCACCGGCGGCAGGCTCTCCACCCGGGGCGGCCTTCCCGCCGGGCTCGGCCTCTCCACCGGGGGCGGGCGCCGCTTTTGGCGCCGACTCGCTCTTCTTGTTGCAGGCCGCCGCCGCGAGCATCGTCGCCGCGACTGCCAGCACACGCATGGACCACGTGAGACGGATCGTCATCCTCATCCCACCCTCCTCGATGTCTGGTCGACCCAGCTGACCGACGACGACTGCGGCGTCCGGACGCCGGGGCCTTCGGACCGTACTCGATCGCGCCTGCGATTGCATGCAGTCGTTTTTGCGCCGAGGAGGGGCGCGGCGCGGCGCGTCGTTCCGGGGGCCGGTGAAACGCCGCGGACTTGCGTGGGTTTGATGCCCGGCTCAGAGCGGGCAGGCGCCCTGTCCGCGCGCGGCCGCCAGATCGGCATCGGTGTCGGCGAGCCCGATGACGAGGTCCTTCATGAGCGCGGCCAGGGACGACATGTGCTCGTAGTCGAGCCGATCGGCGTCGTCGCAGGGCGAGTGATAGCACTCCTCATCCCACGTCTCGAAGTAGACGTAGGGGATGCCGAGGTCGCAGAAGGCCTGGAAGTCGGAGTCGTCCTCATCGGCGGTGTCGCCGAGCTGGAAGGTCATGTCGGCCTGGCCCGCGACCAGGTCGTCGAGCAGCGCTCGTCCCGGCGTCCCCGGGACCGAGCCGTAGGCCGACACCTGCTCCTCGGACGGGTAGGTCCCGACCATGTCGGAGTTCACCATGTAAACGACGCGGTCGATGGGCAGGCCCTCGGGCGCGTTGTCGACATAGAACTCGGAACCCAGGCAGTCGCCGACGTTCTCCTCGTAGCCGAACGCGGCGAACACGATCGTGCGCCGCGGCGGCGTGCCCCGGCGCTGGATGGCCTGCGCGACGGCGAGCATGGCCGTCACGCCGGACGCGTTGTCGTTGGCGCCGTTGTAGACCTCGCCGCCCATCGTGCCGAGGTGGTCGTGATGCGCGCCGACGACGATGACCTCCGAGGACAGCGCCGCGTCCGAGCCCGGCGCGTAGGCCACCACGTTGGCGGTCTCGAGGCCATCGGGCGCCTCGAACGGCTGCTGAAAGGAGCCGCCCGGGCCGGCGGCCGTGAGGCCGAGGCAGCGAAAGCGCTCCTCGATGTGCATGCGCGCGGCCGCGTCGCCGGCCGTGCCGGGCGCCCGCCCCGCGAGCTCATCCGACGCGAGGAACTCGACCCCTGCACGCAGCGCCGCCGGGTCGAACGGATCGCCGTCGATCGCGCACCCGCCACCGGCGTCGTCGCCCGCGCCGTCCCCGCCGCCGGCTCCGTCATCGCCGCCGCCTCCTCCGCCTCCGCCACCGCTGCCGGCTCCGTCATCGCCGGCGCCGGCGCCGGCGCCGTCCTCGCCACCGGCCGGATCGCCGCCAGAGCCACAGGCCGCGGCCAGCAGCGCCATCGACGCCAGCAAGCCAAGTGAGAATCGGATGAGCCGCGCGCGCATGGACGCCTTTCACAGCAACGGCCATGCCGCGGCGGAACGCGCGCAGGTACCCGTTCTCCGGTCCTGCCGCGCAGGTCGCCTGGCGACCGGTGAGGCCGGCCCCCTCATGCAGCGCCGACCGCACCCGACGGCGTTCGGCCGCCCGCCCGTGGGCCCGCACGCGTGAGTGCTACGCTCCGGGATGGCCGGATCCATGAAGGACGCGCTCCGCAGGGCCGGACTCGCGCCCGAGGCGCCGGCGCCGGTGCGTCCATCGAAGGAGTTCGCGGAGGAGCTGCCCGACGACGAGTCGCTCCCACCTCTCTTCGAGCGGCCCGCACCGAACCGCCCGCCGCCCCACTTCGAGCCCCCGACCCGCCGCGCGCCGAAGTGACGGGGACGGGGGCCGCTCACCTCGCGCGGCGATGAAGCGCGGCGGACCTCGCGCATGACCGGGGCGTGAGCGAGGCACGGAAGGTCGTCGGCCGGACCGGGCACCCAGGAGCGAGCTCGTCACCTCGTCGAGCCAGCTCTCGCGCAAAGGGGACCGACATGCCGTCGACAAGAACTCTTCCTTCTCTCCTGATCCTCATCCTCGGCTTCTCGGTGCCGGCGTGCGGCGACTCCGCGTCGAGCTCTCCCGATTCCGGCGGGGGCGGCGGGGCCGATGCCGGCGAGGCCGATGCCGGCGAGGCGGACGCCAGCTCGGTGCCGGCGCCCTTCGATCCGTCGCAGCCCTACGCCCCTGACATCGACCCGGCCGACCTGTCGGCCGACATCACGCACCCGCTCTTCCCGTTCCCTGTCGGGGCGACGTGGACCTACGCGTCGGTGACCCCCGACGGCAACGAGCGGACCGAGATCTCGGTCGAGGAGGCCACCGTCGACATCAACGGCGTGGCCGCCCGCGAGGTTCGCGACACCGTCTACCTCGACGACGAGCTCCTCGAGGACACCCGCGACTGGTTCGCCCAGGACGCCGCGGGCAACGTCTGGTACGTCGGCGAGGACACGGCCGAGTACGAGGGCGGCGTGGTCGTCACCACCGAGGGATCCTGGGAGTGGGGCGTGGACGACGCCCTCCCCGGCGTGGTCATGCTGGCCGAGCCCCACGTGGGGGACGCCTACCGCCAGGAATTCCTCATGGGCGAGGCCGAGGACTACGCCGACATCGTCTCCCTCGACGAGTCCGTCGAGGTGCCGGCCGGGAGCTTCACCGGCTGCCTCAAGACTCGCGACCGCACGATCGTCGAGCCCGACGCCGTCGAGTTCAAGTATTACTGCGCCGGCGTCGGCAACGTCCTCACCGAGGAAGGCGACGTCCGCGACGAGCTCACCGCCTACACCGGCCTCTGACCGCCCCCAGGCCGCGGCGGTGACGGCGTCCCGTGGGCTCCAGGGAACGAAGCTTGCGCTGGCCACGTAGCTCCTCGCGGAGGGACTCGTGCACCTCATCTGCGTCCACGAGATCCGCGGTTCCGTCGACCACCTCCTGAAGCCGTTGGCCGATCTCTTCGGTCCACGCCTTTTCCCAGGCAGGGTCCATGGACCTAGTGTACGGCATGGACAGCCCTGGGCGCCCGCAACGCACCAGGCGCGACCGTCGGGTCGGTTGGTCCGCCGCGTGGTGGCCGTCGAGTGCATCGACGTCGGAGAGCTCGAGGCGGTCCACCGCGATGGCCGGCGCGCGGGCGAGCTCGTCCCGTCGGAGCGGACTACCGGGCGGTGTCGGGTTCGGAGTACCGTGCCGGCCATGGCCAGCTCACGCAGACAGTTCTTGAAGGGTCCTGTCCTCGGCGTGCTCGGTGCCGTTGCGGTCGGGCGCGTCGCGCGGGCCGACCCGGCCAAGCCGAGGGTGCCGCCGCCGTCGGGACCGCCCCCCGGGCAGCCGCCGGCGTTCGGGACCGGCCCCAAGGTCGGCCCGCCGATCAGCGCCGGCACGATCGCCGAGGCCGAGAAGCTGATGCAGGTCAGCTACACGCCGGCCCAGCGCGCCCAGGCCGCCGGCAACTGGCGGGTGTCGTTGGCGCCGCTCTACCAGCGGCGGACCGGCCCGCGCAAGGTCGCGCTCGAGCCGGAGCTGGCGCCGGCGAGCCGATGGAATCCGGCCCTGCCCGGGCTCACCGTCGGGCCGGCCCGCAACCGCTTCGTGCGCAGCCCCGGTCCGGCCGGGAAGCCGCCCGCCCATGACCACGACATCGCGTTCGCGCCGGTGACGCAGCTCGCGCGCTGGATCGAGCGCCGGCAGCTGACGTCGGAGCGGCTGACCCGGATCTACCTCGAGCGGCTCGAGCGGTTCCAGCCGAAGATCAATGCCGTCATCACGCTGACCCGCGACCTCGCGCTCGCGCAGGCCCGGCGGGCCGATGCCGAGATCGCCGCCGGCAAGTACCGCGGACCGCTGCACGGCATCCCGTGGGGCGCCAAGGATCTGGTCGACACGGCGGGCATCCGCACGACGTGGGGGGCCGAGCCGTTCCGCAACCGCGTGCCGAAGACCGACGCGGTGGCGGTGGCGCGGCTGCATCAGGCCGGCGCCGTGCTGGTCGCCAAGCTCAGCCTCGGCGCGCTGGCGCTCAACGACATCTGGTTCGGCGGGCAGACCAACAACCCGTGGCTTCTCGAGGAGGGGGCGTCCGGCTCCAGCGCCGGGCCAGGCGCGGCCACCGCGGCGGGCTGCGTCGGCTTCGCGCTCGGCAGCGAGACCGGCGGCAGCATCATCGCGCCGGCGATGCGCTGCGGCGTCACCGGCCTGCGGCCGACGTTCGGGCGGGTGGCGCGGACCGGAGCGATGACCCTGTGCTGGTCGCTCGACAAGCTCGGGCCCATGGCGCGGACCGTCGAGGACACCTTCCTGGCGCTGGCGGCGCTGAGCGGGCCCGACCGCGGCGACGTGTCGAGCGTGCCGAGCAAGCTCGACTTCGACGCCACCGCCGGCATCAAGGGGCTCAGGGTCGGGTTCTTCCCGCACTGGATGGGCGAGGCGCCCGCGACCGAGGTCGACCGCGCGGCGCTCGAGGCGCTGAAGAAGCTCGGCGCTGTTCCGGTCGAGGTCCAGATTCCGGACTGGCCGTACAACTCGATGCAGCTCATCCTGTTCGCCGAGGCGGCGGCGTCGTTCGAGGAGCTCGCGCTGACCCACGGCCTCGACCAGCTCAAGGCGCAGGTGCCCGACGCCTGGCCCAACACCTTCCGGCAGTCGCGCCTGCTGTCGGCGGTCGACTTCGTGCAGGCCGACCGCATGCGGCGCAAGGTGGCCGAGGAGATGGCGCGGATCTTCGCCGGCGTCGACCTGCTGCTCGTCCCGTCGCTGCGCGACGAGATCCTCACCATCACGAACCACACCGG
>DATFRY010000528.1:0-7570 GCA_035262925.1 Kofleriaceae bacterium | reverse complement strand
GGCGACGGCAAGACCCGCCGCGACTACAGCTTCATAGGCGACATCGCGCGCGGCGTGGTGGCCGCCTGCGAGCGCGTCGACGCCGGCCAGCACCAGATCTACAACCTGGGCGGGACCGCGACCACGTCGCTGGCCGAGCTGGTCGCCCTCATCGAGCAGGTGGTCGGCAAGGCGGCGCTGCTCGACCGGCAGCCCGATCAGCCGGGCGATGTGCCGGTGACGTACGCCGACATCACCGGCGCGGCGCGCGATCTCGGCTACGCCCCGACCACGTCGCTCGAGGACGGGGTGCGCGCGTTCTGGCGCTGGGTTCAGGACGAGGACAGAGCCGGCCGGCCGATCGCGTAGTAGCGGAAGCCGGCCCGGCGCGCCTGGTCCGCGCTCCACACGTTGCGCCCGTCGAACAGCGCGTCGCCCCGCATGCGCGCGCGGATCTCGCTGAAGTCGGGGCGGCGGAACTCGTGCCACTCGGTGACCAGGACCAGCGCATCGGCCCCCTCGGCGGCCTCGTAGGCCCCGCTGGCGTAGCGCAGGAGGTCGCCGAGCTCGGCGCGCACGTTGGCCATCGCGGCCGGGTCGTAGCCGACCACCTCGGCGCCGGCGGCGGCCAGCCCGCGCACCGCCTCCAGGGCCGGCGACTCGCGGATGTCGTCGGTCTCCGGCTTGAACGAGAGGCCCCACACGGCGACGCGGCGGCCGTCGAGCCGGCCGCGCTCGTCGCCCAGGTGCTCGACCACCCGGGCGGCGAGCACCTTCTTCTGCCGCTCGTTGGCGCGCACGACCGCGTCCACCACCCACAGCTCGTGGCCGACGTCGCTCGCGGTGGCCAGGAGCGCGACCAGGTCCTTCGGGAAGCAGGAGCCGCCGAATCCGGGCCCGGGATAGAGGAACTGCGGCCCGACGCGCGGGTCGGCCCCGACGCCCGCGCGCACCTTCTCGATGTCGGCGCCCACCTTCTCGGCCAGGAGGGCGAGCTCGTTCATGAAGGAGATGCGCGTCGCCAGCATCGCGTTGGCCGCGTACTTGAGGAGCTCGGCCGAGCGGATGTCCATGACCTGGATGCGGTTGCGGCTGCGCACGAACGGCGCGTAGAGGTCCTCGAGCACCTGGCGCGCGCGCTCGTCGTCGACGCCGAGCACCACGCGCGCGGGCTTCATGAAGTCGTTGACCGCGTCGCCCTCCTTCAGGAACTCCGGGTTGGAGGCGACCGAGAACGGGGTGCCGCGCGCGGTCTCGGTCACCGCCTCGCGCACGCGGTCCGCGGTGCCGACCGGGACGGTGCTCTTGGTCGCGATCACGGCCCAGCCGGTCAAGCCGCGCCCGATGTCGCGCGCCGCGGCGATGACCTGATCGAGGTTGGCCCGGCCGCCCTCGTCCGGGGGCGTGCCGACCGCAATGAAGATGACGCTGGCACCGGCCACCGCGCCGGCCACGTCGGTCGTGAAGGTGAGACGGCCGCGCGAGGTGTTGCGCTGGAGGAGGTCGGCCAGGCCCGGCTCGTAGATGGGAACGACGCCCTTCTCGAGCCCCGCAATCCGCGCGCGATCGATGTCCACGCAGGTCACATGGCTGCCGAAGTCGGCGAATCCGGTGCCGGCGACCAGCCCCACATAGCCGGTCCCAATCACAGCGACTTTCATCGCGCCAGGCTAGCACACGGCATGTGTGCGATCGCCTGAACCCTCGAAACGTCACGGGGCACTAACCGAGCTGCGTCCCCGGGCTCTGGCCCCTCACGGACTGCTATGGTATGCGGGCTGACCAGGCAATGAGGCTTCTGGCTTGCGCAATTGCTGTTGCGATCTCCTCGGGCACCACCGCGGCATGCGGTGAGCCGCCGCCGTCCTCCTATCCTTCGGGCGCGGGCTCGGTCGTGATGCCGGCCTCGGTCGAGGCGCCCCTCGGACCGGGTGACGTGTTCGAGCTCCACATCTACTACGGGTCCAACGAGCTCAAGTCGTCGCACCGGCTGAACGCGTCCGGCAAGATCTCGGTCCAGTTCATCGGCGCGGTCGATGCGTCGGGCCGGCGGGTGGCGGAGCTGGAGGGCGAGATCCAGAAGCGGCTGGCCGACGGCTACCTGCGCCAGCCGGTGGTCTCCATCACCCTGATGGAGGCCAACTCCCAGCGCATCTCGGTCTACGGCCAGGTGGAGAAGGCCAGCACGATCCCGTACGTGCCCGGGATGACGATCGTCGAGGCCATCGCGCAGAGCGGCGGCTTCAAGTCGATGGCCAAGAAGAACGGCGTGCAGGTCACCCGCGTCGTCCAGGGCAAGAAGGTGAGCTTCACGGTGCCGGTCGATTCGATCGGCGAGGGCAAGCGCCCCAACTTCCCGATGGAGCCGGGGGACACGGTCTTCGTCCCCGAGCGTCTCTTCTGACGTCACCGGTGTAGTCTCGATCGAGCGGGTCCGCCGGGGGTTCTCATGCGACAGCGCGATCGCAATACCTGGGTGGTCACGGTCGCGGCGCTGGTCACCTCGGTGTTCGCGATCGGCGGCGCGCACCGCTACTCGGTGATCGCCATCGGCCTCCTGTCGGCCACCGCGCTCTGCCTTCAGGTGACCTCGCAGCGCCGCCTGGCCCGGCGCACGCCGCTCTTCTTCCTGCTGGCCGTGGCCGCGGGCCTCACGCTCCTCCAGCTGGTGCCGCTTCCGGCCGGGGTCATGAGCCTCCTCGATCCCGAGGCCCACGACCTCATCACCGAGGGCGCGACTCTCGCCGGCGCCGGCGAGCCCAGCATCATGCCGCTGTCGCTCGACCCGCCCGGGACGCTGTTCGAGCTGGTCAAGCTCGGCTCCTACCTGGCGCTGGCCTACGTGGTGCTGCGCATGGCGGCCAGCGAGCGCGGGCGTGTCCGCATTCTCACCGCGGTGGCGCTGGTCATCGGGGCGGCGGCGGGCATCGGCTTCATCCACAAGCTGCTCCAGGCCAGGTCGCTCTACGGCCTGTATCAGCCGCGCTACGCCTACGCCGAGTTCCTCGGGCCGCTCCTCAACCGCAACCACTTCGCCTCGCTGCTCGCGGCCGGCACGCTGGTCTCGGGCGGGCTGGCCATGCGCGAGCGCATCCCGCTGGCCCATCGCGTCTCGTGGGGCGCGTGCGGCGTCCTCTGCCTGGTGGAGTCGCTGCTCATCCAGTCGCGCGGGGCGGCGGTCGGCGTGGCCCTCGGCATGGGCGTCTTCGGCGGCATCCTGGTCCTGCAGCGCTGGCTGCAGGAGAGCTCGCGCAAGAACCGCCGGCCCGACCTGGCCAAGGTGACCATCCCGGCCACGATCGTGGTCCTGTGCGGGCTCACCATGGTGGTGTTCTTCAGCGCCGGGGGCGTGAGCGAGCAGCTCACGGCGACCACCGCGGCCGAGATCACCGAGCCGCACAGCAAGTTCGTGGCGTGGCGGTCGGCGGCCACGCTCATCGGAGACAGCCCGTGGATCGGCGTGGGGCGCGGGGCCTTCGAGCCGGCGTTCACGCGGGTGCATCCGAGCAGCGGCTTTCTCACCTTCAGCCACGTCGAGAACGAGTACCTGCAGGCGGTCGTGGACTGGGGCATCCCGGGGGCGCTGGCGCTGGCCGCCATCGCCGCCTGGGCCGCGATGATGGTGCTCCGCCGGTGGAACGGCGGGGCGCTGGCCGCGTCGGGGCTCGGCGTCATGGTCGCGGTGTCTGCCCACAGCGTGGTGGACTTCGGGCTCGAGCTGCCCGGCCTGGCGGTGCCGATCCTCATGGTGATGGCGACGCTCACCCACGTGCCGGTCGTGGAGATGTCGCCGGCGCGGGCGGCGCGCGCGCGGCTGTGGCGCGGCGGGGGCGCGGCGCTGCTGGTCGCCGCCGTGGCGCTCCTGGCCACGCCGCTGGGGCGCACCCTGCACGAGGACCACAACGACCTCAGCGACAACTCGCCGCCGCCGATCGAGCAGGCGCGCGAGGCGATGGGTCGGCATCCGGTCGACTACCTCTCCACCGCCTACGTCGCGGCCGGCATGTTCCAGGCCGGCAACGTGGCCGGGAAGTATCTCCTCAACCACGCGCTCCTGCTCCACCCGATGCACCCGGAGCTGCACCGGCTAGCCGCGCAGATGCTGGCCCACAGCGGGCGGCCGGGGCAGGCGCTCATCGAGTACCAGCTGGCCATCTCGACCACGAACAACCCGGTCGAGCTGGTGCGCGAGCTGATCCGCATGTTCCCGAAGCCGGCGGACGCCATCAAGGCGCTGCCGGTCCGCCACCTCCACCCGCGGCGGATCGCGCGCATCCTGGTCGAGGAGGGCCACCCCGAGGTGGCGCTGCCCTACCTCAAGCTCGTGGTCGTGCAGTATCCGCGCGACCTGCTCACGTTCAAGGACCTGGCCGACCTGGCCGAGAAGCAGAAGGACCACGCCGCCTCGGAGATGGCCGCGCGGCGCATGGCCCAGCTGGAGCCGACCCAGGAGAACCTGATCGCGCTCGGCCACATCCTCGTCGAGCGCAAGGAGTGGACCGAGGCGGAGCGGACCGCGAAGCGCGCGCTCGACAAGCACGGCCAGCTGACCGAGGTGCTCGAGGCCAACATGATCCTGGCCGATGTCTACATCGGCGCGCAGAGGTGGCCGGCCGCGCGCCAGCAGCTCATCGACATGCGCGAGCGGCCCGAGATCTACCTGCTCGCGCGCCGCGAGATCCACCGGCGGCTGGCCGCGGTCGAGGAGGCGCTGGGCAACCTGCGCCAGGCCGAGTGGGAGCGGCAGAGCGCCAAGGGTCCGTAGCGCGTCCGCGGCCGTCGAGCGTTCCGCGCGCGCGAGCTTCGCACGGCAGGGGCGCTGCCGGCCGCCGGGCACCCGTGGCTGCCAGCCGCTACCGGAGGCGGTAGCCGTAGTAGCGGTTGAGCGGGCCGCCGAGGAGCTCGAACAGGATGCGGTCGCGGCGCGACAGGTCGCGGCGCCACTTCTCGTCGAGGCGGATCTCCTCCGACTTGCCGTGCGCCATGCGGTTGCCCTGGATGCCGAACCACCGGTGGCTGCGGTAGCGCAGCATGGCCGGCTCGAACTCGATGCCCAGGAAGCGGCAGACCCGGTCCAGCACCTCGCTCGGCCGGGTGGCCAGGTCCTCGTAGCGAACCGTGAGCCACTCGCCCTCGCCGAACGTGGGCCGCAAGACCGCCGCCATCGCGGTCGGCTTGACCCACTGGCCGAAGCTGAACAGGAAGTCGTCGTACTTGCGGTTGTAGGAGTGGAGGACCGCGCGGCCGTCGCGCACCGCGTGCAGCACCTTGATCGGCACGCGCCCGGAGCGGCGCAGGAGGTAGAGCTGCTGCCACGACTTGGAGGAGTCGATGAGGATGCGGCGGCCCGACTCGGCCGCCACGCACTCGAGCAGGCGGATCTGCGGCTCCACCCAGGCCGCCAGCTCCTCGCGGCTCCAGCCCACGAACGTCTTCCACGACGGATGATCGATGGCCAGCTGGTCGAACGGCGCGCCGTACGACTCCTCGTAGCGCGCGCGGACCTTCTGCCACAGCTCGCCCTCGAGCGGGTTGGGCTGGCGCGACGCCGCGCGCGGGCCGAGCAGCCCGCCGATCTTGCGCAGCTCGCTGAGAGCCAGCATCTCGGAGTGGCCGTTCAGCAGCATGCTGAGCAGCGTCGACCCGCAGTGCCCCGCACCGAGGATGTACGCGACGCTGAACGGCGACTGCGCGGTCATGGGACGGCTCACGCGGCCGCGGGGCCGGAGAGCTTGCGATCGATCGCGCGGCCGATGATCTCGCAGTGGCGGACCACGTAGTCGACCTCCTCGATCGGCGTCGGATGCGGGCCCTCGCCGCGCAGGTGGCGGGCGAGGCCCAGGATGATGCGCGAGTGGGGCGAGTCGCCGCGCAGGTGCTGGACCGCGTAGCGCGGCCGGTCGGCGGCGGCGCGCAGCAGCGTGCGCCCGGCGTCGAGCAGCCCGCGCCCGACCGCGCGCTTCCACTTCGCGTCCCCCACCGTGCTGAGCGACGCGAAGTCGCTGAGGATGTCGACCGTGATCGAGCCCTCGGTGCCGTGGAGAGTGAAGACGCGCCGGTTCTGCTCGCAGTGGGCCGAGAAGTGGATGGTGGCCAGGCAGCCGCCGTTCTTGAGGCTGATGACGACCTCGTCGGCCGGCGCGCCGGAGGGGGCGTCCGCGGTGCGCGCGATGGTGACGTCGGCCAGCTCGTGCGGGCCGGCGAAGTAATGGGTGAGGTAGAGCTCGTGCGGCAGCGTCTCGAACCAGCGCCCGCCGGGCAGGCTGTGCGACCAGTGGTTGTCGCCGACCAGCATGCGGTCGCTCGACGGGCTGGTCATGAACTCGCGCTGGACCCGGAGGATGCGCCCGATGCGCCCCTCGTCGACCCACTGCTTGGCCTGCTGCACGCTGGGCAGGAACTTGAGGTTGTGGATGACCGCCAGCTTGCTGGGCGAGCCGGCCAGGAGCGCGGTGATGCGGTCCCAGTCGCGCACGTCGGTGACGACCGGCTTTTCCATGACGATGTGGCGCCCGGCGGCCACCGCCTGCTCGGCGATGCGCGCGTGGGTCTGCGGCGGCGTGCACACGTCCACCACGTCGCACCCGGCCAGGAGCGCCTCGAGGCTGTCGGCGATGGTCGGCACGCCGAACTCGCGGGCGCGCTTCTCGGCCAGCTCGCGGCCGAGATCGAAGACGGCGGCGCACTTGAACCCGTCGACGCGCGCCCACGCCTTGAGGTGCGCGGCCGAGATGAGGCCGCAGCCGACGATGCCCACTTTCATGTCACTGCTCATGTCTTGGTCTGTACTCCCACGGGGCGGCGCATCGGCGGCCCCATCTGGCGGGCGCGGGCGCGGGCCCGCCTGGCCGCCTGCGGCGACTGGACTCCTCGCCGCTCGTAGTCCTTGAGCGCGATGAACAGGGCCAGGAGCACCCATAGCAGGGTGAAGCGCAGGCCCTGGTGCGTGAGGCCGTAGGCGCTGGCGGGCATGAGCAGGAGGATGTAGCGCAGCCGCCCGCGTTCCATCACCCGCCAGGCGAACACGCCGAACAGGATGGTCCCGATGATGCCGTAGCAGAAGAAGATGGTCCCGGCCGAGGAGTGGAGCTCGTGGGCGCCGATGGCGCTCGTGTCCTTGAAGCGGCGGTAGCCGCCCTCCCCGGCGCCGAAGAACCAGAGCTCCTTGTTGTCGAGGATGCGGTCGTAGCCCCGCTCCTCGAAGAAGTCAGCGCTCTGGTCGGTCTCGATGCGGGTGCGCGCGCGGTCGATCGCGTCGGTGACGCGGTTGGAGGTGACCAGGAGGAGCAGCGCGCCCAGCACCGACACGACGATGAAGCGCGGGTTGGACAGGAGGCCGACGATGACCAGGATCGCGGTCGCGCCCAGCGCGGCCTTCGAGGACGAGAGGAGCGCCAGGTAGGCCGACGCCAGGAGGCCGACGGTGGCCGACACCGTGCCGAGCCCGAGCCGACGCCTGCCCAGGCACAGGATGCTGGCGCTCAGCACCGCGAAGTAGCCCAGCTGGTTCGGGTTGTTGAAGAGCACGGCGCTGCGGCTGGCGCCGCGCGAGAAGACGAACGAGACCAGGACTTGCAGGACGACCGAGGCG
>DATFRY010000527.1:0-4248 GCA_035262925.1 Kofleriaceae bacterium | reverse complement strand
TCTTCTGATAAGCGGCGGCGCCCCGTGCTCGAGGGCACGGGCGATCAGTGCGACGTGCAGTGGGACGTCCCGCGAGCCGGATGTTCCGATCGCACACATGTGGTTGCCGTCGCGCGCCGCCGCATGGCCCGTCGGCTATCCTCGCGCCGCGCGATCGCGCGAGTCGTCGATGGCCCGACAAGATGACGTACGAGTGGAGCGCGGCTGTCGGCTCCACGAGCGCGCGATGCGACTCCACGCGCGCGGACGGCTGCGCGAGTCGGAGATCGCGTGCCGCGAGGCGCTGGCGCTCATCGAGTCTGCGCTCGGCCGCAGGAGCGCGGACGCCGCCAACGTGATGGACGCGCTCGCGCGCATCCGCGTCGACCGCGGCGATCTCGACGAGGCGCTGCGCCTCTACCGACGCGCCGGGGCGATCCTGCGCGGCGCACGAGGCGGCGGTGACGCCGCGCGGGTCCGCATCCAGGTGCTGACCGGCCTGGCCAACGTGCACCGCGCACGCGGCGAGTACCGTCTGGCCGGCCCGATCTTTCGGCGCGCGCTGGCCATCGCCGAGCGGCACTTCGGCGCCGCGGCGCCCGAGGCGGGCGTGGTGCTGAACGACCTCGCCGTGCTCTACAAGTACATCGGCCGCTTCCCCGAGGCGGGGCGCCTGTACCGGCGCTCGCTGCGGATCGCGACGCGTCACTTCGGCGGCGAGAGCAGCGAGGTGGCGACCATCCATCACAACCTGGGCGGGCTCGAGCACGCCGCAGGGCGCTACGCGCGCGGCGAGCCGCACGCGCGGCGAGCGGTGGAGATCCGGGTGAAGGCCCTCGGCCCGGCCCACCTCGACGTGGCGGCGGACAGCGCTGCGCTCGCCGGGATCCTGGACGGGCTCGGGCGGCACGCGGAGGCGCAGCCGCTCTATCGACGCGCGCTGTCGGTGTTTCGGCGCGTGCACGGGCCCGTGCACTACGAGATCGCGGTCAACCTCAACAACCTGGCGGCCTCGATCCACGCCGAGGGGAGTCGAGCGGCGGCGGAGCGTATGTATACCCAGGCCCTGGCCATGAAGCAGCGCATTCTGGGGCGGCGGCACCCGGATGTGGCGATGACGCTGAACAACCTGGCCCTGCTGTATCGAGAAGCGGGCCAGCTGCGACGGGCCAGGTCGGCGCTCGAGCGGGCGGCCGCGATCTTCGAGGGCTCTCTCGGACCTCGCCATCCCAAGGTGCTCGTCGTCAGGGACAACCTCGCGTCCCTGGCCGACGAGCCGCGCCGCCCCGCGCGGCGGCGATCGACGTCTTCATCGAACAACTCTTCTTCGAACCACCATCATCTCCGAACCAATCGACCCCCGGCGAAAGGATGAGGACATGACCCCGACGACTCGCACTCGCAGCCCCGACCCGGCGCGCCGGTCCGCGGCCGGCGCCCCCGCCGCGATCCGGGTGAAGACCCAGATCCGCGCGGGCGGCCAGAGGCTGCAGCACAACGAGACGCTGGTCCGCGTCCACCTCACGCGCCGCTAGTCCGGCCGGTCGTCGACGTGCCTGCGCTGTTCTCGCAGACCACGCGCGCGCTCCATCGCGATTCGTTCCGCGGCACGGCGCTCTCCCTCGCGGGGGGCGCCGTCATCCTGGGCGCCTGGGTGGCCTGGTTCTTCCTGTCGGAGACGATGGTCGTCGAGTCGTCCCGCGACGCTCAGCTCGAGGCCGCGAGCCTGCCGCGGCCGATCGAGAGTCCGATCGCGGGGCGCGTGGTGGTCTCGCGTCTGCGGCTCGGGGTGCCGGTCGCGAAGGGCGCGCCGCTGGTCGAGCTCGACAGCGAGGAGCTCCGACTTCAGGTCACCGAGCAGCAGGCGCGGCTCGGCGCGCTCGAGCCTCAGCTGCGCGCGATCCGCGGCGAGCTGGCCGCGGAGGAGCGGGGCCTCGCGTCGGCGGCGAAGGCGGCGCGGGCGGCGCGCGCCGAATCGCACGCGCACCGGACCGAGGCCGAGGTTGCGCTCCGGGTGGCGCGCGACGAGCGGGCGCGGATGTCCGCCATGCGGCGCCAGGGGGTCGTCCCGGAGGTCGAGCTGATGCGCGCCGGCGGGCAGGTCGAGCAGCGCGGCGCGGTGGTCAAGTCGCTGCGCGTGCAGTCCAGCAAGCTCCAGCTGGACGCGCGCACCACGACCAGCGATCGAGGGGTGCGGATCGAGCGGCTGCGCCGGGAAGAGGCCGAGCTGGTCGGCGAGGCGGACATGACGCGGGCGCGGGTGGCGCGGCTCGAGCACGAGATCGAACAGCACGTGGTGCGCGCGCCCGCGACCGGCGTCCTGTCGTCGGTGGTCGAGCTGACCGCCGGAGCCATGGTCGGCGCCGGCGACCAGCTCGGCTCGATCCTGCCGGACGGCCGGATCCGGATCGTCGCGCGCTTCGCGCCGCAGCAGGCGATCGGTCGCGTGCGGGTGGGGCAGCGCGCGTGGATGCGGCTCGACGGGTTTCCGTGGACGCAGTACGGCGCGCTGCCGGCGCGAGTGAGCGCGGTGGCCGGCGAGAGCCACGAGGGCCGGCTGCGCGTGGAGCTCGAGCTCGACGGCCCGCCGCCCGCGTCGATCCCGATCCAGCACGGGCTTCCCGGCGCGGTCGAGGTGGAGGTGGAGCGGGCATCGCCCGCGACCCTGGTGCTGCGCGCGGCCGGCCTGTTCCTCGGCGGGAGCGACGCCGGCGGCAGCGACGGGGCAGGGGCCCGATCGGGATCGGGGGCGAGCCCGTGATCCTGCACGGACCGGATCGGCGCTCGTGGCTCGCACCCGAGGTCATCCAGACCTCGGCCATGGACTGCGGCCCGGCGGCGCTGAAGTGCATCCTCGAGGGCTGGCGCATCCCGGTGTCGTATCCGCGGCTGCGCGAGGCCTGCCAGACCGACGTGGACGGCACGTCGATCGACACGCTGGAGGAGGTGGCGAGGCTGCTCGGGCTGGAGGCCGAGCAGGTCATGCTGCCGCTCGATCACGTGCTGGCCGACGAGGCGGAGGCGCTCCCCGCGCTGGCCGTGGTGCGGCTCCCGGCCGGCGTGACCCACTTCGTGGTCGCGTGGCGCCGGCACGGGCCGCTGGTCCAGGTGATGGATCCGGCGACCGGCCGGCGCCTGGTCGCCGCGCGGCGCTTTCTCGAGGAGCTCTACCTCCACCGCATGCCGGTCGCGGCCGAGGTGTGGCGCGAGTGGGCCGGCTCGGACGGCGCGGCGGCGGTTCTCGTCGCGCGCATGGCCGAGCTCGGCGTCGGCCGCGCCGAGGCCGAGGCGCTGGTCGCGCTGGCCGGCGGCGATCCGACCTGGCGTGCGCTCGCCGAGGTCGACGCCGGGGTCCGCATGGCCGCGGCGCTGGTGCGCGCGCGCGGCGTCGACCGGGGCCGCGAGGCGCGGGCGCTCCTGCACGCGCTGATCGCCCGACCGGGCAAGATCCCGGACGCGTACTGGACGGTGCGACCGGTGAGCGGCGGCGAGGACCAGCTCCTCATGGGTGGGGCGGTGCTGATGCGCGTGACCGGGCGGGCGGCCGCCGGCGCCTCGCTGCCGCCCGATCGGCGGCCCGATCTGCCGCCCGATCTGGTCGCCGCGCTCGAGGAGCCGCCGGCGCGGCCCGGGCGGGAGATCCTCGATCTCGTCCGCGCCGACGGGGTGCTGGCACCGGCCGCGATCGGCGCGGCGCTGGTCGTCGCCGCCGGCGCGGTCCTCGCCGAGGCGGTGCTGTTCCGCGCCTTCCTCGACCTGGGGCGCGAGATCGCCCGCCCCGGGGAGCGGCTGGCCGCGATCGCCGCGCTGCTGGCGTTCTCGGTCGGGCTTCTCCTCGTCGAGCTCGGCGCGGCCAAGGGCGTGCTCCGCGCGGGGCGGCGGCTCGAGACGCGGCTGCGCGCCGCGCTCCTCGAGCGGCTGCCGCGGCTGTTCGACAGCTACTTCCGCAGCCGGCTCACCTCGGACATGGCGGAGCGCGGCCACGCCATGCACACGCTGCGGGAGGTCCCGGATCTCGGCGCTCGCCTCGTGCGCGCCTGCGCTGACCTGGTGTGCACGGCGCTGGGCATCTTCTGGATCGATCCGCACAGCGCGCCGCTCGCGCTGCTCGCCTGCGCGGTCGCGCTCGGCGTGCCGCTCGCGCTCCAGCCGATGCTGACCGACCGCGACCTGCGACTGCGCACGCACATCGGCGCGCTCACCCGCTCGACCTTCGACGCGCTGCGCGGCACCGTTCCGATCCGGACTCACGTCGCCGGAGCCGCGGTC
>DATFRY010000526.1:0-23760 GCA_035262925.1 Kofleriaceae bacterium | reverse complement strand
GTGGCGCGCGTGCGCCGCGCCGGCGCCCTCGTGCTCGGCACCACGACCATGCCGGAGCTGGCGCTGTGGGCGCACGGCGCCGCCGACGTCTACGGCAAGACCACCGGCAACCCGTGGGACCTCGCGCGCACGCCGGGCGGCTCGTCGGCCGGCAGCGCGGCCGCGGTGGCCGCCGGCATGGCGCCGATCGCGCTCGGCTCCGACGGGCTCGGCTCGATCCGCATCCCCGCGGCCTGCTGCGGCCTGGTCGGGCTCAAGCCGGGCGCGGGCGTGCTGCCGGTCGGCGACGTCCATCCCTGGTTCGGGCACTCGGAGGCCGGGCCGATCGCGACCACCGTCGGCGACGCGGCGCTGCTCCTGTCGGTCCTGGCCGGCGGCGCGCAGGCGCGCGACCTGGCGGCGCCGCGGCCGCTCCGCATCTCGGTGGTGCTGCGCGCCCCGAGCATCGGGCTGCGCGTCCATCCCGCGTACCGGCGCGCGACCGAGGCGGTCGCCGCGGTGCTGGCGAATGCGGGCCACGCGATCCGGGTCATCGACGGCCCGCGCTCGACCGCGCTGGGGCTGGCGCTGCTTCGCCGCTGGTGCGCCTTCGCGGCCGACGACGTGGCGCGGCTCGGCCTCGACCCCGAGCTGCTCGAGGCGCAGACCCGCGCGCACGTCCGCCGCGGCCAGCGCGCGCTGCGCCGGCGCCCGCCCGCCGACAGCGAGGTCGAGCGCATGCGCGCCCTGTTCGCCGAGGTGTTCGCCGGCTGCGACCTGCTGCTCCAGCCCGCCATGGCCCAGCCGCCGCCGACCACCGCGTCGCTGCGCACCGGGTGGCTGCGCTCGATCCTGCGCATGAGCCGGTTCGCCCCGTTCACGCCGCCCTGGAACCTGGCCCGCTACCCGGCCATCGCCGTCCCCGCCGGCGTGGACGCCGAGCGCCTGCCGCTCGCGGTCATGCTCGGCGGGCCGCCGGGCAGCGAACCTCTGCTGCTGGCGGTCGCCCGGCAGATCGAACAGCTCGCGCCGTGGCAAAGGCACGCCCCGCTGTGACGCGCGCGCCGCGCTACTCGGCGCGCAGCGTGTAGACCGTGCCGACCACGCTCGGCCCGTAGCGACCGGGCGCGAACGCCGCGGCCAGCGCGACCTTGGCCCGCCACCCGGTGCAGTGGCCGGGCGCGACGATCCGGGCCCCCACCCGGTCGACCAGGTCGCGGACGGTCGGCTCGATGCGCGGCTCGACTCCCTTTCCGGCCAGGTGATAGCCGCCGATGACCGCGTCCACCGCCTCGCCGCCGGCGGCGCGCCGCGCGTCGAGGCACGCGTTGACCACCCCGGCGTGCGAGCAGGCCGAGAGCACGGTCACGCCGCGGCCGCGCACGCGCACGGCCAGGTAGCGCTCGTCCATGATGAGCGGATCGAGCGCGTAGGCACCGCCGCGCGAGCTGTGATGGCCGGGGAGCCCGTTCTCGTACGAGGTCAGCCGCGGGATCGCGCCGCTGCCCAGGAAGAAGTCTCCCCCCACCGGGTGCGCGTCCGCGTGCAGCCGGATCTCGCCGCCCGCGTCGGCGAACGCCGCCATGGTGGGCTCGGGCTCGAGGAGCATCATCAGGCCGGTGGGCAGGAGGATGCCGCGCTGGTCGGGGCGATCCGGGTGGAGGTCGACCAGCGGCGCGGCCAGCCCCGCGTCGCGCCGCGCCCGGGCGATCGCCGCCACCACGCCGGGCATGCCGCCGCTGTGGTCGAAGTGCCAGTGGGACAGGAACACCGCCTCGATCGAAGCGAGATCGATCGCGAGGCGCCGAGCGTTGTCCAGCCAGATATCGGCGGAGGGGCCGACGTCGAACAGCACGGTGTGCTGCTGGTCGCCGCGGCGCCCGGTCACCAGCGCCGAGAAGCCGTGGCACGCGACGCACAGGTCGGCGAACGCCTCGCGGCACTCGTGGCCGGCGGCGGCCTCCGGCCCGGGCGGCGTGCGCGCGATGCGGCCGACCAGCTCCGGGGTCTGAGCGACGCCCTCGTCGACGCTGGAGAGCGTGTCGGTCTCGTTGTCGACCACGATGACGACCCTGCACTCGTCGAGCGCTGCCGGTTCCATGGTTCCTCCTCTGTCGTCGCGACGAGCGGGGCCGCTCGCCTCGCATCGCCCTCACATTGCCCTCACCGCGACCTCACATCGCGATCACGACCTTGCCGAAGTGGCTGCCGCCGGCCATGTGCTCGTAGGCCGCCCGCGCCTCGCCGAACGGGAACGTGCGGTCGATGATCGGCTCCAGCCGGGTCGCCTCCACCGCGCGCAGGAACGCCTCGAACATGGCGATCGATCCGACGTAGATGCCGGCCACGCGCAGCGTCTTGTGGAAGATGCCGTAGGTGTTGACCTCGCCGCGCGTGCCGGTGAGGACGCCGAGGATGCTCATGGTGCCGCCGAAGCGGAGCGCGGCGACCGACTGATCGAAGGTGCCCGGCCCGCCCACGTCGATCACCAGGTCGACCCCGCGGCCGCCGGTGAGCTTGCGCGCCGTCTCGCCCCATGTCGCGTCGGCCTTGTAGTCGATGACGTGGGCGGCGCCGAGCGCCAGCGCGCGCTCGCGTTTCTCCGCGCTCGACGAGGTCGCGATCACCTGCGCGCCGGCGGCACGCGCGAGCTGGAGGCCGAAGATCGAGACGCCGCCGGTGCCCTGGACCAGCAGCGTGTCGCCCGGCTTGAGATCGGCCGCCACGAACAGCGCGTGGTACGCGGTCAGGCCGGCGCACGGCAGGGTGGCGGCCGCCTCGAACGAGAGCGAGTCGGGGATGGGCAGCCAGGCCTCCTCGGGCAGCACCACCTCCTCGGCGAGCATGCCGTCCTGGCCGCCGCCGAGCGCGCGCGCGTGATGCGCGTCGGACAGCGGGCCGTCCTTCCAGGTCGGGAAGAACGCGGCGGTCACCCGGTCGCCGGGGCGGAGCCGCGCGACCTCGTCGCCCACCGCCACCACCTCGCCGGCTCCGTCGGACAGCGGCACGATCGGCGCCTTGCGCCGCTGCGCCCCGCGCGCCATGACCAGGTCGCGGTAGTTCAGCGACGCCGCGCGCACGCGGACCCGCACCTCGCGCGGCCCCGGCGCGCGGGCGGGCCGATCGACCAGCGTCAGCGAATCGAACCCCTCGCGCGGCTGCAGCTCGTACACCTTCATGACGGCTCCTCTCGTGGCGTGTTCCGCCCTCGAACCATTAGCCCCATGGCCCCGGTTCGGCAAGACCCGGCGTCACCCACGCGCGGGCGCGGCCAGCGCGGGCGGGATCGCGGGCTATGGCAGCCGCGCGTAGCCGAAGAACGCGGCCTCGATCGCGCGCGCCATCTCGGTGGCGGTGGCGTAGCGCCCGGCCGGGTCGGGGTCGAGGGCGATCATGCAGATCTCCTCGATCTCGCGCGGCACCGCGATGGTGCGGAGGCGGCCGGGCGGGGGCGGGGCCCACTCGCCGGCCACGTACTCGCCGACCAGGGCCTGCACCTCCGACTCGCTGGCCGCGTCGAACGGCGAGTGCAGCGACAGGATCTCGTACAGGATGGCGCCGAGCGCGAAGACGTCGGTGCGCGCGTCGAGGCGCGCGCGCGGGTCGAGCTGCTCCGGCGCCATGTAGCCGCGGGTGCCGCCGCGAAACCCGGTCTGGTCGCTCTGGTCGTGGGCCAGGCCCCAGTCGACCACGAACACCTCGCCGTAGCGGCCGAGCAGGATGTTGGCCGGCTTGAGATCGCAGTGGATGATGCCGCGGCTGTTCGCGTAGTCGACCGCGCGGCAGACCTGCAAGAAGTCGGTGAGGAGCCGCCCGATCGAGTAGGTGGCCAGGATCTCCGGCTCGCCGGCGGCCAGCTTGCCCAGCACGGTCTCGAGGGTGGGCTGGCTGAGCAGCCGCATCACGTAGTAGGGGCCGCCGCGCTCGTCGACGCCGGCGTCGTAGATCGGCACGATGTTGGGGTGCTCGAGCCCTCCGGTCAGGCGGGCTTCCCGGCGCAGCATGTCCTGCACCTGCGGGTCGAGCGCGGGGCCGCGGCGCGCGGTCTTGATGGCGACGCGGCGGTCGAGCACGGTGTCGATGCACTCGATGACGCGCCCGTTCCCGCCGTTGGCGATCTCGCGCACCTCGCGGTAGCGCGGCGCCCCGATGTCGGCGCGCTCGCCGGATGAGCTCTCGCCGCGCTCGCGGCCGGCGGCCAGCGAGCGGGTACCGCGTGATCGGGTCATGGCCGGAGCTCGAGGATACCCCGCAACATCAGCCGGCTGAGGTGCCGGAACGCCTCGAGCCGGGCCATGCCGGCCACGTCGAGCACGTCCTCCAGCGACAGGACGCCGTCCACGCGCGACAGCAAGAAGGCCGCCCGGTGGTCGAGGTCGCTGAGCGGGATCGCGCTCATCGGCATGGCCAGGCGCGGCACGGCGCGCATGTCGCCCAGGTAGTTGCCGAAGATCTCGAACAGGAGGTCGCGGTTGGAGTGGATGAGCTTCTGGGCCAGGGCCGACTCCGGGTTCTCGTCGAGCGCGAGGTCGACCGCGACCACCGCGTTCGGGTAGCGACCCTCGCCGTTCTCGTGCCGCGCCCGCTCGATCAGCCACGCGATCCGCTCGCGCAGATGCTCGTCGCCGGTCGACTCGGCCGCGGCCATGGCGGCCTCGAGCTCGGCCTGGAGATCCGCGGACACCAGGTCGATCGAGATCGATCGATGCGCCAGCGGCCTGCGCCGGCCGTGCATCTGCGTGGTCCCGCGGTCGGTCTCGGTCCGCGTGCGCGGCGGAAGCGGTCGCGGCGTCGTGCGCCGGCGCAGGCTCTCCTCCGTCTCGCGGGCCGACACGCCGTCTCGCTCGATGGTCAGCTCCTCCTCGTCGACGTCGTCGTCGTCGCGCTCCGGGTCGCTGCCCTCGCCGCTGTCCTCGTCGTCGATGCGCGCGCTGGACAGATACGACTCCACGTCCGCGTCGGTCGGCTGCGAGTCCACGATGTCGCGGACCGGCTCGTCGTCGTCCGCGTCGTCGGCGCCGGCGTCCTGGTCGGCGCCGGGATCGGCGCTCCGGGCGGGCGCCGCCGCGGGTGCGGCCCCGTCCTCGTGCGCCTCGCTGGCCCGGTTCGAGCGGCGGAAGGTGACCCGCACCTCGCGGAGCTCGTCGGGGCCCAGCTCGTGGATGTCGCCCACCCGCTCGCCGTCCATCTCGACCGGCTCGACCGTCGGGGTCCCGTCGGCCCACGCCTCGTCCGTCGCCATCGGCGCGCGGCCGGCGCGCCCGGCCCCGTAGCCGAACTCGGCCCCGCCCAGCTGGCCGCTGCCCTCGGCGGTCGGGATGCCGGGCACGCTGCCGTAGGGCCTGCGCGATGCCCGCGCCGGCATCGTCTTCTCGTCCGGCCCCGTCGCCTCTTCGTCCTCTTCTTCGTCGTCGTCGTCGACCGCGTCGACCGCCTCGAGCACCTCGTCGATCGTCTGCACGCCGGCCGCCAGGTCGCGGTCGAGCCCGTCGAGCAGCCCATCGACGCCATCCAGGTCCGCACCGGCACCGACCGCATCCTCCGCGCCCTCGGCCGAGACGGGTGCATCGGCCCCGTCCGCCGCCTCCGCGCCGACCGCGCCGTGCGCACCGTGCGCACCGTGCGCGCCGACCGCACCGACGGCACCGCCGACGCCGACCGCGCCGACGACGCCGTCCGCCTCGAGGACGCCGTCGTCCCCGCCCGCGCCGCCTGCGCCGTCCTCCCCGCCCGCGCCGGGCGCCCCGTCGACACCGTCAGGCCCGACGGCGCCGTACGCCTCGCCGACCCCGTCCACATCGTCGACGACGTCAGCCTCCTCGACGTCCGCCTCCTCGGCGTCCGCCTCGACGACGCCCGCCTCGTCGACGTCCGCCTCGTCGACGACGTCCGCCTCCTCGACGCTGTCGGCGACGTCCGCCCCGCCCGTGCCATCCGCCTCGATGTCCTCGTCGGCGTCGACCTCGCCATCGAGATCCGACTCGGGGCCTGGCCCCCCTGCGATGAGGTCATCCAGGTCGTCGAGCACGCTCGGGTCGACCGCCATCTCGAGCGTGTCGTTGCTGCGGCTGGCCGGCCACGAGTCGTCCATCGGCCACTCTCCGTCGAGGTCGCCCGCGAGCCGCCGACCCCACGGTCTGCGCCCGGCGCCGACCTTGCCCCCGGCCGCGGCCCCCTGCAAATTGGGCCCCTCGGGCGCCGGCGCGGTGCTCTCTCCGAAATCCTCGTCGCCGCCGGCCGCCTCCTCGCCGGCGGCGCCCGAGGGCGGCGAGTCGAGCTCCAGCGACTCGTACGGATCCATGTCGTCCATCGGATCCTCGGCTTCGATCTCGATGGCCAGATCGAGCGGCTGGAGCTCGATCCCGCTGCGCTCGCGCGCGGCGGCGAACCTCTCGCTCAGGACGTCGAAGTGGTCCTCGACGTAGGCCACGTAGTCGCGCCCGCGCCGGTTGCCGTGGTCCAGCTCCAGCGCGCGCCGCCACTCGGCCAGCGCGCCGACCAGATCGCCGTGAGCGTAGAGCCGGAGCCCGCGCTCCACCACCTCCTCGGCGCGCAGGCGCACGCTGGGCGCCTGACCCGGTGACTGGCCGTGCCCCTGGCCCTGCCCCGCTCCGCCGCCGGTGGTTTGATTCTTGGAGCCGTCAGCCGCCACTGCGCACCGCTCTCGCTCGAACCGCTCTCGCTCTCGCTCGCGCTCTCTCTTGCTCGCTCTCGCCGCCGCGCGGTCCCGCTCCTAACCCACCCGCGTCTTGGACACCACGCCGCGGAACATGTTCAATGTCCGGGTCAGCGACTCGCTCGAATCCTGGAGCTGACGCAGATCTTTGGCCGCGATCGCCTGGCGCGCCCGGTCGCACACCCCGCGCGCCTTCTTGATGGCGTCCTGGCCGAAGTCGGAGCCGCTGATGATCTCCGACACCTGGGCGAACAGACCCTCGATCTCCTCGAGCATGCGCTCCGCCCCGTGCCGGTGCTTGTCGAACTCCTGGTTCGAGCGGACCTCGACCATGTAGTCCTTGTTGGCGTCGATCATGTCGCGGATCTCGTCCTCGGTCAGGCCGCTGGTCGCGGTGACCGTGATCGACTGCTCGAGGCCGGTCTCGAGGTCCTTGGCCTTCACGCTCACGATGCCGTCGGCGCTGATCGTGAAGGCCACCTCGATCTCCACCTCGCCGCGGACCGCGCGCCGGAGCCCGGTCAGGATGAACTCGCCGAGCAGCTCGTTCTCCTCGGCCCGGTCGCTCTCCCCCTGCAGGACCAGGATCTTGACCGAGGTCTGGTTGTCCTTGACCGTCGTGAACACGTGCGACTTGGAGGTCGGCACCGTGGTGTTCTGCTCGATGAGTCGGTGGAAGTAGCCGCCCACGATCATGATGCCGAGGGAGTGGGGTGTGACGTCGAGCAGGAGCACGTCCGACCGCTCGTCGAGGAGCGCGGCGCCCTGGATGGCCGCCCCCAGCGCCACCACCTCGTCCGGGTGGACGCCCTTGCACGGCTCCATGCGGAAGAAGTCGGCCACCGCCTCCTGCACGCGCGGCATGCGAGTCATGCCGCCGACCAGGATGACGTCCTCGATCTCCTCCTTGCCGATCTCCGCCTCCTCGAGCGTGCGGTTGCAGATCTCGATGGTGCGCTCGATGAGGTCGTTGGTGAGCTCCTCCAGCTTGGGACGCGACAGCGAGGTCTGCAGGTGCAGCGCCTCGTTGCGGCCGGTCGAGATGATGAACGGGAGGTTGATCTCCGTCTCCATCACGCTCGACAGCTCGCACTTGGCCTTCTCGGACACGTCCTTGAGCCGCTGCAGCGCCATCTTGTCCTTGCGCAGGTCGACCTTGTGCTCCTTCTGGAACCCGAACACCAGCCAGTCGATGACGCGCTTGTCGAAGTCCTCGCCGCCCAGGAACGTGTCGCCGGCGGTGGACAGCACCTCGAACACGCCGTTTCCGATCTCGAGCAGCGAGATGTCGAAGGTCCCGCCGCCGAGGTCGTACACCGCGACCTTGCGCTCCATGCTGCGGCCGAACCCGTAGGCCAGCGCCGCCGCGGTCGGCTCGTTGATGATGCGGATGACGTCGAGCCCGGCCACCCGCCCCGCGTCCTTGGTCGCCTGCCGCTGGCCGTCGTTGAAGTAGGCCGGCACGGTGACGACCGCCTTGTTGACCTCCTCGCCCAGGTACTCCTCGCTGATGATCTTCATCTCCTGCAGCACGTAGGCCGAGATCTCGGGGATGGAGAAGACCTGGTCGCGCAGCATCACGCGCACGTCGTTGTGCGGCCCCTCGACGATCCGGTAGGGCATGGTCTCGATCGACGAGCGCACGGCGGTCGAGCCCCACTTGCGCCCGATCAGCCGCTTGGCCGCGTACACCGTGTTCTCGGCGTTGGTGATGGCTTGCCGCTTGGCGATGTGGCCCACCAGCCGCTTGCCGTTCTCGGCGATGGCCACCATCGACGGCGTGACCTTGTAGCCGCCGCGGTTGGGGATGACGACCGGGGTGCCATCCTCGACGATGGCGACGCAGGAGTTGGTGGTGCCCAGGTCGATGCCGATGACTCGGTTACTCATCGGGCCTTCCTTCGAGAGTGTCGGGGTTCGGGTTCACTCGTTTGGGCGTGGCGTGAGACGTGACGGCGCGAGGGACTAGTCTTGAGGGAGGCGCGCGGCCAGGGCGGCGCGCACCGCCGCCAGGTCGACCTGGAGCTCGCGTCCCAGGGAGTCGCCGGTCGACGGCAGGTCGAGCGCGCGCAAGAGGGTCATTTCCGCCTCTTCCAGGCGGCCGCCCGCGCGCAGCACGTCGGCCAGCAGGCGGGCATACGAGCCATCGTCGGGGCGCAAGCTCATCGCCTTGTGGGCGTAGCCTTCCGCCTCGGACAGCTGGCCGAAGCCGAGCGCGCACCTGGTAGCGCGGCGGAGATAGCGCGGCTGCGGGTCGATCTTGATCGCGGCGCGGAACATGCGCAGGGCACCCGCCGCGTCGCCTCCCACCTCCCGCTCGCAGGCGCGCACGAACAGGTCGGCCGCCTCCGGCGAGCGGGCAGCCCCCGGCTGCGCGGAGGTCTGGCCGCTGATGCGCGCGGTCGCGCCTGTGTTCTCGGGCCCCGGCACCGTGCGGGCGCGCGGCGCCGCCGGCTCTCCGGTGAGCTCGCCCAGGTGAGCGGCGCGCCCGTCGTCATCGTTCAGCTCCTGGAACGCCTCGGTCGCGGTCTTGAAGATGATGCTGAGCAGCGGCCCGAAGCTGCCCAGGTTCTGCTTGTAGTGGCGATCCGGGTGGAACTCCTTCGACAGGCGGAAGTATGCGCGCCGGAGCTCGCGCTTCTCCGCCGTCCGCGGCACTCCCAGCACCGCGAAGTAATCGCCACCCGCCACCAACCGCATCACCTGGATGATACGCCGTTTCTCCCGCTCCTGGAGGGCCACGTCTTCGGCCAGGGCGGCCTCCTCATCCGGGCTGAGCGCCCCCAGATCGGGCAGGTCGATCTCCTCGGGCTCCGCCGCCGCCGCGACGACCGGCACCGACTTCTCGGTCTTCTCGGCCTTCGGGATCCGGGTGGCGGTCGCCGCCCCGGAGATGCCTCCCGACACGGCCCTGGACTCCTCGCCCGGCAGCAGCACCGCACCGCTCCGGCGCAGCTTGCGCAGGATGCCGATCGACTTCTCGATGCCGAGGTTGACCATCAGGATGACCTCGCGCAGCGAGGTCTGGCCGTCGAGCCGGCTCCACACGAAGTACTCCTCGGTCGTGAAACCCGCGCCTGGCTTGAACTCCGGGTTCTGTCGCGGAGCGAGCTGCGAACTCCCGAAGTCCGGGATCTCCTTAGGGATCACGCTCACCTGCGCCCGCCCCCCGACCTGGCGACGGAGCGATCCTATCACGCCGGCGAGGATGCGGCCGCGCCGAGGAAGAGCTCGAGCACGGCTTTTTGCACGTGCAGGCGGTTCTCCGCCTGCTGCCACACCGCGGACTGCGGACCGTCGATCACCCCGGCGGCGATCTCCTCACCTCGGTGCGCCGGCAAGCAGTGGAGGACGATTGCCCGGCTCGCCGCGTGGGAAAGCAGCCGCTCGTCGACCGAATAGCCCGCAAATCTGACGCGCCGGGCCTCGGCCTCCTGCTCCTGTCCCATCGAGGCCCACACGTCGGTGGAGATGACGTCGGCGCCGTCGGCCGCCTCCGCCGGGTCGCGCACGACGCGGATCGAGCCGCGCCCGCGGTGCGCCAGACGCGCGCGCGCGCCCGACAGGACGCTCGCGTCCGGGTCGAAGCCTTCGGGGCAGGCGATGACGAGGTCGAGCCCGAGCAGCGCGGCGGCGCTCACCCACGAGTTGGCCATGTTGTTGCCGTCGCCGATCCACGCGTAGCGCACGCCGTCGACGCGACCGAGCCGCTCCCACACCGTGAACAGGTCGGCGAGCAGCTGGCAGGGGTGGTGCAGATCGGTCAGCCCGTTGATGACCGGCACCGGCGCGTGGCGGGCCAGGCTCTCGCAGCGGTGCTGGCCGAAGGTGCGGATGACGATGCCGTGGCAGTAGCCGCCGAGCACGCGGGCGGTGTCCTGGATCGGCTCGCCGCGCGCGATCTGCGATCCCTCGGTCGACAGATACACCGCGTGGCCGCCGAGCTCGAACATCCCGACCTCGAACGACACGCGCGTGCGGGTCGACGCCTTCTCGAACACCATGCCCAGCACCTTGCCGCGCAGGGTCGACTCCACCTCCCCGCGCCGGCGCCGCTCCTTGAGCTCCGCGGCGCGCGCGAACATCGCCGCCACCTCGGCCTCGTCCAGATCGAGGAGAGAGAGGAAGTCCCGCTTGCCGCCGCCCGCGGTCTGCCAGCGGTGCTGCGGTCCCCTGGCTGCCATGGTTTTACAATACACGACAGCGCGGGCGGCTCAATCGAAGTTGCCGGATCGGCTGGATCCGACGCCGGGGCTCACCGGCCAACCGTGGAGCTGCTACGGGCGGACGACGAGCGTGTAGCACGGACGGCCGGCGCGATTGACTCCCGCGTCGATCCGGAAGCGCCGCCCCCAGACAGGCGAGGCCACGAAACCCTCTTCGTCAGCCTGCGCATCTGTGTAGAGACCGCCCGGCTGGAGCACGAGCAGCCGGAACGACAACGGAGCTCGTCGACCATCGACGAGCCAGTACTCGGCGAAGCCGGCGGAAGCATAGTCGGCGACGAGCTGGACGGTGTCCTTGTTGACCGAGCTGTCGCTGACGACCTCGAGCACCATGTCCGCACGACCGACCAGCTCGACCGGACCTCTGCGCGGGCGCTCGAGAAATCTCGACGCGCCCGAGTCCGTCGTCCGCCACAGGACCAGGAACCCGTCGGGCTCCGTGCTCAACCCGACTTCCTCGTTCGTGAGCCATCCGCCATCGGGCCAGTACTCGCCGATATCGAGCTCCTCGGCGAGCAACCCGAGCCGCTTGCTCAGGTCCGCTACCAGGCGGAGGTGGCTGAAGTAGTCCTGCGTCGACACCTGGATCCAGACCCTCCCGCGGCTGAAATGGACCCGCGGCGCATCCTCATCGAGCTCACGCACCCACGCGCGGAACGCGTCGAGCCGATCGATCTCGGTCGGCACCGAGAACCCATCGACGGTCAGCGTTCCGCGCATCGAGTGAACTCTAGCACGGCAACCCGCGCCTACCCGGCCAGCGCCTCGTCGAGCGCGGTCACGGCCTCGTCGATGTGGGCCGCGGTCACGTTGAGCGCCGGCGCGAAGCGGATGACGTTGGCGCCGGCGACCGAGAAGAGCACGCCGCGCTGGCGGCACGCAGTCACCACCGGCGCGGCCGCCGACCTGAGCGGCAGCCCGCGCAGGAGACCGCGGCCGCGCGGCTCCTCGCACTTGCCCGGGTGCGACGCGGCCACCCGCTCGAGCTCGCTGTGCAGGTGATCGCCGACGCGGACGACGTTCTCGAGCAGGCCCTCGGCCTCGATGGTCTCGAGCACGCAGCGCGCCGCCGCGCAGGCGAGCGGGTTGCCGCCGAAGGTGGACGCGTGCGGCACCGCGTCTCCCTCTATATATGTGAGGCCGCGCGCCGCGCTCTCGGTGCAGGCCAGCGCGCCGATCGGCACGCCGCCGCCCAGCGCCTTGGCCAGGGTCATCGCGTCGGGCGTGACGCCCTCCCACTCGTGGCCGAACCAGCGCCCGGTGCGGCCGATGCCGGTCTGCACCTCGTCGAAGATGAGCAGCGTGCCGGTCTCGTCGCACAGCGCTCGCAGCCCGGCCATGTAGCCGGGCGGCGGCACGATGATCCCGCCCTCGGCCTGGATGGGCTCGACCAGGAAGGCGCACGCGCGCCTCTCGCCGAGCACGCGGCGCGCGGCGTCGAGATCGCCGAACGGCACCAGCATGACCGGCTCGACCAGCGGACCGAAGTTGCTGCGGTACTTCTCCTGGCCGGTCACCGCCAGCGTCGCGAAGGTGCGACCGTGGAACGAGCCGTGGGTGGCGACCAGGAGCGTGCGCTCCGGCGCGCCCGCGACCACGCTCTGATAGCGCCGGGCCAGCTTGAGCGCCGCCTCGTTGGCCTCGCCGCCCGAGTTGCAGAAGAAGACCCGGTCGGCGAACGAGCGCTCGACGAGCGCCGCCGCGGCCAGGATGTTCTGCTCGTTGTAGTAGAGGTTGGAGACGTGCACGACCGCGGCCGCCTGCTCGGCGACGACCCTGGTCAGCGCCGGGTGGGCGTGGCCGAGCCCGCACACCGCGATGCCCGCGGTCATGTCGAGGTAGCGCGCGCCGTCGGCGTCCCACAGCTCGCTGCCCTTGCCGCGCGTCAGCACCACCGGCTGCTGGCGATAGTTGCGCAGGAGCACCTTCTCGCCCTGGGCGATGAGTGCCGCGTTCCGCTCGCGATCCGACTTGCCTTCGCTCTGACTCATTCTGCTTCGCTCTCCGACTCGATGAACTGGGTGCCGACCCCGGCGCGCGTGAAGATCTCGAGGAGCAGCGCGTGCTCGAGGCGGCCGTCGATGATGTGGACCTTGTGAACGCCGCGCTCGAGCGCGGCCAGCGCGTTCTCCAGCTTGGGGATCATCCCGCCCTTGACCGCGCCCGACGCGCGCAGCCGGCGCGCCCTGTCGGCGGTGAGCGAGGTGATGAGGTTGCCGGCGCCGTCCTTGACCCCCTCGGTGTCGGTCAGGAGCACCAGCTTCTCGGCGCCGACCGCGACCGCGAGCGCCGCGGCGAACGGGTCGGCGTTCACGTTCAGCGTCTGGCCGTCGTCGCCCACCGCGAGCGGCGCGATGATCGGGATGAAGTCGGGCAGCAGGCGATCGATCACGCGCCGGTCGATCGCCTCCACCTCGCCGACCAGGCCCAGGTCGGGGATGGTCCCGGTCAGGCGGCGGGCGCGGGCCAGGCCGCCGTCGGCGCCGGTCAGACCGACCGCGCGGCCGCCGAGCTGCTGGACCTGGCGCACGAGGTCCTTGTTGAGCGTGCCGCCCAGCACCATCTCCACCACCTCGAGGGTGGCGGCGTCGGTCACGCGGAGGCCGTCCACGAAGCTGGCCTCGAGCCCGAGCCGGTCGAGCATCGCCGACACCTGCACCCCGCCGCCGTGCACGACGATCACTTGCAGGCCCACCCAGTGGAGGAGCACCACGTCCTCGGCGAAGCGCCGGCGCAGGGCGGCCTCGTCGAGCGCGGCGCCGCCGATCTTGACCACCACGGTGCGCCCCCGGAACTCCTTGATGTAGGGCAGCGCCTCGACCAGCACCCGCGCCTTGTCGATGACCTCGCGCACTGGCCAGCCAGCATAGCCCAACTCGATCGGACCGGCCCGGCTCAGCGGGCGCGTGGCGGAGCCGTCCAGTTCGGGTCACAATGGGTTGCCGCCCGCGCGTCCGAAAGGCTCTCCTGAAATGTCGCCGCCCCTGATCTCGTCCGCGCGAGATTCGTTCTAGGATGCGCGCCATGTCGTTCCCGGCTCGCCGCTCGGCTGCGGTGCTGGCGGCGCTCGCCGCCGCGCTCGCGCTGCGCCCGGCGGAGGCCGCGGCCAAGTCGAAGAAGCCGTACTGGATGGTCTCGTTCGTCGGTGGCGCGCTGGTCCCCGTCGGCGACACCGCCGAGCAGCGCGACGTCGGCCTCGGCGTGGGCCTGCGCGTGGGCTACACGACCCGGAGCGGCCTCGGGCTCGCGCTCGAGGCCGAGTACTCGCCGCTGCCGGTGGCCGAGGCCCCGGGTCAGTCGGACGGTGTGGCCGACGTGGTCACCGACAATCACTTCGCGGCCGCCGCGCTGGTGCCGCGCTTCACGCTCGGGCGCGAGGTCCTCCGCCTCACGCTCGGCGCCGGCGGCGGCGGCATCATGGAGCAGACCCGCTCGCATCCGGCGGGCGAGGGCGGCGAGACCACCGCCGACACCGTGTTCGCGCCGGCCGCGATCGGCGAGCTCGGGGTCGAGGTCCACTTCTGGGGCTCGGGCGGCGTGGTGCTGTCCGGCAGCTACCTGCGCTCGTTCGGCGATCGCGAGGCGGAGATAGGCGCGCTGCTCGGCGGGCTCATCTTCACGTTCCGGTAGCGAGGCGCGGCACGGCTATTTCCTCGGGACTCATGAGGTTTCTTCAGCGACCCATGAGACGAGGCGTTTCCGCGGAAAACCGGTTGGAGGGGCGGCGGGCGACGACCATTATTGCTGAGTCCTTGAGTCCCCCTCCCCCTCCAGTCCTCGACCTCGAGGAAGCTGGCGAGGTGGCGCCGCTTCTCGACCTCGAGCGCCGTATCGCCGAGCTCGAGCGCGCGCTCGCGACGCGCGACGAGCTCATCGGCGTGGTCGGGCACGAGCTGCGCAATCCGCTGTCCCCGGTCTTCCTGCAGGCCTATCACCTCATGGCCGAGCTGCGGAAGACCAAGACGGGGACTGTCTCCACCGAGTGGCTGGTGCCTCGCTTCGAGCTGTTCGTGCGCGGGCTCGACCGCCTGCTCGAGCGGCTCAACCGGCTCATGGACGTGGCGGCGCTGCAGTCGCCGTCCGGCATCGCGCTAACCGACGAGGAGCTCGACCTGTCGCGCATCGCCGACGACGTGGTCCTGACCATGGCGCGCGAGGCCGACACGGCCGGCTGCTCGATCGAGATCTCCACGATGGGCCCCGTCATCGGGCGCTGGGACCGGCTGCGGCTCGAGCAGATCGTCGGCAACCTGCTCTCCAACGCGATCCACTTCGCGGCCGGCAGCCACATCGAGATCGTCGTGCGCGCGCGGTCGGCCGACGCGGCGACGCTGCTGGTGCGCGACGACGGCCCCGGCATCGCGCTGGAGCTGCAGCCGCGCATCTTCGATCGCTTCGAGCGCGGCGACACGCAGCACAAGCGGGGCGGGCTCGGGCTCGGCCTGTGGATCGTGCGCCGCCTGTGCGAGCGCATGGGCGGCCGCGTCGCGGTCGACAGCCAGCCCGGCCGCGGGGCCAGCTTTCTGGTCACGCTGCCGCGCGCCCGCCGGGCCGACACCAACCCATGACGGCTCGTGGGACGACGGCCCAACCATGACGGCCCATCCGCCGATCGGGCCATGACCACGCTCATCCTCATCGCCGAGGACGAGTTCGGCCTCGCCGAGGTGATGGCCCAGATGCTGCTCGACCGCGGGTACGAGGTGGAGGTGGCGGTCAACGGCACCGCGGCGCTCGCGCACATGGAGGTGCGGCTGCCCGACCTGGTCCTGGTGGACCTGATGATGCCAATCCTCGACGGACCCGGGCTGGTGCGCCGGATGCGGGCCGAGCCGACCCTGGCCGGGGTGCCGGTCGTGGTGATGACCGCGATGCCCGGGGCCGTTCCGGCCGATATCATCCCGATCGTGCAGGGAGTCCTGGCCAAGCCGTTCACTCCTGACGCGCTCATGGCTGCCGTCGAGAGCCTGCAGGTGCCTCGGGAGTGATACACCCCTCCGCTTCCGACCGCGTGCGGAGTATCATTCGGCGCGATGGAGGTGCCGGGGGTGGTCGGGCTTTCGCGCATCGGCACCGGCGGATTCGCCGAGGTCTATCGCGGAGTGCTGGGCGAGAGCGGCGACCCGGTGGCGGTGAAGGTGTTCGCGCCCGGAACCGAACCCCGGGTCGAACGTGAGGCCTATGCGCTGACCGAGGTCGGCCCTCCCGTGGTTCCGCGACTGTTCCGGCGCGACTTCACCCCCGAGGGGCGTCCCGTCCTCATCATGGAGCTGGTCTCGGGCACGAGCCTCGCCTCGGCCAGTGTGACGCAGGCGACGACCGGCGAGAAGCTCGACGCGCTGTGGCGGCTCGCGATGAGCGTCGACCGGCTGCACGACGCGGGCTGGACCCACCGCGATCTCAAGCCCGACCACGTGGTGTTGCGGCCCGACGAGCAGGTGACGCTGCTCGACCTCGGCGCGGCGCTGCGCTCGGGTGCCGACGCGCTGGAGGAGCCGGCCGTGGATCCGATGGCGCTGACCGCCGACGGCGCGGCGCTGGGCACGCCGCGCTACATGGCGCCCGAGCAGTGCACGGGCGAGCGCGCGATCGGGCCGGCGGCCGACATCTACGCGATGGGCGTGATCGCGTTCGAGCTGCTGGCGTCGCGGCCGCCGTTCGTCGGTGAGCCGGCGATCATCCGCGGCGCGCACATGGCGACGCAGCCGCCGCGGCTGTCGTCGTTCGTCGACGTGCCGAAGGCGGTGGACGAGGTGCTGCTGCGCTGCCTGGCCAAGGATCCGTCGCAGCGCCACGAGAGCGCCACCGAGTTCGCCGCCGCGCTGACCGCGGCGCTGGCGCGCGGCTCCGACGAGCGGCCGCTGGTGGTGCCGGGCGACGCGAGCCCGCGCCGGGTCGCGCTGCTGGCCCTGCGCTCGCGGCGCTCGGTGGTGGACATCGACCGGGCGCTGGGGGCGCGCGCGATCCTGGCGCGCGCGCAGGGCGACCGCCTGGTCATCGCGCTGCCCGCGCCGGGGCCGGCGTCGACCGCGGTGCTGGCCGCGCTGCGGCTGGCGGACCGGCTGCGCGCCGCGCTCGAGATCGAGGACGCGGTGGTGCACGTGGCCGAGTTGCGCATCCGGCGGCGCGGCGAGCGGCTGGCGTGCGCCGGGCCCGCGCTGGATGATCTGGGCTGGGCCGACCGGCCCGCGCTGTCGGAGGAGCGGGCGTCGTTGACCGCGACCGCGGCCGGCGAGCTCGATCCTGCGACCCTGGCGATCGTCACCGGCGCATCGGGCGCACCGACGGCGGCGCGCGAGCCGACCCTGGTCGGGCGCGCCGGCGCCGTGGACGCGGTGGCGAGCGACGCCGCGCGCGGCCCCGGCCTGGCCACCGTGCTGGGCGGGCCGGGCCTGGGCAAGACGCGCTTCCTGGCTGAGCTGGCGAAGGCACTCGAGGACCGCGGCATCGCCCCGGTCGCGCGCGTGTCGGCCCGCGATCTGTCGATCACGCGCGGCGTGCCCCTGGCCGCGGCGCTCGAGCATGAGGGCGTGGCGCCGGCCGCGATCCTGATCGACGACGCCCACGTCGCCGACAGCGCGGCGCTCGACGCCATCGAGCTGGCCAGCCTCGATGTACCGTCCGCGTGGGTCTGCGTGGCCGCGCTGCCCGAGCTGGTCACGCGCCGCCCGGGCTGGGACGCCCGCGCGCTCAGGGCCTCGCGCTGGGACCTCGCGCCGCTCGGCGACGCCGACGCCGCCGCCATGCTGCGCGAGCTGCTCGCGGCCGAGTTCATGCCCGAGGCGGTCGTCGATCGCCTGATCGAGGCCTCCGGTGGCGTGCCGCTTCACCTGGTCGAGGTCGCCCTCGCGCTGCATCGTACCGGCGCCCTCCGCGCACGCCCCGGCACCGACGGCATCTACATCGCGGCCGACCACCTCGTGCACCTGTCGTCCACCCCGCTGGGCGAGCGCATGGCCGAGCGCGCCCTGTCCGAGCTGCCCCCCTCGACCGTGCGATTCGCCAGGCTATGCGCCGTGCTCGGCGACGACATCGACCTCGCCGACGTCGCCGCCGCGCAACGCGCCTCGGCGGGCGAAGCCTGGGTGGATGCGCAGGTGGGCCTGCACCGCCTGAGCGCCGCCGGCATCGTCACCCAGATCGCCGCGACGCGCTGGCGCTTCCACCACCCGATGCTCCGCCAGGGCATCTTGGCCGGAACGCCGGCGGAAGAGCGTGAGCAGCTTCACCGCTCCGCGCTCTCCGTCGAGGAAGCGCGCAGCGAGCCCCGCTACGATCGCCTGGCCGAGCACGCCGCCGCCGTCGGCGACAGGGAGAAGGCGTGGGCCGCCAGCGTATCACTGGCCGAGGGGAGCGCGAGGGCGGGACACTGGATGGAGGCGGAGCTGGCCTGGAGCGCGGCGCTCAGCAACCTCGCGGCGAGCGACCCGCGACGCGAGCAAGCGCTTGTCGGGCGCGGGCATGCCCGAGAGCGGTTGCAGGAGTTCGAAGAAGCCCTAGCCGATATCGCCGCGGCCAGGGAGCTGGCAATGATGCGAAGCGACCGACCAGCAGCGGCGAACCTGTGGCTCGACGAGGCTACCCTGCAAGACTGGCGCTGGCGCTGGGATGAGTCACACGCCGCGGCTGTGGCTGCTCGCGAGCTTGTCGGCGACGCAGCAGGCTCGCCTGTAGCTGCCCGCCTCGACCTGGCTTTGGGTCGGAGTGCAGGGCGCGCGGAGCGCGTGGACCAGGCGGTAGAGCTCCTGACGCGGGCAGCCGACACGACCGAAGCGGACGAAGAGACGCGAACGATCGCTCTCCTCATGCTCGCCTACTACCTGACGTATGCTGACCGAAACCACGAGGCTGAGGAGCGCTTTCGGCAGGTCATCAGTCTCTGCGCCGAGCGCGGCGACGATTTTCACCTCGCGGCGGCGCTCAACAATCGCTTCCTCCTGTGGTCCCGCCTTGATCGGTTTGACGAGGCCGAGCAAGACCTCCGCCGTGCCATCGACCTTGCTCGGCGGCACGGCGCCGCGCCATTGGAACGGTTCGCTCATGGAAACCTCGCTTCACTCCTCTACATGCGAGGCGACCCGGACAGTGCTCTGCCGCTGGCGACACGAGCCGTATCCTTGCAGGTTCGCTTTTCGGGGCCCGATGAGTCTGACGAGGTGCTCTTGCTGGCAAGAGTCCATCTAGCACGGGGCGAGTTTGCCGCAGCCGAGGAGGCCAGGCGGCGCGCCGGCGTGCCGACGAATCCGCAGCAACGTGTGTTGGCGCGAATCGTCGACCTCGTCCTCCGCGGTGCCGCACCGATCGATTGGTCAGCGGCTGAAGATGAAATCCTGGGCGAAGCGCCCTATGCAGAGATAGCGATCGAGTTCTTTCTATGGGCCGTGCGCTCCGCCCTGAAGGCGAAGGACTGGTCCCGCGCGCACCAATGGCTCGAGCGCGCTCGCGAACGGGCGGGCTCGGGACGTGTGTGGGAACGCCAGATCTCCGACCTGGCCGCTCATGTAGGTGAAGTGACTAGTGGATAGGCGGACCACAAGTCCCATGATGCTGTCGACCAACGGTCCACAGGCGATCCGGCAACCCCGCGGGTGTGGGCAGCGAGACCGCGGCGCGTCGTTTGCTTCATTACGCTGCACGACGATTCGAACGGGGAGCAAATGATGAGACGACTGGCCGTTCTCGCTTGTATGACCCTGCTCGCAGCCTGCACCGGAGAGATTGGATCGGGCGAGACACCCGAACTGGAAGACACGGCTTATGCCGTGCCTGCCAACGGAATCGTCTACTTCCCACCCGTCCTCAGTGCCTTCAAGGCCTCGCCGCTCGCGACCGAGACGTTCGACCCGGCGACCGGCCCCGCCGAGCTCACGAGTCTCCCGTTCGACCCCGAGACACGGAAGTTCATCAAGTACACGGTCGAGTGCGCGCTCGACGAGAAGCAAGAGGTCAAGTTCTATAGCGACGTCTACACCGGCCTTCTGGGCGAGTGTCCGTCGTGGAACGAGAAGAAGCCGAACACGGACTGCCTCGAGGCAGTGTCCGGGTGTCTGCTGGCGCGGCAGAACCCGCTCGAGTTGCGCGTCAGGTTCTCGCCGCGCGGGCAGAGGGCCGAGAACCCGTCGTTCGACGCCTACCAGGTCGCGTCGGCCGACACCTACGAGCCGGACTTCCTCGGCACCAAGATCTCGAGCTTCTGGACCAGCTGCAACGGGACGCCCGGTGAGCTACGTGACTGCGGATGGAACGCCGAGACGGCGCTGACCGGCACGTGCACGCCCGGCGCGCTGGTCTCGCTCGGCGCCGGTGCCAAGGTCGGCGATTGTAACAATGCTCTGGGCTCCGCCATCTCGGGAGACATGGCAATGCGTGCGTGCGAAGGGATGAGCGGCTGCAACGCAGCCAGTGTCACGCACCTGGGGTCGAACAACGATACGTGCGACCGGAACCCTGCCCTCGACTTCGTGTGTCCGGCGAGCGGCGTCTTCAGCGCGATGCTCTCGTCGATGAAGGCCGGCGATGCATTCGACGGAAGCATCGGCGCGAGCTCGTCCTCGCCGGTCGAGTTCCCGAGCAAGATCATCGACCTCTTCTCGGTCCTCGAGGCCTCCTACTACGGCAACATGTTCCACGCCATCAACCCGAACGTCACGCTGGTACCGCTCGGCCACAACGAGGGCTACATCCTCAAGCTGGCGCGCGGCAGCAAGGAGCACACCGGTTTCGGCAGCCCGCAGGTGTTCCCGTTCGAGGATGCCTGGTGCTGCTACGACCCCGACTTCGACTCGAGCTATCTCGACGATGGACGCGTGTGCGCGTTCCAGCCGGTCCTCGACCCCAAGGGCAAGCCGGCCGAGGCGAACCTGTGCATGTGCAAGTCGCTCGGCCCGTGCAACACGGTCAAGAAGGACAGCAGGACCAATCGCTGCATGGTCTACGACCAGGCGCCGGACTTCGGCGACGTCGACCACGACACCTGCCGCGACGGCGCCAGCGTGGGGCGCAAGTGGCCGATGACGGTCTTCCTGCACGAGGCGTGCGACATGGTGGGTCAGGGCGACGACGGAGGGAACCAGCTTTGCAAACACAAGTAGAGCGCGGCCTGCGCCGCAAGCGCGATAGGGATCGACTGCCGCCCGGCACCATCGTGGGGCCGTACGCGGTCGAGGAGGCGGTGGCCGAGGGGGGGTTCGCGTCGCTCTACAGGGCCGTGCGCCTCGAGGATGAGCGCCCGGTCGCCATCAAGGTGTTGCACCGCGACCTGGCCGCGTCGACCCGCGTCCAGGCTCGCTTCCGGCGCGAGGCGGAGGCCATCCGCCGGCTCGACCATCCGCGCATCGTGTCGGTGCTCGATCACGGCGCGCTCAGCGACGGGCGGCCGTACCTGGTCATGGAGTGGATCGAGGGGCGGCCCCTGTCCGACGAGCTGTCGGCGCGCGGGCGCCTGCCCTGGCCCGAGGTGGTCGACCTGGTCGGTCAGATCGCCGACGCGCTCGAGTCGGCCCACTCGTGCGGCGTCATCCACCGCGACCTCAAGGCCGAGAACGTGATCGTGTCGGGCCAGAGCCCGCGCCTGTCCGCCGTGCTGGTCGACTTCGGCCTGGCCAAGATCCTCGTCGAGGAGAGCGGCCCGGGCGACGTCCTGACCACCGCCTCGCCGATGGGCACGCCGATCTCGATGGCGCCGGAGCAGATCCTGTCGCAGGTGGTGGACGCGCGGGTCGACGTCTACGCGCTCGGCGTCCTCATGTTCCAGATGGCCACCGGACGGCCGCCCTACTCGCTGCCCGACCTGGCCGCGCTGCTCGAGGCCCACCTGCACTCGCCGCCGCCGCGCATCACCGATTTCGTCCCGGCGCCGGCCGAGGTGGACGAGGTGGTGGCCAGCTGCCTGGCCAAGGAACCGGCCGAGCGCCCGTCGTCGCCCGCGCGCGCCGCCGCGGCGCTGCGCCGCGCGCTGGGAGCCGGCGGCGGCGCGGGCCTGGCCGTCGATCCGGTCGACGTCATGTGCGCCGCGGTGTACGTGGTCGCCTGCCCGCCCGACGGGGGAGGCTCCAACGACACCCTCGATCGCCTCGACGACCTGGTCGAGGAGGCGCGCACGCGGCTGCTCGCCGCCGGCCTGTCCATCACCTGGGAGATCGGCAACGCGCTCCTGGCGGTGGCGCCGGCCCGCGAGGCGTTCCAGCGCCGCGCGGTGCTCGAGTGCGCTCGCTCGCTGGCCGGCCCCGAGCTGGCGGTGTTCGTCCACGCCGACTTCGCCCGCCTGGTCGGCGGCCGCTGCGTCGGCGGCCCGCTCTGCCACATCGCCGAGTGGACCGATCCGCGCCCGGTCCCGGGACGGGTCGCGGCCACGCGCTCGATCCTCGACAACGTCGAGCGCCGCATCGCCGAGCCGCTGATCGAAGTCGCGCCGTAGGGTCGCAGACCGCGGCACCTGGGTCGCCGGCGGCGCGGCACCGTGCGCAGATCCCGGTCAAGCCGCCTTGGGGCGTCCAGCGCTCGAGACCCGGCGAGACTGAGTGCGCGCGGACCGGAAGCGTTGCGCGCCGAGTGATGGTTCTGAGGACGTGCGCAGCTCGGAGAGATGGCGCCGCGACTCGCGCGTCAGCGTGTGACGCGAACCCAGCGTCCTGCGGAAGATGTCGAGCGCCTGCTCGAGCAGGATCTCGGCGTCGGTTCCGCCGGCTCGGGCTCGAAGCACCCCGAGGTTGTGCAGCGCAAGCGCGACGTCATGGGGAGGCGCATGACGCAACGCACGGTACGAGCGCAGAGCGAGGCGGTAGGCCGCCTCGGCCGCCCGAAATCGCCCCGTAGCCTCGAGAAGAACGCCGAGATTGCTCGAGTTGATCGCCACATCGTAGCGACCCCGTGGCCGCCCCGAGAAGAACCGAATGGCGCGTCTGTACAGCGCTTCGGCCTCCACGTGTTTCCCGCGCGCCGCAAGGATGGGGGCAAGACACGCCTCATCGGCGACGACGGCGGCATGGCGGCGGCCGAGTCCGGCGGTTCGAACCGCGACAGCTCGCCGAGTCCAGTGCTCGGCCCGGCCCCAGAGCCCCTGCGCATACAGGATGCCACCGAGGTTGTGATAGATCGTCGCAACGCTCGGGTGCAACCGGCCGAGCGCGCGCACGAAGATCGGTAAGGCGCGGCGATAGCACGACTCGCCGCGCCGAAGTTGCCCGACCTCCTTGCAGAGCACGCCGAGCAAGACAAGAGCACGACCAAGCAACAGCTCATCGTCACCACTCCGAGCCGCCTGCACGAGACTCTGAGCGTCGCGGAAGGAGCGTCTCACGTCGCCGCGGCGATAGCCGGTCTCGACGCGCCTGAGCTGCCGATCGAGCTCTGCAGGACTAACGGGCGACAGCCTTGTTGTGATTGTAGGGAACCTGCGCCCCGACCTTGACCTTGCTCTTCACCTTCAACCCAGCCGCTGCCTTGTTGTGATTCGTTGGAATGTGAGCGCCGGCCTTGACCTTGCTCTTCACTTTCAAGCCGGCCGACGCCTTGTTGTGATTGATGGGAATCTGCGCGCCGGCCCTGACCTTGCTCTTCACCTGCAACCCAGCCGCTGCCTTGTTGTGATTCCCGGGAACCTGCGCGCCGGCCTTGACCTTGCTCTTCACCTTCAAGCCGGCCGCGGCCTTGTTGTGATTCGAGGGAATCTGAGCGCCGGCCTTCACCTTGCTCCTCACCTTCAACCCAGCCGCTGCCTTGTTGTGATTCGCGGGAAGATGGGCGCCGGCCTTCACCGTGCTTTTCACCTTCACACCCGCTGCCTTTTCCCGCTTCGTTCCGCTTGCCTTCACCTTGACAGAGCGTTTCATGTGTCACTCCTCATTCGTGGTTGAGAGAGGGGTCGATCGGTGCGACTCG
>DATFRY010000525.1:0-6279 GCA_035262925.1 Kofleriaceae bacterium | reverse complement strand
TCGGCAGCGTGATGGCGGCGGTGTGGGTCCGCCTCGGCAAGCGCAACCCGTCGAGCCCGGTGAAGTTCGCCCTGGGGCTGTTCCTGGTCGGCGCCGGCATGGCGCTGCTCATCCCGGCGAGCCAGATCGCCGCCTCGGGAGTGAAGGTCAGCCCGATGTGGCTGATCGGCACGTACTTCATCCACACCGTCGGAGAGCTGTGCCTGTCGCCCATCGGGCAGAGCCTGACCAGCCGCATCGCCCCGGCGCGCGTGCAGGGGCTCATGATGGGCGCCTGGTTCATGTCGCTGGCGTTCGGCAACCTCATCGCAGGCAACGTCGGCGGGCTGTTCGAGACCATCTCGCTGACGACCATCTTCGCGACCGTCTTCGCGATCACCACCGCCGCGGCGCTCGTGATCCTGGCGCTCAAGCGGCTGCTCAACGCCTGGACCGGCGACAAGCCGGAGGGGTCGGCCGCTCACTGAGCGCGCCAGAGGCCGGATTCGCGGCCTCACGCCATCATGTAGGCCGATGTCCGTCGGTGGGCGCGGAGCCGTGCGTCATCTCTCACCGCCTTCGTCGTGGCCCTCGAGAGTTGCGATCGGCCCGACGCTGCGATCATGATCGGCCAAATTGAGTGCTCGCCTGGGCTGGCCCGGCCCGATGAGCGCGGAAGGAGTATCGAGATGTCGCTGAACGTTGCGCTACTTCGCAGCAGCTTCGACCTGGTCGTCGAGCGCCAGCCGAAGCTGGTCTCCCGCTTCTACGAGATCTTGTTCTCTCGCTACCCGGAGGCGCGCGCGCTGTTCGGGCGCCGCTCGACCGAGGCGCAGGCGCAGATGCTGACCGAAGCGCTGGTGGCGGTCATGGACCACCTCGAGGACGCGAGCTGGCTCGAGCAGAACCTCGGCGCCCTTGGGCGCAAGCACGTCGACTACGGCGTGACCGACGAGATGTACGGATGGGTCGGCGCGAGCCTGCTGGCGACGCTCGAGGAGGTGGCCGGCACCGCGTGGACCCCCGAGCTCGCCGAGGCCTGGACGACGGCCTACGGGGCCATCGCGGGCCTCATGAAGAACGGCGCGGCTCAGCGCGCCGCCTGATCCGACGGCCGACCGGCCGAGCGGGTCGCCCAGGAGGCGTCCAGCTCCGCGCCGGTCGGCGCCGCATCGCTCTTCGCCGCTCGCCGGAGTCGGAGCCAGCGCGACCCACCTCTCGCCGCGCTCTCGAACCCACCTCCCGCCGGGTCAGGCGAGCACCAGCTCGATGACGCTCGGGCCCGTGGTGGCCAGCGCGCGGCCCAGCTGATCGACGAGCTCGTCGGCGGTGGTGGAGCGGCTGGCCTGGAGGCCCATCCCGCGGGCGAGCGAGACGAAATCGATGTCGGGCCGGGACAGATCGAGCATCTCCCGGGCTCTCGGGCCGCCTCCCCCCTCCCCCGCCACGGCCCTGCCGAGCTCCATGTTGAGCACCGCGTAGGATCGGTTGGTCAGGAGGAGGGTGGTCACGTCGAGGCCCGCGCGCGCCATCGTCCACCACGCCTGCAGGCTGTACATCGCGCTGCCATCGGATTCGAGGACCACGACCTTGCGGTCCGGGCATGCGATGGCCGCGCCGACGGCCGCGGGCAGCCCGAACCCGATCGAGCCTCCCGACAGACACAGCCAGTCGTGCGGCGGCGCCCCCGCGGTCCTGCCGGCCGCAAAGACGGTCGAGGTGTTTCCCTCGTCGACCACGATGGCGCCCTCGGGCATGAGCGCCGCCAGCGCCGTGTTCGCCGCATCGGTGCCGAGGCGACCGGCGGGCAGCGCGGGGCGGCTGGCCTCCTGGCGAGGCGCATCGGCGGCGCGCGCACCGACGGCGTCGGCGAGCATGCGGAGCGCCTCGAGCGGATCGCCCTCCGGCGAACACAGCGCGTGGGTCGCGCACCCGGCCGGGACCAGCAGACTCGGCGCGCCCGGATACGCGAAGAAGGATGCCGGCGCGGGTGCATCCACCAGCACGACGTGGCGGGCGGGCCCCATCTGCCCGAGCGCCGTGTCGCCGAAGTAGGCGAGGCGGTCGACCGGAGGCCGCCCCGCGCCCCGCTCGAGGCGGGCCGGGAACGTCTCGCACAGGATCTTCGCCTTCGTCACCGACGCGATCGCCGCCGCCAGGACGAGGGCCTCGCCGCGACACGCGCGGCCGCCGATGAGCATCACGCACGGCTGTCCCGACCGGAGCGCCGCCGCGATCGCCTCCACTCGCGCCGGGTCGGACGCCGCCGGGGCTGCCGGCGACGCCGGCGCGGCCACCGCTCCACCCGCGGACCAGGACACGTCGGCCGGCACGACGAGCGTGGCGACCTGCCCCGGCGGTCCGAGCGCCGCCGTCACCGCGGCCCGCGCATCGGCCCCGACGTCCTCCGGCCGAGTCGACCTGCGCACGAAGCGCGAGACGTTGCGCGCGACCGTGTCGATGTCCGACTGGAGCGGGGCGTCGTGCCTCTCGTGCGAGGTGGCGTGGTCGCCGACGATGTTCACGACGGGCGAGCGGGCCCGGCGGGCGTTGTGCAGGTTCGCCAGCCCGTTGCCCAGGCCCGGGCCGAGGTGGAGCAACGTGGCCGCCGGCCGCCCCCTCATCCTGCCGTATCCGTCGGCGGCTCCGGTGGCCACGCCCTCGAACAGGGCGAGCACTCCGCGCATCTCCGGCACGCGGTCGAGCGCGTCCACCAGGTGGATCTCCGTCGTGCCCGGATTCATGAAGCAGGTGTCGACGCCCGATGCGATCAGCGTGCGGACGAGCGCCTCGGCACCGTTCATCGCCGCCTTCACCGGCTGACTCGTCGATCGGCCCGCGATGACATCGCGACCTGGTGTATCGCGGAACGATCGCGATCGCCACACACTTCAGCGCCGTGCGGCGGCGATCATCGGGCGATCTCGCTCGTCGCGCTCGCGCGCGGGCGCAGCTCCGCCATGCGCCGGCGCAGATCGGTGAGGTTCTCGAGGACGTCGGGCCCGCCCCAGCTCGGCTGACAGATCCCGCCCACGCACTGCGGCCCGGTGTTGCCGAACAGGCGGCAGAGGTCCCAGAAGAGGATCCCGCCCATCGGTCCGTCCAGGCGCCCGTCGAGCTCCGCGATGACCTCGCGCATGCTCTCGAGAGAGAGGAAGTCGCTGCCCGCGCAGCCCTGACATCCGGGCTTCCCCAGCACCAGCCGCTGCGTGCCGATCCCGGCGAAGGCGGGCCACGGTCCGGGGAAGAACTGCCACTCGTGCCAGGGATTGTCCGGATCGGCGACGTCGCCCGCCGCCGGCCACCCGTTGGCCAGGTTGACGTAGCTCTGGACCGCGCTGCGGATCATCGCGGCCTCGTCCGCGCCGCCGCCGCAGCACTCGGCCTGCCCGGCGTTGTAGTACTGGATGCCGAAGTAGTCGAGCTTGGGCCGATCGTCGACGCGGCGGCAGTCCTGGTCGAGGCGCGCCAGCACCCAGGCGCTGTCGTCGCCGTTCACCGGCTGCTGGCACTGGCCGCCCAGCACGGTGGGCGGGTCCAGCGGATCGCCGGCGACGGGCGCCGCGCACAGTCCGTTTCCGATCTGCGGCACGAAGGCGACGAAGAAGCGGTCGGGCACCGCGTTGATGAGGTCGCGGGTGGCGTCGTACTTGTCGGACCCGAACGAGTAGACCCCGCCGAGCTCGATGTCGACGTCGAACCCGTCCACCGCCACGCCGTTCTGCTCCTCGAACGCCTGCGCCACGCGCTCCAGCTCGGCGCGCATGCCCGCCACGCGCTCGTCGGTCGACCCGCCCAGGCCGCTCCACCAGGCGAGGAAGCCGCTCGACCCGAGCTCTCCGCCGAGCGAGAGCACGACCCTCTTGCCCCGCCCCTGGGCCGACCGCATGGCGTCGAGCAGCCCGGCGGCCAGCCCGAACTGGCTGGTGCTGCCGCCGCCGTCGGCCCAGATGGCGCCCGGATCGGTCTGGATCTGGCTGCCCTGGAAGGACAGGAACGAGAGGACGTAGTGCGTGATGGGGCTCTGGCCGGCGTCCTCCCAGGTCTTCACGTGGTTGACCGCCGGATCGGGATCGTCGAGGCACGCGCCGTCGAGGCTGCCGGCGCCGAAGCCGCACAGGCAGTTGACGTAGGCCACCACCAGCGCCTCGCCGTCGCCGGGCGCGGCCGCCGCGTCGCCGTCGCCCGCGCCGTCGGGGCAGTCGGCCCCGCAGTCGGCCGCGTCGGCGGCGGGCGAGGTCGCGCCGTCGCGGTCGGCGGAGCTGGAGCCACCTCCCTTGCACGCCGTCGCGCTCGCGGTCGCGCTCGCCGCGGCCAGCGCGAGCAACCACGCGATGGATGATCTGGAGCAGGACATCGCACCCCCCAGGGAGAGCATCGTCTCCGGGCCGGATCGATTCCGATCGATCGGTTCGGATGGGTCGTCGGAACCACATCATCGCGCGCCCGACGAGCCTGCGCCGCCGGGCGTTTCGCGAAATCGCGTGCGTGAGCGGACATTCGCCACGCAGGTGACGCACGCGCCCCGCTCCCGACGGCGCGCGCTGCGGGCCACCGGCATCGCCGCTGGCCGACCCGGGCCGCCGCCCGCCGGCTGCGCATGGCCCGGGAGCGCGCGCTCCTCTAGCGTGAGCGCGAACCAAGGAGACAACCGTGCCCCGATCCGCGCCCCGCCTCGCGTCCCCACTCGCGCCTCGACGCCATCTGACCGCGTCCGCTCTCGCGGCCGTCTCTCTCGCTGCGCTCTCGGCCGCGCTGCTGACCGCGCTCGCCGGAGGCTGCCGCCCGGCCGACGCGGCCAGCCCCGAGCGCTCGAGGGTGGCCGCCACCGTGCAGCGCTACTTTCAGGCCCACGCCACCGGCGAGGGCGAGCACATCCGGCAGGCCTTCCACCGCGACGCGCACGTCTTCTCGGTCGTGGACGGCGCGCTGGCCGCCATGACGCGCGACGAGTTCGCCGCCCGCTTCCCGGGCAAGCCGGCCGCCGACGAGGCCCGGCGCGCGCGCCGCATCCTGTCGATCGACATCAGCGGCGACGCGGCGGTGGCCAAGGTCGAGCTCGACTATCCCGACGCGCACATCATCGACTACCTGTCGCTGCTCCGGCTGGACGGCTCGTGGGTGGTGATGAACAAGATCTTCCACCGCGACGCGCGCGCTCCGTCCCGCTGAGGGGGGCGGCGGATGGGCCGGGACGAGCGGCAGACCGCCACCCGCGCCGCGCCGCCTCCGACCACGATGCCCCTGCGCGGCCCGGCGGCGGCGGCGCAGGAGCGAGCCCCTTGGACCAGTTCAACTACCTCACGGTGCTGGTGTCCATCATCCTCGGCTCGGCATCACGCAGCTCCTGACCGGGCTCGGGCGGATGCTGCAGAATCGCCAGCGGGTGAAGCTGTACTGGCCGACCATCGGCTCGGTCCTCAACCTGATGGTCGTCCACGTCCTGTGGTGGTGGACGCTCTTCGAGCTCGGCGCGGGGACCGACTGGACCTTCCCGGGCTTCATGTCGGTCCTGCTGGGCCCGATCGACCTCTACCTCCTGTCGGCGCTGGTCCTGCCCGACTTCGGCGACGCGGTCGCGACGACCTGCGCAGCCACTACTACGCGACAGCCGCTGGTTCCACGACCTGTGCGTCCTCCTAATCGGCGCCACCTTCGTGCGCGAGCTGGTGCTGGATGGCGACATCGACCGGGACATGGACACGGCCCTCAAGCTCGTGTTCGCGGCCGTGTTCGCGATCGCGGCCACGACCCGCAAGCCTCGCTACCACGAGGTGCTGGTGTCGGTGAACATCGCGCTCCTGGCCGTCTACATCGGCGTTCTGTTCAACCACATGCCCGGACGATGAGCCAGCCGAGCGACCGGCCCGCCCGGGACGCAATGCCGCTCGCCATGGCGGCCGCATCACCGTGCTAGGATCGTCAGCGATGCTCCAGGGACGGCGGCTTCACCGCTACACATACGCGGAGTACGTCGGACTCGAGCAGGCAAGCTCGACCAAGCACGAGTTCCTCGACGGGGAGATCCACGCCATGGCCGGGGGCTCCGAGGAGCACTCGGCCATGGCCGCAGCGGTCCTGCGCGCTCTGGGAAATGCGATCGGCATTCGCCCGTGTCGGGCGCACACGTCGGATCTGCGGATCTACGTGGAGGCCGCCGGCCTGGCGACCTTTCCCGATGGTTCTGTCATCAGTGGACCGCTCGAGCAGCACCCACCGAGTCCCGTCGCGACGGCGCTCAACCCGAGCGTCCTCCTGGAGGTCACCAGCAGCTCGTCCGAGGAGTACGATACGGGGGCC
>DATFRY010000524.1:0-10500 GCA_035262925.1 Kofleriaceae bacterium | reverse complement strand
GCTCAAGGTCCACGCCGACGAGTACATCGACAAGCGGGCCATGAGCGACGAGGAGGTGGTCGCCAAGGTCGACTACCTGGTCGGCCTGAGCGGCTTCCCCGCCGGCGCGCCCCCCATGCCGCGCACCGAGGAGCTCGAGGTCGGCGACCTCGACATGATGGACGTCGTCGAGGACTCGTCGCTGGCCAGCGCCGCGCTCGGGGACGGCGGCGACGACGACGGCGACGACGGCAGGAGCGCGGTGCCGGAGCAGATCGCGCACGAGGGCGGCGTGGAGTTCGACCCGCGCGAGCTCGGCGCCGACGAGGACGACGACGGCTCCTTCGAGTTCAGCGAGCCGATGCACGCAGGCAACGACGCGCCGGTGCCGATGGCGCCCGTCCACGCGACCGGCACCGGGCGGGCGCGGGACCGGCGCGCCGAGCGCAGAGAGAGCGCGCCGCAGGCCGCGCCCACCTCACCCGACGTCGATCCCGGCTTCGAGGGGCCGGACCTGTCCGACATGGGCGAGTTCGAGGCCGACCGCACCGCGGTGATCTCGCCGTTCCCGCTGGTGTTCGACTCCGCCGGGCAGCTCGATGTCGCCGAGCCGGTCGCCCCGATGGCCGCCGCGCACGAGGGGGAGTCGGTGCCCGAGGATGAGGGCGGGATCGAGCCGTCGGCGCCGGTCGCCGACCTCGATCTGGGCCTCGACCAGGTGGCCAGCCTCGCCGCGGAGGAGCAGCTGGGCGGCGACGAGCGCCACCATCAGCTGCGAGCGGCCGAGCTCGAGCGGGAGGTGGAGCGGCTGCGGGAGGAGCTGGAGCAGGCCAGGAGGGAGGCGCCCGCCGGCGGCACCCCGTTCTCGCGCGAGCGAGAGTTCCTCAACCTGCGCGAGGTCATCAACAAGAAGGAGAAGTTGATCCTCGACCTCAACGACCAGCTCGACGGCAAGGACGGCCAGGTGCTGGCCGCCAAGGAGAAGACGCGCGAGCTCGATCGGATCCGCTCGGACCTGGACGCCAAGAACCTCGAGCTCGAGCAGAGCCTGCTCGGCGCCAACGAGGAGCTGGCCGGGCTGCGCGGCGAGCGCAAGAGCCTGTCGGAGCAGCTGCGGCGCCAGACCGACAACCTGACCTCGCTGCGCGCCGACGCGGACCAGCTCTCCCGCCTGCTCGAGCGCGAGCGCGCTCAGTGGCGCGAGGAGCGCGAGTCGCTGGTCCGCAAGCACGGGTCCGAGATCGATCAGCTCAAGCAGGAGATGGACGGGGAGCGCGCCCGCGCCGAAGAGATGCTGCGCGAGAAGCACGGCGGCGACCTGCGCTCGCTCAAGGAGGCGTACGAGGAGACCTCGGCCGAGAAGGACCGCGGGTTCGGCGCGGCGCTCGCGCTGGCCGAGGTGCGCCGCCAGGAGGAGCTGACCGCGGCGCAGCGCGGGGCCGAGGAGCGCCTGCAGCTGGAGCTGGCCGAGCAGCGCCGGCGCCTGCAGGACGACATGGAGGGCGTGCGGCGCGAGTACGCGGCGGAGCTGAATTCGCTGCGCCAGGACCACGCCGGCGAGGTGGAGACCCTGACCCGGCAGAACCGGGAAGGCCTGCAGGCCATGGAGGAGCGCCACCGCGAGCAGCTGGCGCGCGCCGAGGACGAGCACCGGCAGGCCCTGCAGTCGGCCGAGGCGCGCAGGGCCAGCGAGGTGTCGGAGGCGGAGAGGCGCCGCGCCTCGGAGGCGGCCGCGGCCGAGGAGCGCCGCGCGCGCGAGCTGGCCGACGCCGGCGAGGAGCGGGCGCGGGCCGAGGCCGAGCTGCGCGATCGCCACGAGTCGGCCCAGAGCGCGATGGAGCGCGAGCACGGAGAGGTCCGCCGCGATCTGGAGTCGCGGCGGGCCGGCCTCGAGCAGGACCTGCGCGAGCGCACCGAGGACCTGTCGCGCGCCCAGGCCACGCTGCGCGCGCGCGAGGAGAACATCGCGTCGCTGAACGCGGTCCTGAACGAGCGGGACGCGCGCATCGCCGCCCTGCGCCAGGAGGGCGAGGAGCTCGAGCGGCAGAACGCTGGCTACCAGGAGCAGGTGCTGCGCGCGTTCCAGAAGATCCGCGCCGACGAGGCGACCGTGGCGCGGGCCAAGAAGGCGATGGCCATCGCGCTCACCCTGCTCGACGACGCCGAGCAGGCGGCCGCGGTCGAGAGCGCGGTTTCCTCCGACGACTGAGGCGCAGTTCGGACGGCCGCGGTTCGCGCGGCCGCGCGCCTGTAAACGATTTCACATTACTTGGCCGCGTCGGCGTGCAGCGCCGAGGGGGCGCCGTGCGCCGAGGCGATGTCGTCGGCCACCGTGTCCGCCTCGGCCAGGTCGGCGCCCGGGTAGCCGCCGTCGTAGTCGTCGCGGTAGAGGGCGCCCAGGTGGTGGCGGCAGAACATCTCGACCAGCTCCGGGTCGTACATGGTGCCGGCGTTCCTGCGCAGGAGCGCCTCGCAGTCCTCGAGCGGCAGCGCGTGCTTGTAGGGCCGGTCGGTGGCCATCGCGTCGTAGGCGTCGGCGATGGCGACGATGCGCGCGGGCAGCGGGATGGCCTCCGACTTCATGCCGTCGGGGTAGCCGGACCCGTCCCAGCGCTCGTGGTGGTTGCGCACCGCGGCCATCATCGGCTTGAGCATGTCGATCTGCGCGGCGATCTCCGCCCCCTTGGCCGGGTGGCTGCGCATGTGCGCCCACTCCTCCTCGTCGAGCGGGCCGGGCTTGAGCAGCACGCTGTCGCGGATGCCGATCTTGCCGATGTCGTGCAGGAACGCGCCGAACTCGAGCGTCTCGAGGCCCTCGGCCGGGTAGCCGCACTCCTGGGCCAGGACCAGCGAGTAGGCGGCCACGCGGCCGCAGTGGCCGTTGGTGTACGGATCCTTGGCCTCGATCGCCTCGGCCAGCCCGAACAGCGCCTGCCGGTTGGCCGCCTTGAGCTTCTGGTACGACTCCTCGAGCTCCTTGGTGCGCTCGCGCACCACCACGTCGAGCAGCTTCTCGCGCCGCTGCAGCCGCTCGTGCTCCGACGACAGCTTGGTGACCAGCTCGCGCTGCTCGGCGACCAGGCGCAGGAGCTTGAGGCCCTCGCTCACCACCGCGGCCAGGCGGCTGCGCTCGCCCGGCTTGCCCACGAAGCGCACGATGGGCGACGCCGCCGTGGCGCTGGCCCGGCGCTCGAGGTCGACCGCGTCGCTGGCGTAGCTCGCGATGAGGATGCGGAAGGCGTCGGGCTGGTGGCGCAGCGCCTCCTCGAGCAGGCGCGCGCCGTCGAGCAGCGGAGGCTTGTGCCCGGAGATGAGGATGCTATAGGAGCCGGTCGAGATCTTGTGGTGGGCCTCGGTGGCGGAGCGCGCCGTGTCGACTCGAAGCTCGGGGCCCGACAGCAGCTCGACGAGCTCGCCGAGCGCCTCCGGCTGCACATGAACCACGAGCGCGGCGAATCGGCGCGGCACGCGGTGATTATTATCGGAGAGCCGCTCGCAAGAGGGAGTTATTGTCGCGCCAACCAGCACCATCCCAGACGAGGTGTTCCATACAAATGCCCGAGGAGTTGACCGGAAATACGAAAGGACTCAAGCCGAGTCAGATCAAGGCACTGGAGCGCATCTACCGCCGGCGAGTACCGCCGCGCGAGGTGGTGTCGCACGAGCTGGCCGGTTTTCTGTGCGAGGTTTCGGCGGAGCTTCACCGTCAGATCGGCGTGCTCATCGACCGCCGCGGCGCCATCGAGCACGTCGTGGTCGGCGACGCGTCGCAGCTGATGCTGCCCGACGTCGGGCGACTGCGCGGCGGCAAGGGCCGCTTCCGCGGGCTGCGGCTGGTCCACACGCACCTGCGCGGCGAGCCGCTGACCCAGGACGACCTCACCGACCTCACCCTCCTGCGCCTCGATCTGGTCGCCGCCATCGCCGTCGATCAGGGCGGGCGGCCGGGGCGCGTCTTCATCGGCCACCCGCTGCCCGACAACCCGGAGGGCAAGCTGTGGCTCGAGCTGGAGCCGCAGCCGGCGCACCAGCTCGACCTCGACGTGGCCGAGCTCATGTCGTCGCTGGAGGCGGAGTTCGCCCGCCGCTCGCGCGCCAACGGGGCGACGGGGCCGACCGCCGCCCGCGCCCTGCTCGTGCACGTGGCGCTGGGCGGGGCCGGCGACGGCGAGGCTCGCATCGCCGAGCTGCGCGAGCTGTGCCGCACGGCCGCGGTGGACGCGCTCGACGTCGTCGTCCAGCGCCGGCCCGAGGCGGATCCGCGCTTCCTGGTCGGGCGCGGCAAGCTGCAGCACATCCTCATGCGCGCGATGCAGCTCGGCGCCGACACCGTGATCTTCGATCAGGACCTGACGCCCAGCCAGGCGCGCGCGGTCAGCGACTTCACCGAGCTCAAGATCCTCGACCGCACGATGCTCATCCTCGACATCTTCGCCCAGCACGCGACCAGCCGCGACGGCAAGCTGCAGGTCGAGCTGGCCCAGCTCAAGTACGCGCTGCCCCGCCTGGTCGAGAAGAACACCATGATGTCGCGCCTGACCGGCGGCATCGGCGGGCGCGGCCCCGGCGAGACCAAGCTCGAGCTCGGCCGCCGGCAGGCCCGCGAGCGCATCCGCCTGCTCGAGAAGCGGCAGATCGGCGTCGCCGCCGGGCGGCGGCTGCGGCGCCAGCGGCGCGGCGAGCGGGCGGTGCCGATCGTCGCCATCGTGGGCTACACCAACGCCGGCAAGTCGACCCTGCTCAACGCGCTCACCGACGGCAACGCGCTGGCCGCGGACAAGCTGTTCGCCACCCTCGACCCGATCAGCCGGCGGCTGCGCTTCCCGCGCGAGCGCGAGGTGGTGCTGACCGACACGGTCGGCTTCATCCGCGACCTGCCCGCCGATCTGGTGGCCGCCTTCCGCGCCACCCTCGAGGAGCTGGCCGACGCCGACCTCCTGGTCCAGGTCGTCGACCTGAGCGACGACGATCACGAGCAGCAGGTGTCGGCGGTGTCGTCCATCCTGGCCGACCTCGATCTGGCCACCAAGCCGCGCCTGCTGGCCGGCAACAAGACCGACCGCCTGATGGCGGACGATGCGGAGCGGCGGGCCGCCACCATCGGCGCGATCCCGCTGTCGGCGCTCGATCGATCGAGCCTGGCTCCGCTGCTGGCCGCCATCGAGCACGATCTGTGGAAGGAGGGCCGGGCCGCGGCGTCGGCGGCGGTGTGAGCGGCGTCGGGGATCGCCTCCCGGCCGGCCGGACCTGACTAACCCGCAAAACGCGATTGACAGGTTAGTCTCGGTCGACCACCATCGAGACGTCGAGCTCACGCTCGAGGTCAAGGAGGCCCCCGTGCATCGCAGCCGGCTCACACAGATCCTCATCGACTGCAACGAAGGCGCGTACGAGAAGAGCATCGCGTTCTGGAGCGCGGCGCTCGGGCTCGAGCCGGTGAAGGACGACGATCGCTACACGGTGCTCGAGGGTGGCGCCGGGCCGCGCGTGCTGGTGCAGAGCGTGCCGGGCGAGGCCGAGTACCACGTCGACATCGAGACCGACGACGTCGAGGCCGAGGTGGCGCGGCTGGAGAAGCTGGGCGCGGTGCGGAAGTACAAGATCCACACCTGGTGGGTCATGCGCGCCCCGAGCGGCCACGACTTCTGCGTGATCCGGCCGCAGACGCCCGACTTCCCCGACGCGGCCGCGAAGACGTGGGGCGAGTGACGGCTCAGCGCGCGGGCCGGGCCGCGTGCGGGCGCGCGGGCGCGGGGCGGGCCGGCGCCTCGAGCGGCTCCTCGCCGTCGAAGTAGTAGACCACCGCGCTGCGGCCCGACCACGGCGTGAGGATCGGGCGCGCGTCGGGCGACGGCGTGACCCGCGCGAAGCTGGCCGCGTCCCAGCCGACGCTGTCCTCCGGCGCCACCTCGACGAGGATGTCGAGCCCGCGGGCGGCGCCGGGCGGGCCGCCTCGCCGCTCGCGCCGCTCGCGCCTCGCCGGCCGCGCGCGCTTCCCGCCTGCGCGCCTCGTCTCGGCTGGCACCAGCGACCACCGGTTGGTGAGCCTGCGGCCGCCCAGCTCGAGGGCGACGTCGACCGCGAGCGCGCGCTCCAGCTGGCCGCCCGGAGTCACGCGCCACACGGTCACCACCTCGCGGCTGCCGCCGCCGCCCAGCTGGCGGTAGTGGGCGAGCACCGACGAGCGGCCGTCGCCGTCGAAGTCGACCAGCTCGACCCGCAGGAGGTCGCCGGGCGAGGCGAGCGGCAGCTGGATGAAGGCGAACGAGTCGCTGAGCACGCCCAGGTAGCGCCCGCCCGCCACCACCCGCTCGGTGCCCGGCATGCCGTCGACGTCGGCCAGCTGGTCGAGCCGCAGATCGCGCGCGCGCAGGCCGGCGGCCGACAGAAAGCCGCGCAGCGCCGGCAGGTGGGTCGAGAACTCGAGCGCGCCGCGAAGGCGCGGCTGCCCCTCGACGGCGCCGCCGGCCCGGTCGACGTCCGCGTACCACAGGTCGGCGAGGACCAGCGGCGTCGACGGGCCCCAGCCGGGGATGCGCCGGAGCGGCACCGCGAGCTCGAGCTGCCAGCCGTCGTCGAGCAGCGAGTCGTCGGCGCGCGCGCCCTCCCCGCCCGCGCGGCGCGACGGGAAGCCGCGCGTGCCGGGCGCGAACAGCATGGTCCAGGCGCCCGCGGCCTGGGCGCGGAGAGAGATGTGCAGCGCGTCCTCGCCGCGCGCGTCGGGCCCGCCGCGCGCGGAGCGGATCAGCCGCTCGTCGCGCACGCGCACCGCGATGAAGAGGTCGTCCTGGTCGAAGGCGCAGCGCACATCGAAGGAGGCGTCGGCGCTGCGCTCGCCCCGCCCGAGCGCCGCGAACCCGCGCCAGTCGTCGAGCGCCGCGTCGATGTCGATGACGCCGGGCTCGACGCCCTGGCAGATGAGGCCGGCGGCCTCGTTGCCGGCCGCGGCCGGGCGCGGCGCCGCGACCAGCCCCGCGACCAGCGCAGCGGCCGCGGCCGCTGCCGCTGCTGCCGCGACCGGAGGGTTCCACTTCAGGGGGCGCGAGGGCCTGCCGCTCATCATTGGGTGTATAGAGGATGTGTCGATCTCGGCTCCAGGGGCAGTTCTGATCGCGCCGGCCTGGCCGATGGCCGGCGGCGCCTGCACGCCCTCGGAGCCGGCAGGGCGCGATGCGCCCCAGGGAGGCGCACACGCCGCGGCGCGCGAGGCCATGGTGCGCCAGCAGATCGACGCGCGCGGCGCGCGCGACCCGGCCGTGCTCGCCGCCATGCGCGCGGTGCCGCGCCACGAGCTGGTGGCGGCCGACGTGCGGGCGCAGGCCTACGAGGACCGCGCACGCCGCAGATCGGCCACCGCCAGACCATCAGCCAGCCGGCCATCGTCGCGCTCATGACCGAGCTGGCCGGATCGAGCGCGGCGAGCGCGTGCTCGAGATCGCCGCAGCCGCTCGTCGACCAGCTGGCCCGAGGAGGCCGCATGGTCATCCCGGTCGGCGAAGACTTTCAGGAACTCCGCGTCGTTACCCGGGACGAGAGCGGCGCGCTGCGCGAGGAGGTCGTGGCCGGCGTCCTGTTCGTTCCGATGACCGGGGAAGCGCTGGGGCGGCGCTGATCTATGGCCGTGCGCGTGGTATAGGCTACGTCCGCATGTTCGAGACCCTGAGCAAGGGCTTTCGCGCCGCCAAGCAGAAGCTGACGGGCGTCGCCGAGCTGTCCGACGACGTCATCGACGACGCCCTGCGCGACGTGCGCATGAGCCTGCTCGAGGCCGACGTCGAGTTCAAGGTGGTCAAGCGCTTCCTCGACCGGGTCAAGGACGGCGCGCGCGGCGAGGAGGTGCAGCTGCGCGCGAAGTCGACCGAGCTGGGCGCGCGCAAGATCACTCCCGAGCAGGCGTTCATCGCGATCTGCCAGGACGAGCTCACCAGGATGATGGGCCCGGTCGAGACCGACCTGCGCTGGGCCAAGAAGGGCGCGACCGGCATCATGATGGTCGGCCTGCAGGGCTCGGGCAAGACGACCACCGTCGGCAAGCTGGCCCGCTACCTCGAGAGCAAGCACGGCAAGAAGCCGCTCCTGGTCGCGGCCGACGTGTACCGGCCGGCGGCAGTCGACCAGCTGAAGACGCTGGGCGGGCAGCTCGGCGTCCCGGTCTTCTCCATCGACGGATCGGATCCGGTCGACATCTGCCAGCAGTCGGTCGACCGCGCGGCCCAGCTCGGGCGCGACGTGGTCATCTTCGACACCGCGGGCCGGCTCGCCATCGACGAGCCGCTCATGCAGGAGCTCGAGGACATCGACAAGGCCACCCACCCGGCCAACATCTTCCTCGTGCTCGACGCCATGACCGGCCAGGACGCGGTGCGCACCGCGGAGGCGTTCAACAAGCGCCTCAACCTCGACGGCGTCATCCTGACCAAGATGGACGGCGACGCGCGCGGCGGCGCGGCGCTGTCGGTCAAGGAGGTGACCGGCAAGCCGATCAAGTTCGTCGGCATGGGCGAGTCGCTGGACCGGCTGGAGGAGTTCCGCCCCGACGGCATCGCGTCGCGCATCCTCGGGATGGGCGACATCGTCGGCCTGGTCAAGGACTTCGAGCAGGTGGTGGATGCGGAGAAGGCGGAAGAGGACGCCGTCCGCATGCTCAAGGGGAAGTTCGACATGCAGGACTTCCTCGAGCAGATCCGGCTCATCCAGAAGATGGGCTCGCTCAAGGACCTGTTCGACAAGCTGCCCTTCTTCCCCGGCGGGCTGCCCGCGGAGGTCAACCTCGACGACCGCGAGCTGACCAAGATCGAGGCGATGATCAGCTCGATGACGGCGGAGGAGCGGCGCAACCCGACGGTGTTCGTCGCGACCTCGTGGGAAGACGTGGTGTCGCAGGCGGGCAAGAAGGGCAAGCGCCGCCGGGCCGACTACGAGCCCCGCCGGGTCAAGCGCATCGCCAGCGGCTGCGGGCGCAGCGAGGACGACGTCAAGGAGCTGCTGCAGAAGTTCGGCGCCATGCGCCAGATGATGGTGCAGCTGGGCGCGTCGACCGGCCTGCTCGGCAAGCTGCCCGGCTTCAAGCAGTTCAGCCAGATGAAGAAGCTGGCCGGCCTCGACCTCGGCGCCATCATGGGCGGCGGCGGGGGCGGGATGCCGCCCGGCATGGCGGCGGCAGGCGCGGGGGCCGGCGGCGGAGGCATGATGATGCCGGGCATGCAGATGCAGGTCCCGGGGCTTCCACCGGGCTACACGATGCCGGGCACGCGCGGCGCGCCGCCTCCGGTGGCGCGCGCCAGCGACCGGGCCCGCAAGAAGACCAAGCGCAAGGCCGAGAAGCAGGCGCGCAAGAAGTCGCGCAAGCGCCGGTGAGCCGGGCCGTGAGCGCGCCTCCGCGCGAGGGTGGCCAGGCCGGCGAGGCGGGATGGGCTGGCCGGGCCGGCGAGCTCGGTGAACTCCATATCGCCAGAAGCGCCTTGCCATCGGGGCGGGCCACCACCACGTTGAGGTTCGAGTTGCGCACTCGCCGCGTCGGACGTGTAGCTTGTGTCCTGCTGATGCTAGCCCTGTGGCCGGCGGCGGCGTCGGCCGAGACGCCGATCCCAGCGCGCGGCACGACGGCGGTCTACGACGGCGCGGGCGTGATCGACGCGCAGCGCAAGGCCGCCATGGAGGCGCTCGCCACCGAGCTGTGGCAGAAGGCGCGCGTCCCGATCGTGGTGGTCACGGTGCCGCGTCTGGTCGACGAGACCATCGACCAGCTGGCGGTGCGCATCGGCGAGCAGTGGGGAGTGCGCGAGAAGAACGGGCGCGACGAGGGGCTCGTGGTGGCGCTGTCGGTCGCCGACCGCAAGATCTTCATCGCCACCGGCTACGGTGCCGAGCCCTACCTGCCCGACGGCAAGGTCGGCGCGATCCGCGACGAGGCCCGTCCGCTGCTCAAGCAGAACGATTACTCGAACGGGCTGGCTCTCATCAGCATGCGTCTGGCGCAGGCGGCGGCGACCGAGCACGACGTCACGCTGACCGGCGCCGCGGACATGCCTCCGCCGACCCGCGGCCGCGATCGCGGATGCACCGGCTCGGTGCTCGGGCTGCTGCTGCTGGTCTTCCTGCTGGTCGGGCTGGCAGGAGCCGGGCGCGGCGGGCGCGGTGGGCGGGGCGGGTATCGCGGCGGCGGCGGCGGTGGGCTCGGCGGCTGGGGTGGCTTCTTCCTCGGCGCCGTGCTGGGCAACATCCTCAGCGGTGGACGCGGCGGCGGCTGGGGCGGCGGTGGCTGGGGCGGCGGAGGTGGTGGCGGCGGTGGCTTCGGCGGCGGCGGCGGGTTCGGCGGATTCGGCGGCGGCGGTGGAGGCTTCGGTGGAGGCGGCGCGGGTGGAGACTTCTGATGCGCCGGAATGAGCTGCGATGGCGGCCGCGCCGGCCGACACACGCGATGAGGACATCATGAGCGAGCGCGACGAGGCCAGCGTCAAGCGCTGGCGCAGTCATCCGGCGGTGAGCGACCTCATCGCCGGGCTATCGCTGGCGCTGGGC
>DATFRY010000523.1:0-8204 GCA_035262925.1 Kofleriaceae bacterium | reverse complement strand
GCGACCACGCCGGCGATGTCGTCCTCGGTCACCTCCTCGCGCAGGAACCCGCCCTGGCCCTGGATCTGGTCGAGCGCCGCCTTGTCGCCGGCGATCCTCTTCTCGTGCTCGGGGATGCGGCCGAAGCGCAGCTCCGAGGCGCGCGCGAAGTCGCCCGCGCGCTGCAGGCGCTCGGCCTCGCCGCGCGCCTCCTCGAGCGCTGCCTGGGTCTTGCGCAGCCGCTCGATGAGCTCGCGCTCCTTCTGCCACTGCGCGGTCAGCGCGGCCGCCTTCTCGCGCAGGTCCGCGATCTCGCGCTCCACCTCGGGCAGGCGCTGGCGCGAGCGGCGGTCCTTCTCCTTGTCGAGCGCGGCGCGCTCCACCTCGAGGGTGGCGACCCGCCGGTTGATCTGATCGATCGGCGTCGGCACCGACTCGATCTCCATCTTCAGGCGCGAGGCCGCCTCGTCGACCAGGTCGATGGCCTTGTCGGGCAGCTGGCGCCCGCTGATGTAGCGGGTCGACAGGCGCGCGGCCGCGACCAGCGCCGGGTCCTGGATGCGGATGCCGTGGTGCACCTCGTAGCGCTCCTTGAGGCCGCGCAGGATGGCGATGGTGTCCTCGACAGACGGCTCGCCCACGAACACCGGCTGGAAGCGGCGCTCGAGCGCCTTGTCCTTCTCGATGTGCTTGCGGAACTCGTCGAGCGTGGTGGCGCCGATGCAGCGCAGCTCGCCGCGGGCCAGCGCCGGCTTCAATAGATTTGCCGCGTCGACCGCGCCCTCGGCCGCGCCGGCACCGACCATGGTGTGGAGCTCGTCGATGAACAGCACCACGCGGCCCTCGCTGGCAGCGATCTCCTTGAGGACCGCCTTGAGCCGGTCCTCGAACTCGCCGCGGTACTTGGTGCCGGCGATGAGCGCGCCGAGATCGAGGTCGAGGATGCGCTTGTCGGCCAGCGACTCGGGGCAGTCCCCCTCGGCCACGCGGCGCGCGATGCCCTCGACGATGGCGGTCTTGCCCACGCCGGCCTCGCCGATCAAGACCGGGTTGTTCTTGGTGCGGCGGCTGAGGATCTGCATCGAGCGGCGGATCTCCTCGTCGCGCCCGATCACCGGGTCGAGCTTGCCCTGGCGGGCGAGCCGCGTCAGGTCGCGCGTGTAGCGCTCCAGCGCCTCGTACTTGCCCTCGGGATCCGGATCGGTCACGCGCTGGCTGCCGCGCACCTCGCCGAGCGCCTTCATGACGGCGTCGTGGCTCACCCCGGCCGCCTTGAGCGCCGCGCCGGTGGCGCCGTGGCCGCCGCGCAGCATGGCGAGCAGGAAGTGCTCGGTCGAGATGTAGTCGTCCTTGAACTGGTCAGCTTCTCTAGCGGCCGCTTCCCACAATCCCTTGAGGCCCCGCGACACTCCGATGTCCAGGGTCGAGCCCTGAACCGCCGGCATGGCGCTGAACGCCCGATCCAGCTCCTGGGTCACCGGCGCGGTGTCCGCGCCGATGCGGGCGAGGAGGCGGGGGACGAGACCGTCTTCCTGGACCAGGAGGGCCGCCAGGAGGTGCTCCGGCTGCACCTCTGCGTGGCGCTTCGAGGCCGCGATCTCGCGGGCCTGGGCCACCGCGTCCTGCGCCTTGAGCGTCAACCGGTCGATTCTCATGGTGAGCGTGAACGTAATCACCATGACATTGCCGTCAAGCAGACGCCCGTGCCGCCCCGAGAAGGGCGGGTCAGGCGCGCGACGGCGCCCGCTCAGGAGCGGGCGGCGGCCCAGGCCGCGAGGAGCGAGGCGGCGCGCGGGTCGTCGCCGGCGCAGCGGCGCAGCTCGGCGCCCAGCTGGGGCGGCGCGATGCCGGCGCGGGCGGCGAGGGCGAGGGCGGCGGCGACCAGGTCGCGGGCCGGCATCCCGGCCCCGCGCGCCGATGCCTCGACCAGCGCGCTGGCCATGGCGTTGGCCAGCGAGGCGCCGAAGAAGTCTGCCGTGCGGGTGGCCAGCTCGCGGGCGCCGCCCAGCACGGCGACCAGCATGGCGCCGGCCAGCGCGTCGGCGTCCATCACGCGGTCCATGAGCGCGCCGCGCCGGTCGAGGTCGATGGCGACGTCGAGCAGGTTCTTGTGGTCGCCGGCCAGCCAGTAGTAGTCGAGCAGGCGGCGCAGGGTCGGCAGGTGGTCGGGGTCGAGATCGATCGCCTTGAGATAGGAGTCGGCGGCCAGATCGGCGTCGCCCAGCCCGCGCCGGCACAGCTCGCCCAGCCGGTAGAGCAGCTCGGCGCGCTGGGCCGGGGCCGGGGTGAGCGCGATGAGCGAGCGCAGCACGCGCGCGGACGACGGGTAGTCGCCCGCCTCGGAGTAGAGGGCGAGCAGGCTCGACAGCGCGGTGATCGACTTGGGCTCGTCGGCCAGGACGTGCTCGTAGTAGGCGATGGCCGACTCGCGGTCGCCGGAGCGCCCGCACAGCTCGGCAAGCTGCAGGCGGGCTGCCCGCACGGCGCGCACGTCGTCGGGCGGGATGAGGTCGAGCAGCGCGCGCGAGGCCTCGATGGCGCGCGGCAGCTCGCCGGCGCGCAGCGCGGTGCGGGCGAGCGCGGTCAGCGCCTGGCGGCTGCCGCCGTAGTGGCGCACCGACTCGGCGAAGGCGGCGCAGGCCTCGTCGTCGCGGCCGAGCACCTCGGCGATCTCGCCGCACCGGTAGTGGTAGACGTCGGGCGGGAGCGAGGTGGCCGACGGATCGAGCCGCGCGTAGAGGTCGCGCGCGCGCAGCCAGTCGCCGCGCACGTAGGCGATGTCGGCCAGCGCCTCGAGGGCGGCCGGATGGTCGGGCACCGCCTCCAGCACGCGCTCGTAGGCGGCGACCGCCGCGGCCGGATCGGCCAGCTCCTTGTCGAACAGGCGGCCGAGCTCGCACAGGAGCTCGGCCCGCTCGGCCGTGTCGAGCGCGGCGGCGCGCGCCTGCAGGAGGCCGGCCAGCGCCTTCCAGTTGCCGCGCGCTGCCGCCTGGCTCTTGAGCGCCAGGTAGGCGGACAGGTCGGCCTGGTTCTCGGCCATGAGCGCCGCCGCGTGGCGCTCGACCGCGCCGGTGTCTCCGCCGGCGGAGGCGACCTCGATGATCTGGCGGCGGAGATCGCCGCGCAGCACCGGATCGGTGGTGAGGGCGAGCTGGGCCTCGAGCTCGCCCACGCGGGCCGCGGGCGGCGGCGCCGGGACCGGCGCGGTCGGCGCCGCGTCGAGGTCGTCGGCGCCCGGCGGGGCGTCGCTGGCCAGGCGGCTGGCCAGGGCGAGCAGGCGCCCGGCGTCGTCGGGGCGGCCGGCGCGCTCGGCGCAGCCGGCGGCGCGGCGGAGCAGGGTGCCGCGCTCGACCTCGGCGGTGGCGTGGGTCGCGGCGTTCTCGTACATCGCCGCGGCGTCGGCGTCGCGGCCGGCCAGCTCGTAGAGCCGGGCGAGCGGCTTGGGCGCGGCCGGGATGGCCGGATCGAGGCCGAGGGCGTGCTCGTAGCAGCGCTGGGCCTGCTCGGCGTCGCCCAGCTTCTGATCGAAGACGAGGCCGAGCTCGTTGTAGAGCGCGGCCACCTCCTGGCCGGCGTCGCCGTCGCTCGAGGCGGCGGCGGTCGCGGCCCCCGCGGCACCGGCGGCCGCGATCTCGCGGTAGAGGAGCTCGGCGGACAGCCCCCACTCGCCGCGCGCCATCGCGATCGAGCGCAGGGCGTGGGCGATGTCGCCCGAGTCCGGGTCGTTGGCGAACGCCTCCCTGAGGCAGCGGTATGCCTCGCCCTCGCGGTGCAGGAGATCGCGGTAGAGCCGCGCGCGGCGCGACCACAGCGCGGCGCGCAGGAGCCGGTCCTCGGTGGCGACGATCATGCGGCCGAGCACCTCGCTGACCGCGTCGGCGTCGCCGCGCGCGAGGTAGAGCCGCTCGAGCGCCTCGAGCGGGCGCATGTCGTCGGGCGCGACGAGCCACAGCTCCTCGTAGCGGGCCGCGGCCGCGGTGTGCTGCCCGGCCTCCTCGTGCGCGCGCGCCTCGGCCAGCCCGTGCTCGACGGCGAGCGGCCCGCCCCGGTCCTCGCCCTCGCCGCCGCCGGCGCCGCCGATCGAGGACAGGGCGCGCGTGCCCGGCTCGGTGCCGCTGCCGAAGTCGGGCTGGTCCTGCTCGAGCTGCTCGAGCGCGGCCTCGACGCGCGCGATGCCGGCCGCGTCGCCCAGCGCGTCGCTGTACAGGTCGAGCGCCTCGCGCAGGCGGGCGCTGGCCACCTTGCGCGGCACCCCGCGCGCGCGCCGCTCCAGCGACGCGGCCAGGTCGACCTTCTGCTTGCGGTGGCGGTGGAGCGCGAACAGGAGGAGCGCGCCCTCGTCGGACAGGCTGCCCTCGCGCCGCGCGGCCTCGAGCAGGCCGATGGCGCGCTGATCGCGGCCGAGGCGCTGATAGCACTTGGCCAGGGCCAGCCGATCGGTCTGGCTCAGCCGCTCGCCGGGAATGGCCTCGAGCGCGTCGGCCGCGGCCGCCGCGTCGCCGGCCGACGATGCCTCGCTGGCCAGGAGGCGCAAGGTGGCTTCGCGGCGCGCCCCGCGCCCGAAGCGATCGGCGGCCCGCCGCATCGAGATGCGCGCGCGGTCGGTGTCGCCGATGTGATCGTAGTAGAGGTCGGCCAGCTCCAGGCAGACCTCGCCGACCGGCGGAGTCGGGCCTGCCGGCCGCTCGCCGGCGCGCTCCGCCTCCTCGAGGCGATCGACCAGGCGCTCGAGGCAGTGGGCGGCGCCCTGCGCGTCGCCCTGCGCGGAGGCCAGGTCGGCGCGCTCGCGCAGCGCCTCGAACGAGATGGGATCCTGGGCGCAGGCCCGGTCGAGGTAGCTGGCCGCGGCCGCCACGTCGCCGCGCTGGCGGGCGGCCCAGGCCAGCTCGCGCAGGGCGCGCACCTCGCGCGCACGTCCGGCCCCGGACCGGCGCGCCACCTCGAGCACGCGAAGCAGCGCCGGGCCGGTGCGATCGGCGTCGCCGCGGCGGTGAAAGATGTCGGCGCAGGCCTCGGCCGCCGACAGATCGTCCGGGTCGAGCGCCAGCACGCGCTCGTAGAGGGCGAGCGCGTCGCCGTTCGCGTCGCGCTGGCGGGCGGCGAGCGCGGCCAGCCGCCGGGTCGCGCGCAGCTCCAGCGAGGCGTCGCCGCGGGCCAGCGCGCGGGTGCGCACCGCCTCCAGATCGCGGCCTGCGCTGGCCGCGTCGCCCAGCGAGTCGGCGACCTGGGCGCGGAGCTCGAGCAGCGCATCCGAGGCGGAGTCGCGATCGACCGCCTCGAGCGCGGCCAGCGCCGACTCGGGCAGCCCGGCCTCGAGCGCGGCGCGCGCCCGGGCGACCAGGGCGGCGTGCGCGTCGGTCCCGCCGGCGGGCGTCGCCCCGTCGGTCATGCCCGGGACGGCCGCGAGCGCGTCCGCGAGCTGGGCCTGGGCCTCGGCCAGCCGCGCGTCGCCCGGCGCCCCGTCGAGCGCGTGGCGCACGGCCGCGATGGCCGCGTCCAGGCGCGGGCGCGTGGGGCTCGACCGGGCCAGCTCGGCGAGGTCGAGCGCGGCCGCGATCCGCTCCGCGGCCAGGTCCTCGCCGGTCTGGGCCCCCAGCTCGGCCTCGCCGGGCAGCTGGGAGGCCAGCCTCGCGGTCGCGCGCACCGCGGTGTCGAGATCGCCCAGCGCGCGCGCGTCGCGGGCCGCGAAGCGCAGCGCCGGCCGGTAGTGCGGGTCGATGGCGAGCGCGCGCGCGTAGCTCTCGCGCGCCACGTCGAGCCGGCCCAGACGCTCCTCGTGCAGCGCCGCCAGCCGGACGAGGAGCGACTTCTGTGTGGCCGGCTGGCGCGCGGTGGCGGCGATCTTGCGGCCGAGGATGACCGCGACCCGGTCGAACGCGCCCTCGTCGCGCTTGAGCCGCTCGAGCACGTCGAGCGCCGGCATGTGATCGCCGACCAGCTGGAGCGCGGCCTCGAGGCAGCGCTCGGCGTCGCGCTCGCGCCCGCCCGCCTTGCGGTAGAGGTCGCCGGCCTTGTACCAGGCCTCCGCGCGCGCCGCCTCGCCGAGGTCGGCCCGCTCGTCGCCGGCGAACGACTCGTAGGCAAGCGCCGCGCGCCCGAGCTCTGCCGTGTGCTCGTAGAGCGCGGCCAGCGAGCGCCAGGTCGCGACCCGCAGCTCGGCCGCGGCCCCGGGCTCGGCGATGACCAGCTCGTAGGCCGCCGCGGCGGCGTCGTGCTGGCCGAGCGCCTCGCGCGCCATGCCGAGCCGGTAGGCGCGCTCGGCGCGATCGGGCGACGGCTCGGTCACCAGCTCGCTGTAGGCGCGCTCGATCTCGGCCCAGTCGCGCGCCCGCCAGGCCGCCTCGCCGAGCGCGAGCAGGGACGAGCGGCGCAGCTCGGGCATGGGCTCGGGCCGGGCGGCGCCGACCTCGACCGGCTCGAGCTCGCTGGTCGCGGTGCGCGCGCGGGCGAGCGCGGTCGCGGCGTCGCCGGTGTGGAGCAGCGCCTCGGCCGCGGCCAGGGACAGCTCTGCCCGCTCGCGCGGGTGATTGGCCGCCTCGTGCGCGCGGTCGAGCGAGCGGGCGCGGCCGGCCTGATCGCCGAGAGCGCCCAGCACGTCGGCGCGCAGGCGCAGCGCCGCCGCCGCGCGAGCCGGGGGCAGCGGCTCCTCGAGCGCGCGGTCGAGGTCGAGCAGCGCGCCCGGCAGGTCCTGGCCGGCCTCGAATGCCAGCTGAGCGCGCCGGGCCAGGAGATCGGCGCGGTCGCCGTCGAGGTTCGGGTGGGCGAGCATCGCCCCCAGCCAGTAGCGCTCGGCGTCGCGGTCGCCGCGGGCGTGGGCCACCGCGCCCAGCGCGCGGGCCGCGCGCAGCCGGATCGGGTGGGCCTCGCTCGAGAGCGCGAAGGCGCGCTCCTGATCGACCAGCGCGGCCTCGCGCTGGCCGAGCTGGCCCAGCAGCTCGGCCCGGGTCATGGCGAGCTCGGCGGCGCGCCCGCGCAGCGCGTCCGGCGCGGCGGCGTCCTCGCGGGCCGCGCGCGACAGCGCCTCGATGGCGCGGCCGAGCTGATCCACCGCCTCGTCGCTGCGCCCCTCGCGGCGGGCCCACTCGGCCATGACCTCGTGGGCGTCGGCCGCCACCAGCGGGGCGCCGCTGGCCGCCGCGCGCTCGAGGGCGGCGCCGGCGTCCTCGCCCAGCGCGATGAGGTGGCGGGCGAGCTCCAGCGAGTCGCGCGCGGCGTCGGTCGGGCTGACCGAGGTGACGGCCAGGAGCGCGCGCAGGAGGCGCGCCGCCTCGGCGTGCTCGCCGCGCCGGGCCGCGGCCGCCGCCGCCCCGCGCAGCGCCGCCGGCTCGCCCGGCACCAGCTCGAGCACCGCGCGGTGGAGCGTCTCGGCGCGGGCGAGCTCGCCGAGCCCCTCCAGCTGGCCCGCCGCCCGCAGGAGCGCGCGGACCTGGCCGCGCCGGTCGCGCCGCTCCTGGTGCAGCAGGGCGGCGCGCTCGAGCGAGCCGGCCGCCGCCGACGGCTGCCCGATCTCGACCTGCACGTCGGCCAGCACCTCGAGGGCGGCCGGGCTGAGCGGGTCCAGGCGCCGCGCGATCTCCACCTCCTCGAGCGCGGACACCGGATCGCCGAGCTCGCCGCACAGGACCTGGGCCGCATGCACGTGATCGCGCGCGCGCCTGACCGGATCGTCGGTGGCGGCCGCGCGGGCGCGAAGGAGTCCGACCAGGTCGCTCCAGCGCCCGTCCTCGGCGTGGCGGTCGACCAGCGCGCCCGTCGCCTCGGGGTGGCCGGGCGAGAGCTCGAGCACGCGCTCGTAGAGCCCGCTGGCCTCGGCCGGTGCGACACGGCGGAGGAGGCGGGCGGCGACCAGCGCGGCCAGCGCCGCCCAGTCGCGCTCGCCCGCCGCGGCGGCCACCTGGCTGAGCGTGTGGTAGCGGGCCCCGGCGCCGGCGGCGTCGCCGCGCGCCACCGCGATGCTGGCCAGCGCGGCGTGGCCGGGCGCGAAGTCGGGCCACCGGGTCAGCGCGCGCGACGCCAGCTCGCTGCACTCGTCGAACAGCTCGCGGCGGGCCGCGCCGACCGCGAGCAGGCGATCGACCAGCAGCGACTCGTCGTCGGGCTGGGCGGCCAGCCGGGCGCGGTACTGGCGCATGGCGCCGTCCACGTCGCCGGCGCACAGGCGCTCGTCCGCGTCGCGCAGCCGCTCGAGCGTGTCGAACAGGAAGATCGACTCCGGCGAGGCGCCG
>DATFRY010000522.1:0-23578 GCA_035262925.1 Kofleriaceae bacterium | reverse complement strand
GGTGCGCGGCTCGTCGCCGACCGCGAGCGTGTCGGTCACCGCGAGCGATGCGACGTCGACCACCGACACGGTGCCGTCGATCGCGTTGACCACGAACACGCTGGCGCCGTCGCCCGACAGCGCGGCGGCCGAGTGGTCGGTGTGGACGCCGACCTGGATCGAGGGGAGCTGGACCGGCGCGGCCGGATCCGACGCGTCGATGACCATGAGCTGATCGACGCGCGCGTCCTCGACCTCGAAGCCGCCGGAGCTGGGCACGAACAGGAGCCCGCCGTCCCGCGAGAAGAAGGCGTGCCCGGCGTTGGCGGTCTCGGCCGCGGTGCCGGTCAGGACATCGGTGCAGTCCGGCCCGGTGTAGCCGAGCGGCAGGTTCGCCACCACCTCGTCGGTCATGCTGTCGGTGACCGCGATGGCGCCGACCTGGCAGTCCACGCCGCCGTCCCCCTCGCGCGGGGATTCCTGCATGGTGTAGACGTGGCGGCCGTCCGGGTGAGCGAGCGTGTAGCCGCCGCCGGAGCCGGCGGTCCCGAGCAGGGTGAAGCCCGGCTGGTCGGCGTCGAGGTCGACCACGACCATGTCGCCGGAGCTGGTGAGGTTGCAGTAGGCCTTGCCCGAGAGCGGCGCGGTGGCGCAGCCGTGCGGCGCCGGCGGCAGCCCGCGCGCGTAGCTCGGATCGCAGAAGGCGGGATCGAAGCCGCCGTCTCCCGGATCGGCGGCGCCGAAGCCGGCGTCGGCGCCGTTCAGCGTGGCGATGGTCTGGATGTCGCCGAGGTCGGAGAAGTCGTAGACCGACACGACGTTGTCGCAGTCGCTGATGTTGCTCGCCACCATGCGCGGGCGCGTGGTGCTGAAGGTCGCCTTGTGGTGGCCGATCCCGAGCGGGACCTCGCCGACCACCTGGAATCGGGTGTCGCTCCCCTCGGCCACGTCGACCAGGCAGGCGCTGGTGTGGGCCGGGTCGTCGTCGCCGTCGTTCAGCGCCACCCAGTACTGCGCCCCGTCGTAGCTGGGCGTGAGGTAGGAGTGAACCGGCCGGGTCCCGCCGGCGCCGGACGATGGGAGCCGCGCCTCCTCCAGCATGGTCCGCCCATCGACCACGAGGATCTCGCTGCGGCCGGTCAGGTTGACCATGACGACCCCGTCGGACAGCGCCTGCAGGTCGACCGGGCCGGTCACGTCGGTGACGGTGCCGGGCCGCTCGTCGCCGCTGGCCAGGTCGAACGAGGCCAGGCTGCCCTCGCGCGCGACGAACAAGGTGGGGGCGATGCCGCCGTCGCCCGCGTCCGGGCCGTCGTCCTGCTGGTCGTCGCCCTGCCCATCGCCGCCGCCATCGTCGTCGGCGGGCGAGTCGTCGTCGCCGCCGCACGCGGGCGCGAGCCCGAACAGGACGATGAAGGGAACGAGGGCGAGGCTGCGCGCACGCGCGCGCGGTAGGGCGCGGATCATCGATCGACTCCTTGGTAGAGGTGAATCGGTCCCGGGCTATTGCGTGCACCCGCATCCGCCGCCCGGCGCATCGCCGGGCAGCCCGCCTCCCGTCTTGCTCTCGGCCAGCTTGGCCCGGTACTCGCCGGGGTAGCCGTCCTCGGCGAAGCGGACGGTCATGGCGGGCGAGGCGAGCCGCTCGCGCTGGTACGGCCGCTCGCGGGCGCAGGCCTGGGCCGCGATCGCGGCGGCGAGGGCGAGGGCGAGGGCCGCGATCGAGCGAGACGAGGAGGACGCAGACACGCTCGCCACTCTGGGCGTCGCGGCGCCCGATCCGGATGCGTCAATCTGACGCCGGGCCGCCGCCTGCGTCGCGCGGCCGCAGCCGACGGCGCCTCGAGGCGAGGCGCCGCGGCTCAACTGCGCGGAAGCCGGAAATCCGTCCCCGCGGACAGCGCGTCACCATGCCGCAGGCGCTCGGCTATCGCGCCGCGGCGGTCGTGCGGATCCACGCGGTGATGAGGTCGAGCACCTCGGGCGCGATGGTCTCCGCGATCGTTCCGTACTCGTCGACCGCGCCGGTGGTGGCGTGCTGGAAGAGGTGGTTGAGGCCCGGGAGGCGCTTGACCTCTGCCTTGCGGTTGTGCGCGAGCGCCTTCTTGATCGCGTCGACGTTCTGGTCGGCGTCGACCTGGACGTCGAGCTCGCCGTCGAGCGCGAGCACGGGGACCTTCACCCTGGCGAGGGTGGGGCGCGGATCGTACCTGGCGAAGTTGCGGTACCACGGCGACAGCAGGCGGTCGAGCTGCGGCGCGAGCTCGGGGGCGGGCTTGCCCGACGGGCCCGCGAGCACCGCGGTGACGTCCTTGCGCGCGGTCGCGTCGTCGCGCGGGCTCGCGACGATCTTCATGATGGCGCGCTGCTTGTCGACGTCGGCGGCGATCTCGTTCTCGGCGGCGCCGCGGGCCTTCAGGAGGCGCTCGAGCTGGCGCGGCACCAGCTCGGCGCCGGAGACGCCGGGTCCCGCCAGCATCACCACGAACGCGACCTGCTTGCTGCGCGTGGCGGCGATCGGCCCGATGAGACCGCCCTCGCTGTGACCGATGATGCCGATGTGCGCGGGGTCGATGCGCGGCTGGGTCGCGAGGAAGGCGACGCCGGCGAGCGCGTCGCCGACGAAGTCGTCGGTCGTCGCGGTTTTCGGATCGCCGCTCGAGCCGCCGATGCCGCGATCGTCGACGCGGAGACAGGCGATGCCGTGGCGCGCGAGGTGGTCGGCGATCACCCAGAACGGCTTGTGGCCGAAGAGGGTCTCGTCGCGGTCCTGCACCCCGGAGCCGCTGACCAGCAGCACGGCGGGATGGCGGCCGTCGCCCCTGGGCAGGGTGAGCGTGCCCGCCAGCTTCACGCCGCCGGCGCTGTTGTCGTACGTGACGTCGATCGAGTCGTAGTCGAACGGCGGCCTGGGCTGCTGCGGGCGCGCCGGGCTGGCGAACGCCCGGTGGCCTCGTCGATGGGAGCGAGCGTGCAGGGCAGCGCGGCGCCCCCCTGCTCGAAGCTGCAGTGCGCGGGCGCGCCCTTCGCGTCGCGAGCGATCGACCACTTCGCGCCGACCCGGGCGATCGCGAAGGCGATGCGCTCGCGCGAGACGACCACGCCGGAGAGCGGCAGGTCGCGGGCCCCCTGACTGGGTATCTGGATCTTGCCGGCATAGCCGTCCTTGCCCGGCACCAGCTCGACGGCGAAGGGAAGCTTCGTCCCCTGGACCGCGACGCTGCCCGCGAAGCGCATCACCTCGCGCTCGGCGGGCGAGGCGGCGGCCGCGGGAGCCGGGGGCACGGCCGGCGCGGGCGCCGTGGCGGGCCCGGCCGGGTGCGCGCAGGCGGCCGCGAGCACGAGGACACTCATCGAACGACTCATGGACTCTCCTGGTGCGATACCGCTCACTCGCGGAACGTCACGACGTCGTTCTCGAGCGGCAGCTCGTTCCGATGCGCTCGCCGCGGCGCGCCCGGCTTGCCTCCGCCGGTGTCGAAGGATGATAGCAGGTAGGGGATGCCCTCCGAACCGAGCGGAGATGGCGAATCGGTCACGTGGAAGTGAAGGTGAGGCTCGGTCGAGTTGCCCGAGTTGCCGACCAGGCCGAGGACCTGCCCGCGGCGAACCCGATCGCCTCGCTTCACCCGCAGACTCCGCGGCTGCAGGTGGGCGTAGAGCGCGAAGCGACCCCGCCCGATGTCCACGATGACGTGGTTGCCCGGCAGCGTGTCGAGGGTCATCGGCACTGCGCGCGAATTCAGGCCCGGCACGTTCTCCGGGATCCCATCCACGATCGCCACGACCACGCCGTCGGCGACGGCCAGCGCCTCGGCCCCGTAGGCGCGGTAGCTCCGGTTGCGGGCCTGGTCGCCTGCGAAGGTCCTGCCGTCGGGCCGCAGCCGCACCCAGTCGATCGCGAAGCGCTGCGCGATCGCGGCCCGCCCGCCGACCGGGATCAGCGCGCGCCGGTGCCCCGAGCCGTGCGACGGCCCGTTGGCCGCCACCCAGTCTCCCCCGCGCAGAGGAGGCCCGATGACGAGCGCGTCGCTCCGCACCGCGATGCGAGCGGCCTGCAGGCTTGTCTCGGCGGCGCCGTCGCCGGCGGTCACGACGATCCGGTGGTCCAGCCCTGCCGGAATCGCCGCCGCACCGTCGAGCGTGATCCACATGAAGACCACGGCGCGGAGCCCCGGACCGACGCGGAGCCGGGCCCAGCCCGCCGCGTCCGGAACGCCGGGGCGGAGCACGCTGCCCGCGAGGTCGAGACCGTCCCGACGCGACAGCGAGCGGCCCCCGACCAGCGCCTCGACCCGCTTCAGCGTGAGCTCCTGGCCCCCGAGGTTCGTGATGTGCAGCTCGTAGACCAGGTGCTGCTTGCCGCCCGCCCGGAACGCCGTCGGTGCGATGGGCACCTCGACATCGAGCGGAGCGCCGAGCTGCGCGGCAGGGCGGCGCTCGGCCGGCGGCGGCCGCGCTCCGGGTCCGTCCTTCTGGAACGCGAGCGGCTGAGCGACTCCCCCTTGCCTCCACGTGCCGGACAGCCTCGTGTCGTTCTGGCCGAGAACGCCGTCGTAGGCGCCGCCGACGCGCCCGACCTCCAGGGTCAGTCGATTCGCGCGCAGGGAGACCTTGTCGATCGGGATGGTCGCGCCCTGATCGATGCTGTCGATGACGCCGCTGTAGGCGTCGCCTCCGGATCGCGCCAGCGTCAGCACCAGCCGGAGCTTGCCGGCGCCCTCGCCGAGGGTCCCGCGCCAGGTCCCCTCCAGGTGGCGTCCGGCGCGCGCCTCCGACGCGGCCAGGAGACATACGATCGCGATGCAGAGCTGGAGCCAGGAGCGCTTCGTCATGACCGCCCTCGTTCGAGTGGGGAAGGAAGCAATGCGTCGATCTCTCGCTGCAGCCGGCGAGCACCCAGCCGGTTCAACCTGGCGATGCCGAGGAACACGGCCGCGCCTGTCGCCAGGACGATCGCGGCCGCGATCCAGAGCACCGTGCGCTCGGGCGAATCCGGGGCGATGATGCGCGCGAGCCGGACGGCGGCGTGAGACGTGCGGCGCGCGAACCTGACGTGCTCGACCGGGATGCTGACAGCAAAGAGCACCAGGCCCGGGACGAGCGGCCCCAGATACCAGCGCCAGACACTGGCGAGCAGGTCGCGCTGGCGTTCGAGCTGTCGGCGATGGTGCTCCAGGTGATCCGCCGTGCACGCGGCGAGCTCGGCCGGCTCCGACGCGCCGTGCCGGCGCAGGTAGAAGGCGACGTAGAGCGCGCCCGCGATGGTCGCCACACACGCGACACGGACCAGCATCGTGTCGGCGAGGGCGGCGCGCACGCCGACGACCGCCACGACGATCGCGACGGCGGCGTACTCGCGGACGTTGCGCCGGCGAATCGTGCGCCGGAACGAGGCCGCCTTGCCGGCGACCGGGTCGACCGGGGGCTCGGTCGGCTGCCGCTCCTGTTCCTGCCAGAGCAGCTGGAACCGGTCCCCCGCGGTTTCTCTAGGCATCGTCGTCTCCCTGCGCGGTCCAGCGGGCCAGCACGCCCTTGATGCGATGTACCCTGGTGGCGACGTTGCCCGCCGACAGGCCGGTGACGTCGGCGATCTCCGCGCCCTGCAGGCCCTCGAGGTAGAGGACGATCACCTGGCGATCGAGCGGCGCCAGCCGGCGAATCAGCGCTTCGATCCGGTCGAGCGCCTGGCGCGCGCCCATCGCGCCCTCGGGATCCGGTCCGTCCGCGGGCAGCGATTCCAGCTCGTCCAGGCCGGCGCTGTGCTTCAAGCGATCGCGCCGATCGCGGAGCACGTGCGAGGCCGCGACGTTGTGCGCGACGCGATAGATCCACGTCTTCAGCGAGCAGCGGCCGTCGAAGCCGGACAGGCTGCGCCAGATCGCGACATGGATCTCCTGGAGCAGGTCTCGCCGCCGCTCGCGGTCGTGCTCGAACGCGAGCGCGACGCGCTCCAGGGATGCCCCGAACCGGGCGACGACTTCGCGATACAGCTCGTCGCGATCGCCGGCCGGTCCCGGGTCATGGGCATCCGGAGGGAGCGATCCGACGGTCGCCGGCCGGGAAGACGTGGGCATGCCCTGCTCGATCTAGTCGCCGGGGAGCCCCTCTTTCTTACAGGTTTTCTCGGGCGGCGCGAAATCGAGTGGTCGACACCCGGCGCCTGGTGGACGGGATGCTGGCCTTTGCAAGCCCGGCGCCAGCCCGCCTCACCGGCGGCGCAGGCGCACGTCCCGGGGCGGCAGGTCGCGGAACAGGAGGACCTCCGTCGCGTTGCGGCCATCGGGTCGGCCCAGATCGCCGAGGTGAAGGGCCGCGAAGTCGCCGATGAGCACGCCGCCGGACTCGCTGCGGAAGGCCGACGAGGCGGCGGCGTCGGCGTGCTCGACGACGATCCGGCACATCGATGCGCGGCACGAGACGTCGCTCGCCGCGGCCTGGGGAAGGCGCTCCGCCAGGAGCGATCGCAGATGAGCCTCGCGGTCGTCGGCCCAGGCGGGGTCGCGCTGCTGGGCCTCGTACATCTTGCCCAGCACGGCGGTCTCTTCCTCGGCGGACATGTGGTTCTCGTCGACGCGTCCGTCCGCCGCGCGCTTCGAGTCCGCTCGCTCCGCGTCCGCCGCGCCGGTGGCGGGCGGACGCCCGGGACCCGGCCGCGACGTCGGTAGCTGGGCCATCCGTCGCTCGAGGAGGTCGACCCGCGCCCTCATGGTCGCGTCCGCCGCGCCATGTCGGTCCGCACCGCGCGCCCCTGGCGCCGACGGCGCGGGCTCCGGGGCCGAGAGACGCGTCAGGACGTGGAGCGCGGCGGCTCCCAGCAGGAACACCAGGAGCGCCCGCCCCATCCAGGACAGCTTCGACGTCACGGCCGGGCTCCGTGCCTACTCGACGTCCCAGTACCGCTGATAGACGCGATACTCGACCAGCGACGCGAAGGGGTTCATCGTGCACTCCAGCGCCGCGCCGCCGGGAGCAAAGAACTCGATGTCGAAGGCGGTCGTGTCGTAGCCGGCGTTGTGATACGTGACCGTCGGGTTGTACATCCAGCCGGTGCCGTTGAGCTCGGAGATGCGCAGCTCGCAGGTCACGCCGTTGATCGCGCTGAAGTTGATCCACGCGGTGTCGGCGAAGAAGTCGGTGACGAAGGGGCAGAATGCCTTCCTGGACACGCCCGTCGGGTTGTAGACCTGCGATGCATTGATCGGCGCGAGAGCGGCCTGGTAGTTGAAACAGAAGGTCCCGGGGTAGTTCAGGATCATCGCGTCGTCCTCGATGGCCGAGCTCTGCTGCGCCGTGGTGGCGAGCAAGAGCGGTGCGAGAGCGACACCGATGAGCAGCGACGTCCATCTCGATCTCGTCCGTTGGCGATCCATGGGGCACTCCTTGTCTGGAATTTTTCACACCACACGCAATGCGCGCGTCGGCAATGCACGCCGCATTCCATCCGGCGACCGCCTCGTTCTCGATACCTGATGCGCTCGTCGCGATGACGAAGTCATTCCGCGCGCGCTGCGCGAGCGCGCAGAATGGCCGCGCGCCGTCGGTGGCCTGGACGGCGGACGCCCCGGTTCGATGACGTTGCAGGCCACTTGCCGGGCCGACTATCCTGTCCACCTCGTCGGACGAGCGATGATGGCGAACCTCCGCACGCTGCTCGTGGGCCTCACGGTGGGCCTCGTCTCGGGCTGCTCCTGGCTCTGGGTGCGGCCCGTCGAGCACGAGCGAGTGTCGAGCGGTGCATTGCAGCCGACCTGCTTCACCAGCAGCTACGCGTGGCCGGTTGTCGATGCCGTCGCGGCCGCTCTCCTGCTCGTCGGTCCGATCCTCGCGTACGAGCACCAGTCCTCCGAGTGCAGTCGCGGAAACGAGGACGAGTGCTCGTCGACGGGAGCCGTCGTCCTTGGCTGGACCCTCGTCGCGCCGGTCCCCGCGGCTTCGGCGTACTCGGGTTTCCGCGCCGTCCACCAGTGCAGGCGAGCGGGCTCGCCCTCGCGCTGGAACCGGCCGCGCGCCGAGTAGCGGCTCGCCACTCTGTCCGCGCGGACGGCGGGCGGACGTCGCGGACACCCTCGACGGGCCGATCATCCCAGTCGGATCAGTGGGTTGGCATCGGCACGGGAGGTGCTTTGCTCGTCGCCACCCCCACCATGATCCGCGATACCTCGAACCAGGACGTCCTCCTCGACCGCGCGGCCAGGCGGCCGGCGCGGCGCTGGATGGTGCGCGGCGCGGTCGCGGTCGCGCTGCTCCTCGCCATCGTGGTCGGCGTGCGCCGGTGGGGGCTGGGCGAGCGCTCGGTCGATCGCGAGCGCGTGCGCATCGCCCAGGTCGTGCGCGGCACGCTCGTGCGCGACATCGCCGCCGACGGCAGGGTCACCGCCGCCAACAACCCGACGCTGTACGCGGTGGCGGCAGGCACCGTGGAGCTCGAGGTGCAGGCGGGGGACCAGGCCAAGCGCGGCCAGCCGCTGGCCGAGATCACCAGCCCCGAGCTGGTGAGCCGGCTGACCCAGGAGCAAGCCACCCTGGCCAGCCTCGAGGCCGAGGTCGGGCGCGCCGACCTCACGGTGGAGCAGGGCCGCGCCAACGCCAAGAAGATGATCGACCAGGCCGAGATCGACCGGCAGACCGCTTCGCGCGAGCTGGAGCGCTTCCGCCGCGGCTACGAGGCCGGCGCCATCCCCGAGATCGAGGTGCTGCGCGCCGAGGACAACCTCAAGAAGGCCGACATCGCGCTGGCCCACGCGCGCAAGGACCGCGTGCTGTCGGACCGCGGGCTCGGCTTCGACCTGCGCACCAGGCGCCTGGGCCTCGAGCGCCAGCGCGAGATCGTGCGCGAGCTGCAGCGCCAGGTCGACGCGCTCGTCATCCGCTCGCCGGTCGACGGCCAGGTCGGCCAGCTCCTGGTCGCGCAGCGCGCCAACGTCGCGATCAACGCGCCGGTCCTGAGCGTCGTCGATCTCACCGCCTTCGAGCTCGAGATCAAGGTGCCCGACAGCTTCGCGCGCGACCTCGCGATCGGCATGCCGGCCGAGATCAGCGCGGGCACGACCCGGTACACCGGCCGCGTGCGCTCGGTCTCGCCCGAGGTGGTCAACGGCGAGGTCGCCAGCCGCCTGGAGTTCGTCGGCAAGAAGCCCGACGGGCTGCGCCAGAACCAGCGCCTCACCGCCCGCATCCTGCTCGACCGCAAGGAGGACGTGCTCATGGTGGAGCGCGGACCCTTCCTCGAGGCCGGCGGCGGACACACCGCGTACATCGTCACCGACGGCGTCGCCGAGAAGCGGCCGATCCGCACGGGAGCCGCCAGCCTCGACGCGGTCGAGATCCTGTCGGGCGCCCGGGCGGGAGACCGCATCGTGGTGTCCGGCGTCGACACATTCGGCGACGCCGAGCGCGTCCGCATCGCCGGCGACTAGCGCCACCCGCCACGCGTCGGACCGACAACAGTCATGCACACCGTCCATCAACCGGAGTTGCCGCCATGCTGACCATGCAAGACGTGTCCAAGGTGTATCGCACCGAGATGGTGCAGACCCACGCGCTGCGCGGGCTCGACATCCACGTGCGCGAGGGCGAGTTCCTGGCGGTCACCGGACCATCCGGCTCCGGCAAGACCACGTTCCTCAACATCGCCGGCCTGCTCGAGGACTTCTCCGCCGGCCGCTACCAGCTCGACGGGGTCGACGTGAAGGGGCTGGGCGACGAGGCCCGGTCGCGCCTGCGCAACGAGAAGATCGGCTTCATCTTCCAGAGCTTCAACCTCATCGCCGATCTCAACCTGTACGACAACATCGACGTGCCGCTGCGCTACCGCGGCATGTCGCGCAGCGATCGCAAGCGGCGGATCGAGGGCGCGCTGGAGCGGGTCGGACTGGCCTCGCGCATGAAGCACTACCCGGCCGAGCTGTCCGGCGGCCAGCAGCAGCGCGCCGCCATCGCCCGCGCCGTCGCCGGCGACCCGCGCCTGCTCCTGGCCGACGAGCCGACCGGCAACCTCGACTCGCAGATGGCGCGCGAGGTGATGGAGATCCTCGAGCAGCTGAACGCCCAGGGCGCCACGGTCGTCATCGTCACCCACGATCCAGAGCTGGCCGCGCGCGCCCAGCGCAACGTGCACATCGTGGACGGCGTGGCCACCGATCTGGAGCCGGCGCCGACGCTCCTGCGCCCGGTCCGCCAGCCGTCCAACCCGGCGCACGCCGGCAGGTGACGACCATGTTTCCCCGCTACTTCTACTACGTGGATCTCGCGCTGCGCAGCTTCCGGCGCAACCGCGTTCTGACCGGCCTCATGGTCGTCGCCATCGCGCTCGGCATCGGGGCCAGCATGACCACGCTGACCGTGCTCTACCTCCTGTCCGGCGACCCGCTGCCGGGCAAGAGCGAGACCATCTACGCGGTCCAGCTCGACTCACACGGCCCCGAGGGATACCGGCCGGGTGAGGAGCCCGACACGCAGCTCACCCGGTTCGACGCCGAGACTCTCCTCCGGGCACGGCGCGCCGATCGCCAGGCCATGATGTCCGGCGGCAACGTCGCCATCGAGCCCAAGCGCGCCGGGCTCGACCCGTTCTACGCCGACGCTCGCTACACCTCGGCCGACTTCTTCCCCATGTTCGAGGTGCCCTTCGCCCAGGGCGCCGGGTGGAGCGCCGCCGAGGACGCGGGGCGCGCGCGCATCGCGGTCATCTCCAGCGAGCTGAACGAGAAGCTGTTCGGCGGCGAGAACGGCGTGGGCCGCACCATCCGCCTCGAGCAGAGCGAGTTCCGCGTGGTCGGCGTGCTCGGCCGCTGGCGCCCCACGCCCCACTTCTACGACCTCAACACCGGCAGCTACGGCGAGGCCGAGCAGGTGTTCGTGCCGTTCTCGACCGCGCGCGAGCTGGACTTCTCGCGCAGCGGCACCATGAACTGCTGGTCGGAGACCGAAGGCGAGCCGGAGGGGCCCAACGCGCCCTGCTCGTGGATCCAGTTCTGGGTCCAGCTGGGCAGCCGCGACCAGGCCTCGGCCTACCGCGACTACCTGGTCAGCTACTCGGAGCAGCAGCGCAAGGCCGGCCGCTTCACCCGGCCCCCCAACGTGCGCCTGCGCGACGTGATGCAGTGGCTCGACGCGCGGCACGTGGTGCCGAGCGACGTGCGGCTGCAGACATGGCTGGCCTTCGGCTTCCTCATGGTGTGCCTGCTCAACACCATCGGCCTGCTCCTGGCCAAGTTCCTGCGCCGCTCGCAGGAGATCGGCGTGCGCCGGGCGCTCGGCGCCTCGCGCAGGGCGGTCTTCACCCAGTTCCTGGTCGAGGCCGGCACCGTCGGCCTGGTCGGCGGCATCCTGGGGCTGGGCCTGGCCTGGCTCGGTCTGTGGGCGGTGCGCCACCAGCCGACCGAGTACGCCGCGCTCGCTCATCTCGATCTCTACATGCTCGGCGCCACCTTCGTGCTGGCCATCGCGTCGAGCCTGCTCGCCGGCCTGCTGCCGGCCTGGCGCGCCTGCCAGGTCACGCCCGCGCTGCAGCTCAAGTCGCAATAGGGGACACCATGCACATCCTGCCCATCCTCTCCACCCTGCGCCGCCACCGCACCGCGGCGACCCTCATCGTCCTCGAGATCGCGCTGACCTGCGCGATCGTCTGCAACGCGGTGTTCCTGATCGGCGAGCGCGTCGGCCGCATGAATCAGGACAGCGGCGTCGTCGAGAACGAGCTACTCCGCATCCAGCTGACCGGCATCGGAAAGGACAAGAACCCCGCCGTGCTCACCAAGGAGGACCTGGCCGCGCTGTCGGCGGTCCCGGGCGTGCGCAAGGTGGCGCAGTCGCTGCAGGTGCCGTTCGGCAACTCGTCCAGCAACAGCGACATCTCGCTGGAGAAGGACCAGCTGCAGTCGAACCTCAACGCCAGCACCTACTTCGGCAGCGAGAACCTGCTCCAGACCCTCGGGGTCAGGCTGTCCGCCGGCCGCGACTTCACGCCCGACGAGTTCCTCGACTGGGACGCGATCCAGAAGGACAGCAAGCTCAAGGTGCACTCGATCATCCTCTCCCGCGCCGTGGCCGAGAGGCTGTGGCCGGGCGAGAACCCACTCGGCAAGAGCGTGTACATGGGCGACGACCCGATCCGAGTGGTCGGCATCATCGAGCGGCTGGTCCGGCCCAACAACTTCCTGGCGGGCGCCGGCGACTTCGAGCTCTCCACCGTGCTGCCCATCCGCACCCCGTACACGGTCGGCGGCAACTACCTGCTTCGGGTCGACCCGCAGCGCCGCGCCGAGGTGCTGACCGCCGCGCTCGCCGCGCTCGAGAAGAACAGCCCCAACCGCATCATCCTCCGCAAGCAGACCTTCGACGAGCTCCGCGCCGACTACTTCCGCCAGGACCGCGCCATGGCCTGGCTGCTGGTGTCGGTGTGCGCCGCGCTCCTCATCATCACGGCGCTCGGCATCGTCGGCCTGGCCAGCTTCTGGGTGCAGCAGCGGACCCGGCAGATCGGCATCCGCCGCGCGCTGGGCGCCACGCGCCGGCAGATCCTGCGCTACTTCCAGACCGAGAACTTCCTCCTCGCCACGCTCGGCATCGTCATCGGCATGATCATGGCCTACGGCATCAACATGCTCCTCATGGAGAAGTACGAGCTGCCGCGGCTGCCGGCCCTGTTCCTGCCGCTCGGCGCGGTCACCCTGTGGGTGCTGGGCCAGATCGCGGTGCTGGGCCCGGCCCTGCGGGCGGCGTCGGTCCCGCCGGCGGTGGCGACCCGGACCGTGTAAACATCGACGGGCGAGCCGATGCCCACCATCCTCGTCATCGACGACAACCCGGCGGTGGCAACCGCGCTGGAGGTGCTGTTCTCCATGCGCAAGCTGCGCACGCTCGGCGCCGAGTCGCCGGCGGCGGGCCTCGCGCTCCTGGCGCGCGAGCGGGTCGACCTGGTCATCCAGGACATGAACTTCACGGCAGACACCACCTCGGGCGAGGAGGGCGCGCGGCTGTTTCGCGCGATCCGGCGCGCCCAGCCCGACATGCCGGTCATCCTGATGACCGCGTGGACCCAGCTCGAGACCGCGGTCGAGCTGGTCAAGGCCGGGGCGGCCGACTACGTGGCCAAGCCGTGGGACAACCGCAAGCTCCTGGCCACGGTGGGCAACCTGCTCGAGCTGTCGGAGACGCGCCGCGAGCTGGCCCGCCGGCGCGCGGGCGAGAGCCGCCGCAAGCGCGAGCTCGGCGAGCGCTACGACCTCTGCGGCCTGGTGTTCGCCGATCCGGCGATGGAGCAGGTGGTGGCGCTGGCCTGCCAGGTCGCGCGCGCCGACGTGCCGGTGCTGGTGAGCGGGCCCAACGGGGCCGGCAAGGAGAAGATCGCCGAGATCGTGCAGGCCAACTCGGCGGTCAAGGCGGGGCCGTTCGTCACGCTCAACTGCGGCGCGCTGCCGTCGGAGCTCATCGAGGCGGAGCTGTTCGGCGCCGAGGTCGGGGCCTACACCGGCGCGACCCGCGCGCGCGAGGGCAAGTTCGAGGCGGCCGACGGCGGCACGCTGTTCCTCGACGAGATCGGCAACCTGTCGCCGGGCGGACAGATGAAGCTCCTGCGCGTGCTGGAGACCGGGCGCTTCGAGCCGCTGGGCTCCAACCGCGAGCGCCAGGTCGCGGTGCGCGTGGTCAGCGCGACCAACGCGGACCTGTCGGCCATGATCCGCGCCGGCTCGTTTCGCGAGGACCTCTACTACCGGCTCAACACCATCGAGATCCGCGTGCCGCCGCTCGCCGAGCGCACGGACGACATCCTGCCGCTTGCCGAGCACTTCCTGGCCACCAGCAAGGACGGCGGCAAGCGGCTCGCGCCCGACGCGCGCGACGCGCTGCGCCGCTACGCCTGGCCCGGCAACGTGCGCGAGCTGCGCAACGCGCTCCAGCGGGCGGCGCTCCTCGCCCAGGGCGACGAGATCGCCGCCGCCGATCTGCGCCTGCCGTCCAGCGCGCCGCCGCCCGCGCCGCCCGAGGAGCTGGACCGCGCCGCCATCGAGATCGCGCTGGCCCGCGCCGAGGGCGTGGTCGCGCAGGCCGCGGCCGAGCTGGGCCTCAGCCGCCAGGCGCTCTACCGCCGCATGGAGAAGCTGGGCATCGCGCGCGAGTGAGCGCGCCGGGCGCTTCCGTGAGCGGCCCGCGGTACGCTCCGTCCGGTGAGCGACGCTGTGTCCAGGACGAGCGCGGGCGGCCGGCGCGGCTCTCTCGCATTCCGCATGGCCGTGGCCGGCTACGCGCTGGTCGCGCTCGCGGTCGCGCTGGCCCTCGCGGTCGACGACTGGCTGGACGACCCGATGCTGGCCGGCGCGGTCGTGCTGGCCGCGTTCCTGCCGCTCACGCTCTACGCGGTGCGGCGGCGGCTGGCCTCGGTCCTGGCCATGTTCCGCGCGCTGGCCGGCACGGTGACGAGCTACCGCGACGGCGACTACTCCTTCGGCCTGGCGTGGAAGCCCCGCGACGAGCTGGGCGATCTGGTTGCCGCGCACAACCAGCTGGGCGACACGCTGCGCGAGCAGCGGGTGTCGCTGGTCCAGCGCGAGCTCCTGCTCGACACCATGGTGCAGAACACGCCGGTGGCCATGCTGCTGTTCGACGCCGGCCGCCGCATCGTGTACGCCAACCTGTCGGCGCGCAAGCTCCTCAACGAGGGGCGCCGCATGGAGGGCACCGCGCTCGACGCGCTGCTCGAGCGCGCGCCCGAGCCGCTGCGCGACGCCATCACGCGCGGCGGCGACGGCCTGTTCGCGGTCGAGGTCGGCGAGGAGGAGGAGATCTACTATCTCGCGCGGCGCGGCTTTCGCCTGAACGGGCGGCCGCACGAGCTGTTCGTGCTGCGCCACCTGACCGCGGAGCTGCGCCGCCAGGAGGTGCAGACCTGGAAGAAGGTCATCCGGGTCATCAGCCACGAGCTCAACAACTCGCTGGGGCCCATCGCCTCGCTCGCGCAGTCGGGCAGCGACCTCGTGCGCCTCGGCCAGCACGATCAGCTCGAGCGCGTGTTCGCCACCATCGGCGAGCGCGCGCGCCACCTGGAGGTCTTCATCCGCGGCTACGCTCGCTTCGCCAAGCTGCCGGCGCCGCGCCCCGAGCCGGTCGGGTGGTTCGAGTTCGTCGAGCGCCTGCGCGGCCAGGCCAGCTTCCAGGTCGACGGCTCGCTGCCCGAGCAGACCGCCACGTTCGACCCGGGCCAGCTCGAGCAGGCGGTGCTCAATCTCCTGCGCAACGCGCACGAGTCGGGGACCGCGCCCCACGAGGTGCACCTGCGCGTGCGGAGGCTGCCCGGCGCGGTGTCGATCGACGTCCTCGACCGCGGCCCGGGCATGAGCGAGGCCGTCCTGTCGCAGGCGCTCCTGCCGTTCTACTCGACCAAGCGCGGCGGCACCGGCCTCGGCCTCGCCCTGGTGCGCGAGATCGCCGAGGCCCACGGCGGCCGCGTCGCCCTGGCCAACCGCGAAGGCGGCGGGCTCAACGTCACCGTCGTGATCCCGCAGTGAGCTAGTCCACCGACCAGTCGTCGATGTAGGCACCGTCGGCCGAGTCGATGCGGATCCCGGCCGTCCCCCACGACAGCGAGCCCGAGGTCGTGGTCAGGACCAGGTCGTCGTCGAGGTAGAGGCTCAGCTCCTCGCCGACCGCGTCGAAGCGGATCGAGTGCCAGACGTCGGGCGAGGGCGGGCCGAAATCCTTGATCACCGCCAGGGCCGTGTACTCGCCGCACAGCTTGCGCTGGATCTGGACGACGCCGTCGAAGCGCCACGACGCCACGTACAGGTCGTCCTCGCTGCGGTAGCGCGCGAACGCCTTGAAGCCGGGGTTGCCCTCGTCACCGGTCCGCCCGTGGTGGAAGAACCGGTAGGAGACGCTCTGATCGGTCCACTTGATCGGGTGGCTCGAATCGGCCGGCGCGTAGCCGAGCGCGAGCGCCCGGAAGTAACCGTCGGAGGTCGTGCCGATGAGGCCGCGGGTGTAGGCCGACGAGCCGACCGCGACCGCGTCGAGGCAGCCCGCCGTGACGTCGAGGTACGGGCGCCGCCCCTTGTCGTCGCTGCACTCGACGTTGTTCGGCAGGTCGGGCCCGTAGCCGCTGAAGTCCTCGTCGCCGGACGGGTAGTCGAGCGCGTCCGGACTCGCCGCCGCGCCGGACCACGGCAGCTCGCCCGCCGTGCCGCTCGGGTAGCCGCCGGCCGTCGCGAACGGGCTGTAGACGCCGGGCGCGCCCAGGGCGCAGGCGTCGCTCGGCGGATCGCCCGCATCGCCGGGATCGTCGGCATCGCCAGGATCCGCGCCACCAGGCTCGCCGTCGCCGCCGCCCGGAGCTCCCGGGACCATCGATCCGTCGTCGAGATCCGGGGGCGCATCGATGTAGCCTGTGCAACCGGCGAGCGAGAGCGCCGCCAGAAGCAGCGCCCTTGCCCCCAGGGGTGCCACCACCGTCGAGAACTGCATGTCGCGCCACCCTGCCGGAGGTGGCCCGCCGTGTCAATCGGGGACGGTTGTCAAAGCGCGGCACCTCCGTCGCTGTCAGGCCGACGGAGCTGCCACCATCGGCCGCCGCTGCGACAAGGTGAGCGCCGCGCCGACACCTCGAGCCGCCGCGCGCGTCTATCATCGAGCCCCGCGCGCCCCAGGGCGCAGGAGGTCCAGATGTCGGCCGTACGCAGGTGCCTTGTCATGCTCGGGATCGCCACCGCGATCGCGTCGGTCGCCTGCGGCGAGGTGTCGCACGGCGACGGGGACGGCGCCGACAGCGACGACGACGGCGGCGCGCAGACCGACGACGACGGCGGCGACGGCGGCGGCGACGGCGGCGACGTGAAGGGCTTCGCCGTCGATGTCGCTGTCGAGCGGCTCTTCCTGCGCCAGGGGCAGACCGCGGCCCTCGAGGTCACCATCTCGCGCGAGGACGGCTTCGACACGGCGGTCACCGTCGAGCTGCGCGACCTCCCGGCCGGCGTGACGGCCGAGCCCGCCACCGCCCAGCCGGGCGGCGGCCGCGCGATCGTGATGGTGAGCGCGGCGTCCGACGCGACGCAGGGCGCGCTCGGCGTCGAGGCGGTCGGCAAGGCCGGCGACGTCGAGCGCCGTGCCGCGGTGCGTCTGGTCGTCGCCGGCGAGCCGGGGACGCTCGACCAGTCGTTCGCCGGCGGCGGCGTCTTCACCTACCAGCTCGCGGGCCTCGCGTCGACCGGACGCGGCCTCGCCATCCAGCCCGACGGAAAGATCGTCATGACCGGCGGCGCGGGCGGTCAGGCGGTCACCATCCGGCTCGACGCCGACGGCGCCCTCGACGACTCGTTCGGCTCCGGCGGGGCGGTGTCCACCGGCGTCGGCCCGCAGAGCCGCGGCGCGGTCGTGACCCTGGCGCCCGAGGGCCGCATCCTGGTCGGCGCCGACGTCAGCGGGTCCGCCGGCCCCGACGTCGGCCTGGTCGCGTACACGCCGGCAGGCGAGCTGGACGGCGGCTTCGGCAGCGCCGGGACCGTCGTCGTCGACACCCCCGTCGGTGTCGACGACGTGCGCAAGGTCCTCGTGCTCGGAAGCGGCGAGCTCCTCACCGTGGCCCGGGCGGAGGCCCTGGGCAAGGACTTCGCGCTCCAGGTGACCCGCCACAGCGCCGCGGGGGTGCTCGACGCCGGCTTCGGTCTCACCCAGCAGCTCTACTCCCCGGCGGCCGCGTTCCTCGATCGGGAGGGCCGGCTGGCCCTGGCCGGGATCCGCGACGGCCTCGAGCGGCTCACCTTCGTGGACCGCTTCCTGCCCGACGGCACGCCCGACGAGAGCTTCAGCGAGGACGGCGTGGTGGAGACCGACATCGCGCCGGGCGCCATCGACGGCGCCACCGGGCTGATCGAGCTCGACGGCGGCAAGCTCCTCGCGACCGGCTTCGCCGCGCCGGACGCGCAGGCCCTGCTCGCGCTGGCCCGCTACAACCCGAACGGGAGCCTCGATCTGACCTTCGGCGACGGCGGCGTGCTGGTCACGCCGACTCCCTTCGACCCGGCGGACTCGCTGCGCACCACGGTGGGCGGCGCGGAGGCCGTGCTGGTGGCCGGCCGCGAGCCGGTGAGCGGGCTGCCCGCCGTGATGCGCCTCCTCGGCGACGGCAGCGCCGATCCGAGCTTCGGCGACGGCGGCCTCGCCACGGTCGACGCCGGGCTACCCGTCACCATCGACAGCGGCGTGGACGGCATCGCGATCGACGGCGACGGGCGCATCGTCGCGTCGGGCAGCGCCGGCATGTTCGAGACCACCTCCTACGTCGTGGCGAGGCTGTGGCCGTGAGCCGGCGCCCGCCGCGCCCCCCGGGGCCCGCCTCCTACGGCAAGATCGGGCCGCAGCCGCCGGTCTCGCAGAAGCAGCCGGTCTCGCCGCAGGTCGACACGATCTCGCCGTTCGCGTAGAAGCCGCGCATCATCTCGATGGCGGCCTCGCGCCGGCGCACCGACGAGTGGACCTCGTTGTCGGGCGGCGGCTCGTTGGTGATCGGGATGGTGTCGCCGAGCCCGAAGTCGAAGATGGCGAGCGCGTTCTCGACCGGGCCGGTGGCCAGCTCCACGCCCCACGGCTGGTAGACCGACGGGGCCAGGACCGGGATGCCCATCGAGCGCACCTGGTACTCGCTGGCGACGTTCGAGACCTCGACGTCGGCCACGCCGATCTGCATGAGCAGCTGCTTGGCCGGCACCCCCGGGATGCCGAATTCGAGGATCGCGTCGGCCACCGAGTCGGGGTCGGTCGTGTCCCACTGCATCTGCATGAGCGAGATGAGCAGCGACACGTCGATGGCGTTCGGGTAGGACCCCTGCAGGAACGTCTGGTACGTCGGCCAGTCGGCCGAGCGCTCGAGCAGCATCGAGTAGTTCATGGCGCCCACCTGCAGCACGCCCCGCTCGATGAACGGATCGTAGGCCATGATGGTCCCGCCGAAGATGCCGCCCTGCGAGATGCCGTAGTAGAAGACGCGATCGGGATCGACCACGCTCCGCCCCGCCTCGTCGGTGAAGAGCTCGCCGGCGAAGCGCGCGCGCGCGACCTGGACCAGGCTGATGTGGTTGACGATGCCCTGGATGAGGGTCTCGAAGATGAGGTAGCCGCGGTTGGCGTCGGACAGGGCGGCCAGGACGTTGGGCGCGTCCCGCGTGCTCATGCCGCGCAGATCGGTGCCGATCGCCACCATGCACAGCGCGGCCGCCGCCGTGCGTGTGCCGCCGCTCATGACCTGGTCGGAGTCGCCGAGCAGCCCGTGGCCGTACACCATCATCGGGGCCGGCGCGTCCGCGGTGGCGCAGGCCGGGATGATCGCGTCGAACGGGACCCGGTAGAGGCCGGTGGCGACGGGCCGCCCGTCGGCGCGGCGGGCGAGCCGCGTCTCGAGCGTGACCTCTCCCCCCTCGGTGAGGAGGAGCGGCGCGTCGAAGAAGCCCTCGATCTCGCGCGAGAAGCGGGCGTCGTCGCTGGGCTCGTCGCGCGTGATCTCGAAGGTCACGTCGCCCATCGACGTCCCCAGCAGCGCGAGCGCCGAGTCGCGCGCGGCGATCATGTCGCGGCGCATCGACTCGCGCGACGCCGTGACGAAGTCCCAGGCCACGACCAGATCGTCGGCCGCCACGCCGTGGTCGGCCAGCGCGGCCAGGATGTCGGCGTAGCGCGGGCGGATGCGCTCGAGCCGCTCGTGCCCGCTGTCGGTGCCGTCGAGGATGGCCTGGAAGCCGGCCGGCACCGGCAGCTCGGCCCCGTCCGGCGCGCGCAGGTTCTTGCGGATGGCGACCGCGTAGCGCCTGCCGCCCTCGAGCAGCACGGCGGGGCGGATGTAGAGCGCCTGCTCGTCGGGCGACGGTCCGCGGGCGTCGAGCTCGGCGAAGTGCGGGACCAGCTCGCCCGTCTCCATGTCCACGATCACGGTCGGGCAGTCGGGCGCCAGGCTGGCCTGCAGGTCGGTCCAGCGGGGCAGGTTGCTCGCGTCGACCCCGGTCGCGAAGGCCGTGATGATGGGCGCGGCGGGGGAGAAGCCGTCGTGCTGGTTGAACGGCGCCGGGTCGATCGGCACGCCGGCCGCGCTGATCGGCAGCGCGCGCTCCGGGATGTCGAGGCGCACGCCCGTCGGCGAGGTCGCGTCCTCGACCATGTAGAGGCTGCTGGGGAAGGGCAGGGAGCAGCGCTGGCCGCCCAGCGGATTGCACTCGGGCGCCACCGCGCCGCCGCCGTCGCCGCCGTCGTCCGCGCCATCGGCACCGTCGGCGGTGTCGCCGCCGCCGTCGTCGGAGCTGCTGTCGTCCACACCTGCGCCGGCGCCGTCGTCGTCGCGCCCGAGATCGTCACCGCACGCCCACACGAGCGTCGCGGCCAGCATGCAGCCGATGGTCCAGATCTTCGCCATGTCCGGCCTCCTGCAGCGGGTTGTCGGCGCACGATACTGCAGCCGCCGCCGCGGGGTGAAGTCGGAGGCGCTGCCGCGGCCGCCACCGCCGCGCTCGTGCCCGCCGGGCCCGGTTGCTATGGTCTGGCCGATGGCGCTCCCTCCGCTCCTCGAGGTCCGGCCGCCGCCCGGGCCGGTGCGCGCCGAGGTCGTCATCCCGGGCTCGAAGAGCATCACCAACCGCGCGCTGGTGCTGGGGGCGCTGGGCCGGGCCACGACCGAGCTCCGCGGCGCGCTATGGAGCGAGGACACCGCCATCATGGTGCGGGCCCTCTCCGACCTCGGGTTCGCGGTCGAGGTCGAGCCCGACGCGCGCGAGCCGGCCAACCGACTCATCCGCGTCGAGGGGCGAGGCGGCGACATCCCGCGCGCCGGCACCCCCGCGAGCCCGCTGCCGGTCCACGTCGGGCTGGCCGGGACGGCGGCGCGCTTCCTGACCGCGATGCTGTGCCTGGGCCGGGGCAGCTATCTGGTCTCGGGCGTGCCCCGCATGCACGAGCGGCCCCAGGCCGAGCTGTTCGCCGCGCTGCGGGCGCTCGGCTACCGGATCGACGACACCGGCGGCCGGCTGCCCGCCGTGGTCCACGGCGACGGGCCGAGGCCCGGCCGCACCGAGGTGAGCGCGGAGCAGAGCTCGCAGTTCGCGTCGGCGCTGCTCCTGTCGGCGGCGGCCGGCGGCTGGGACGTGGAGGTGCGCGGCGGCAGCGGCGACGAGCTGCCCTACGTGGAGATGACGCGCCGGCTGCTCGAGGCGTTCCCGGCCGCCGACGGGGGCGCGTTCGACGTCGAGCTCGACGCCTCGAGCGGCAGCTACTTCGCGGGCGCGGCCTGGCTGCTCGACCAGGTGCCCGCCACCCGCGGCAGCCGGCTCGGCGTGCGCGGCTGGCCGCGCTCGGGCTGGCAGATCGACGCCGAGCTGCCGCGCTTCCTGCCGCTTCCGGCCGAGCTGTCGCGCGAGCGGGATCTGGCCGACGCGATCATGACGGCGATCGTCCTGGCGCCGTTCGCCGCCGGCCCGACGCGCTTCACCGACCTCGGGCGGCTGCGGGTGCAGGAGTGCGAGCGCGTGGCGGCCCTGCGCACCGAGCTCGGCCGCTGCGGGGCCCGCGTCGAGGAGAGCGGCGACACGTTGACCGTGCACCCCGGGCCGCTCCACGGCGCCGACATCGACACCCACGGCGATCACCGCGTCGCGATGTGCTTCGGCATGCTGGGCCTCGCGGTGCCGCGCATGAGGCTGCGCGATCCGGCCTGCGTGCGGAAGACGTTTCCCAACTTCTTCGCCAAGCTGGCCGAGCTCGGGGCCGAGGTCGTCGACGCCGGGACCGGCGCGCCGCTCACGGGCTCCGCGCTGCTCGCCTGAGGCCCGCCCGACGCCGCGGCCGTGGCCCGCGCGACGCGCGCGGCTCAGGGCAGGACGCGCTCGCGGTCCGCTCGGCTCGGCACCTGGCAGGTGTCGAGCTTGCCGAACACGCGGTAGCGGGTCCGCGCCACCACCCAGTACAGAGGATCGAGCAGCGCGGCGGGCAGCCACCTGGCGTGATGGACCCAGCGCCACGGTCGCCCGAGGTGGCGGGCGAGGTGGAGGAAGGCCTTGCTGCGCAGGTAGACGCGCCCCTCCTCGACGTAGACCACCGAGTCGAGCTGCTCCGGGATGGCGGGGTGGAGCGCGCGCAGCCTCGCCGCGGTCTCGCCCTGCAGCGGCGCGTAGAACAGCAGGCCCGCGCGATCGTGGGCCATGAGCCAGCGCACCAGCCGGTGACACAGGCCGCACACGCCGTCGTAGAGGACGATGCGGGGCGGCATGGGCTGGAGGGCGGGCTGCATGGCGGGCTGCATGCTGATGAGATGCTACGGCAGGCCCCAGGCGCTGCGCAGGGCGGCCCGCTCGGCGGCGGGCAGGAGCACGAAGACCGGGTGCGCGGCCGGGTCGAGCCAGGCGAGCAGCCCCTCCATGTCCGGCCGCGCCATCGCCGTGCAGCCCGACGTGCCGGCCGTGGGCCCGCTCCAGATGTGCAGGAAGATGCAGCTGCCGGCGCCGGCGGCCGCGTCGGCGTTGTGGTCCACGATCACGACCCAGCGGTAGAGCTCGTCGGACCGGCGCATCGACTCGAACGAAGACCAGTCGACCGCGACCCCGCCGGCGTCGAACACGCGGTTGTAGCGGGCGGAGCGCGGATCGTCGACGCACACCCAGCCGTCGTCCACCTGGGAGTAGGGCTCGCGCGCGCCCGGCGGCGGGGCGGACGCGTAGCCGAACGCCGCCCCGATGGCGAACGCGCCGGCGGGGCTCCTTCCGTCCCCCTCGCGCTTGAGCGGGCCGCCGCGCCCGGCCGGCGCGCCGTGTCCGTGCAGGCCGCGCCCCCACGCCGATCCGCGCGCGCCGATCACCGCCGGCCAGGGCCGCCCGACCGGAGTCCACGCTCCCCCTGGCGCGCGCGCGAAGCGAGCCAGCTCGGCGGTGACGTCGTCCCAGTCGTCGACGGTGGCGACGACGACCTGCCTGGCCGCGGCCGGCACGACTCGCGCCGCTGCCGCCGTCGCAGCAGCCTCCGCCGGTGCCGCGCCGCCCGGACGCGATGCCTCCGCCGGCACCGCCGCGGGGCCGGGCGCCGACTCCGCCGAGCACGCCGCCAGCAGGGCCAAGAGGGCCAGCAGCGCCGCCGCCGCGATCAGTCGCCGCTCGGCGCGGCGCTCATCTCGAGCATGCGCTCGATGGGCGCGAGCGCCCGCACGCGGATCGGCTCGGCCACGTCCACTTGCGGGGCCAGGTCGCGCAGGCACAGGTAGAGCTTCTCGAGCGTGTTGCGGCGCATGAACGGGCACATGTTGCAGGAGCACGACTCGTCCTCCGGCGGGGCGGGGATGAGCGTCTTGCCCGGCGCCGCCTGCTGCATCTTGTGGAGGATCCCCGCCTCGGTGGCGACGATGAACGCCGGCGCCGGGCTCGTCTTCACGCGCCCGAGCAGCGCCGACGTCGACCCGATGAAGGTCGCGTGACGAAGGACCGCGTCCTCGCACTCCGGGTGCGCGATGATCTCCGCCTCCGGGTGCTGGACCTTGAGCGCGATGAGCTTCTTCTCGCTGAACGTCTCGTGCACGATGCAGGTGCCCGGCCACAGGACCATGTCCGGACGGTCGGCCTCCTTCTGCACGTAGCGCCCCAGG
>DATFRY010000521.1:0-3468 GCA_035262925.1 Kofleriaceae bacterium | reverse complement strand
TGACCGCCACGGGGAGCGCGCTGTCCTTGAGGCTCTGCTGGAAGTACTGCTTGTCGGCGACCAGCACGACCCAGATCGTCGTTCCGTCGGACATCTGGCTCTTGGAGATGGTCTTCTTGTCGCGCTTGTTGACGTAGTCCCAGCGCATGCGGCCCGGCTTCTTGAGGTAGACGCGGCCGTCGTTGGTCTGCGTCTTGCCGAACGCGCCCAGCACCGTGGTCTGGCGGAACTTGGCCGTGAACTGCGGGGTCGCCTGGTAGAACTTCTGCACTCGATCGACCAGCTTCTCGGCCTCGGCCGAAGAGCCGGCGGCCGGACCCGGCGCCGGCGGCTGAGCGGGCGGCTGCGCGCCGGGCTGCTTGCCCGGTTGCGCGCCCTGCGCGGCGGGCGGCTTGTTGCCGGAGGGCGGCTGGGCCTGCGGCTGCGCCTGGGCCACGCGGGTCGGTGCGCCGCCCGCGCCGCCGCCGAAAAGCGCGAGCAGGAAGGCGAGGATCTTGACGGTCATCGTGATCTCCTCGAGCGCGCGCCAGGGCCCGCTCTGTCCATCTGCGTAGAGACGCACCGCTCCGGCGCGCGATTCACGCTCGATCTAGCAGAGATCGCTCGCCCGTTCCAAGGCCCCGCGCGCAGGGCCGCGCGGGCCGGCGTCAGGCGGCCGTGATGAGGACCTCTCGCACCTTCTTCACGTCGGGCGGGCTGACCACGCCCTCGCGCTCCATGCGCTCCACCATCTTGGCGGCGCGGTTGTAGCCGACCGACAGGCGGCGCTGCAGATAGGAGACCGAGACGCGCTGGCTCTCGGCGACGATCCTGACCGCGCGGTCGTAGAGGTCGTCCGACACGTCGTCGTCGCCACCGCCGCCGCCGCCGTCCTCGTCGTCCTCGCCCTCGCGCGGCTTGAGGATGTCGTAGTTGTACGCCGGCCGGCCCTGCTTCTTGATGAAGTCGACCACGCGGCCGATCTCCTCCTCCTGCACGAAGCAGCCGTGCAGGCGCTGCGGCGCCTGGCCGCGGTCGGAGAACAGCATGTCGCCGGAGCCGAGCAGGTTCTCGGCGCCCATCTGATCGAGGATGGTGCGCGAGTCGACCTTCGACGTCACGTGGAAGGCGATGCGCGAGGGGAAGTTGGCCTTGATGAGCCCGGTGATGACGTCCACGCTGGGCCGCTGGGTGGCCAGCAGCAGGTGGATGCCCGCCGCGCGCGCCTTCTGCGCGATGCGCGCCACCGACGTCTCCACCTCCTTGGGCGCGCACATCATCAGATCGGCGAACTCGTCGATGACCACCACGATGTACGGCAGCCGGCGCGGCGGCTCGTCGAGCTCGAGCGTGGCGGCCAGGTCGATATCTTGTAGTCGCTCCTCGGCCGCCGCCGATCCGTCGTCGTCGCCGGCGCCCACGTCGGCGGACGCGCCGCGGCGGCGCTCGGCGTTGGCCTTGGCCTCGAGCTTGGCCAGCTTCTTGTTGTAGCTGGCGATGTCGCGCACGCCCAGCCGGGCCAGGAGATCGTAGCGCCGCTCCATCTCGTCGACCGCCCAGCGCAGGGCCAGGTTGGCCTTCTTCGGATCGGTCACCACCGGCAGGAGCAGGTGCGGCACGCCCTCGTAGATGGAGAGCTCGAGCACCTTGGGGTCCACCATGATGAAGCGGATGTCCTCGGGCGTGGCGCTGTAGAGCAGGCTGGTGATGAAGGCGTTGACCGCCACCGACTTGCCGGAGCCGGTCGCGCCGGCGACCAGGAGGTGGGGCATCTTGGCCAGATCGACCACGACCGGCGCGCCCTCGATGTCCTTGCCGAGCGCGAGCGGCAGCTTGGCCTTGTTCTCCTGGAACGCGTCGTCGGCGAGGATCTCCTTGAGGTAGACGGTCTCGCGCGTGCGGTTCGGGACCTCGATGCCGACCGCCGCCTTGCCCGGGATGGGGGCCACGATGCGCACCTTGAGCGCCTCGAGCGACATGGCCAGGTCGTCGCACAGGTTGACGATCTTGTTGAGGCGGGTGCCGGGCGCGGGCGCGAACTCGTACATGGTCACGACCGGGCCGGGGCGGATCGCGGCCACCTCGCCCTGGATGCCGTAGTTCTCGAGCGTCTGGATGAGGCGCGCCGACATCTCGAGCATCGAGGCGCGGTCCATCGAGACCGCCTGGCTCTCGTCGTAGTCGAGGAGGTTGACCGCCGGCAGCTGGAACTCGCCGTCGCCCAGCGGGATGAAGCCGCGGCTGGAGTCGAGCTCCTTCTCCTTCTTCTTCATCTCGTCGACCGCCACGTGGCGGAACTGCGGCTCGACGATGATGGGGCCCGAGCCGGTCGCGGAGGCGGCGCCGTCGGCGGCGACGGCCTGCTGCCCTGGCTGGCCCGGGCCGGTGCGGCGCTTGCCGCGCCCGGGCGGCGGCGCCGGCGTGGCGGACACGATCTGCTCGTCGGCGACGGGCGTCGCCTCGTCCGCATCCAGCGCCGGCTGACGCGCAGCGCCCAGCCCGCGCGAGGTGACTCGCTTCGAGCGCCGGCGTCGCACGGTCGGGCTGTCGTCCGCCACCATGGCCGGCACGATGTCGGCCCCCATCCGCTCGGTGTCGGAGTCGGGCGGCTGCGCGTCCATCACGCGGCTCGTGCGGTCGACGATCGGCGGCTCGCGCCCGCCGATGACCTCGTCGTCGCGTCGGATCGGGCCGGACATGGAGTCGTCGGCGCGGTACTCGTCGCGGTCGCGCTCGGGCAGGACCGAGCGGATGACCTCGCCCCCGAAGCCGGCCACGTCGCCGCCGACGCGGCGCGCGCCGCGGTAGAAGCCGCGCCCGAACCAGGCGGCCGTGCCGCCGACGGCCTCGAGCACCTGCCCGATGCGCAGCGGGGTCGCCACCACCACGGCGAGGACGAGGCCGACCAGGCCGAGGAGCGCGGTGCCGGCGGTCGACACCAGCGCGCGCGACACCTCGGCGACGGCGGCGCCCAGCGCTCCGCCCGGCGGGTGGCCGCCGATCCGGCGCTGCGCGGCGACCAGGTGCGCGAGCGTGTCGGCCGAGACCACGCCGAGCGCCAGGCCCAGCGCGATCGAGAGCCGCATGACCGGCGTCTTGCCCAGCAGCACGCGGAAGGCCGCCCCGATCAGCGCGGCGGCCAGGACGTAGCCGCCCAGGCCGACCACCGAGTAGACCAGCAGCGCGGCCGAGCGGCCGAAGGGTCCCATGAGACGGCCGTCGCCGAAGCCGAGCGAGATGAGGCCGGCGAGCAGGAAGATGGCCGCGCCGAGCGCCGCGATGCCGAAGATCTCCGGAGTCCTCTGGCGGTGCGGGCGCTCGCGCGTGCGGACACGATCGCGGTTGCGCTCGCGGTCGCGGCGGACCGACCGCGCGCCGTTCTTGATGCGCGAAGGCCGGTTAACTGCTCGATATCGCGTCACTTATTCTCCCCATGGGCACAGCTGGGACCTATCCTACTGTAGGGCCTCCCGGTGGTCCAAAAATCGC
>DATFRY010000520.1:0-36267 GCA_035262925.1 Kofleriaceae bacterium | reverse complement strand
GAACGGCTTGCCCCAGACCCGCGGCGTGTCGTGCACCGCGACGGTGTTGTCCTCGGATATCAGGTGGCTCGCCGACGGCTGCTTGCCCAGTGCGGTCTCGACGAGGTCGAAGAGCGAGCTCGGCGTGTCCATCCGCTCGGGATCCGCCGAGGCCTTCCCGCACCGCTCGCACACCGCCTTGAAGCTGCCCTCGTGCAGGAGGGACTCGACCTCGGGCCCCTTGAGGTTCAAGGACGTCGTTGATGGCCCCGCAGTGATCGCATCGCCAGAACATGCTGCGTCCAGCCTCGATCGCCCGCCGCGGCGGGCCAAGGGGACAAGATGTCCGGCCAGGTCCAGGCTGCGGCATCCAATCAGGGAATCGCGGACAGTCGTGGTGCGTTTCCTGGAGGAAGCATGGACTGGATTGCCGGCGTCTCGATCGTGGCGCTCCTGGTGGGCGGGTCGGTCACCTGGACCGTCGCGCGCAGTCATCGCGCGGGCTGGGGCTGGCGCGCGGTGCCGGGCTCCGCGCTCGGCGACGGCCCCTTCCGCCGCATGCCCATCGTGAACCAGGAGCCGCGGCGCATGCCCCTGGTCTGCGCGGCCGCCGCCTTCTCGTCGGTGACCTGGGGCGTGTTGACGGCGTTCGTGTTCGCCCCGGCCGGCCTCGTCTGCTGCCTGCTCGCGCTCGGCGATGTGCCCGAGCACGGCGTCGCGTTCGCGGCCGGGACCGCGGGCATGGTCGCGGCGACCGTTCGCGGCTTCGCGCTGGGCGGCCGGCTCATGGGGCTCGTCCAGGTGCTCGCCGCCCGCCGGGCGACCTCGGCCGACGACGTGGGCCGGCTCGCGCGGCAGAGCTTCGCGCACCACGCGCTGGTCGCCGCCTCGTTCGCCCTCGTGGTCGGCGCCTCCGGCGACCCTCCCTTCTTCCTGCTGGCCGCCGTCCCCTGCGCCATCGGCGCCGGGCAGGCCGCGCTCCTCCGGGCCGCGCGCTCGACCTTCGTGCGACTCGACCGCGAGGACGAGCGCCTCGCCGCCTGATCGGAGCGGCGAGCTCTACGCCGCGCGGCGGGTCTGGGCGTCGAGCTGGGCCTGGGCCCAGTCGAGGCGGGCCTTGAGGTTCTTCCAGTCGGCGTCGAGCGCCTCTTTCCAGTCCTTGATCTTCGGGCCCAGCTCGTCGACGATCTTCCTGGCCGCGGCCGCGTCCACCTTCTCGGCCGCGACGGCCTGCTCGACCAGGACCTGGACCTCGCCGTCGGGCTCGACCTCGAGGAAGCCGGACGAGACGGCGAACACGCGGCGGCCCTGCTTGTCGCCGAGGACGAGGACGCCCGGGTGGAGCTGGGTCAGGAACGGGACGTGACCGGGCAGGACCTCGAACTCGCCGAGCTGGCCGGGCGCCGTCACGCCGTCGGTCTCCTCGTCGGCCACCGGGCCGCGCGGGGTCACCACGGAGACGCGCAGCGCGCCCGGCGGCGGCGCGTGCTTGTCGGCTGTCTTGGTCTGGGCCACCGGTCGGGTCCTACGCCGCCGCCCGCTTGGCCAGCTGCTCGGCCTTCTTCAGCGCGTCGTCGATGGTGCCGACCATGTGGAAGGCCTGCTCCGGCACCGAGTCGTGCTTGCCCTGCAGGATCTCCTCGAACGCGGTGATGGTGTCCTTGAGCTCGACGTAGACGCCGGGCGTGCCGGTGAAGGTCTCGGCCACGTGGAACGGCTGCGACAGGAACTTCTCCATCTTGCGCGCCCGCGCCACCGCCAGCTTGTCGTCCTCGCTCAGCTCGTCCATTCCGAGGATGGCGATGATGTCTTGCAGATCCTTGTAGCGCTGCAAGACCTGTTGCACCTGCCGCGCGACGTTGTAGTGGTGGTCGCCGACGACCTGTGGCGAGAGGATCGTCGAGGTCGAGTCGAGCGGATCGACCGCCGGGTAGATGCCCTTCTCGGTCAGCGCGCGCGAGAGCACCGTGGTCGCGTCGAGGTGGGCGAAGGCGGTCGCCGGCGCCGGGTCGGTCAGGTCGTCGGCCGGCACGTAGATGGCCTGCACCGACGTGATCGAGCCCTCGCGGGTCGAGGTGATGCGCTCCTGCAGGATGCCCATCTCGGTGGCCAGGGTCGGCTGGTAGCCGACCGCCGACGGGATGCGGCCGAGCAGCGCCGACACCTCGGAGCCCGCCTGGGTGAAGCGGAAGATGTTGTCGATGAACAGGAGCACGTCCTGCTTCTCGACGTCGCGGAAGTACTCGGCCACGGTCAGAGCCGACAGGCCGACCCGCTGGCGCGCGCCGGGCGGCTCGTTCATCTGGCCGAAGATGAGCGCGGTCTTCGACAGCACCGGGTTGCCGTCGGACAGCTTGGCCTCGGCCATCTCGTTCCACAGGTCGTTGCCCTCGCGGGTGCGCTCACCGACGCCGGCGAAGACCGAGAAGCCGCCGTGCTTCATCGCGACGTTGTTGATGAGCTCCTGGATGAGCACGGTCTTGCCCACCCCCGCGCCGCCGAACAGGCCGATCTTTCCCCCGCGCCGGTACGGAGCCAGGAGGTCGATGACCTTGATCCCGGTCTCGAACGCCTCGATCGAGGTGGCCTGGTCCACGAACGAGGGCGCGAGGCGGTGGATCGGGTCGCGCCGCTTGGTCTTGACCTCTCCGCGCTCGTCGACCGGCTCGCCGACCACGTTCAGGATGCGACCCAGCACCTCGCGCCCGACCGGCATCGTGATCGGGCTGCCGGTGTTGGTCACCTGCATCCCGCGCACCAGGCCGTCCGTGGTGTCCATCGCCACGGCGCGCACCGTGCGCTCGCCCAGGTGCTGCGCAACCTCGACCGTGAGGTTGTTCTTCTTGTCGTTGATGGCCGGGTTGGAGAGCAGCAGCGCGGTGCCGATCTCCGGAAGGTCGGCGCTCTCGAAGGCGACGTCCACGACAGGTCCGATGACCTGGGTGACGCTTCCGATCGTGTTGGGTGAGATATCCGTGGCCATGGCTATCCTCTTGTCCCTCGTTATCCCTTGAGCGCCTCGGCGCCGCCGATGATCTCGAGCAGCTCCTTGGTGATGGCGGCCTGCCGGGCGCGGTTGTACTGGAGCGTGAGGCGGTCGATCATCTCGCCCGCGTTGCGCGTGGCGCTGTCCATCGCGCTCATGCGCGCGCCCAGCTCCGACGCGATCGACTCGAGCGCGGCGCGATAGATGCCGTTCTGCACGTAGAGCGGCAGGAGGTGCTCGAGCAGCTCCTCCTTGCTCGGCTCGTACAGGAAGTCGCCCGCCCGCTGCGACTCCTTCTCCTTCTTCGTCTCTGTCTCGGTCGGCTGGCGCGGCTCGATGGGCAGGAGCTGGCGGACGACCGGCTTCTGGCTCATCGCGCTCAGAAACTCGCTGTAGATGAGGTAGAAGCGGTCGGCCTTCTCCTCGAGGAAGTCGTGCACGAGGTGGTTGGCCAGCTCGCGCGACACGTCGAGCGCCGTGGCGCTGGTCGGCGCCGCGATGTACTTGATGATCGGGACCTGGCGCCGCTTGAAGAACTCGTTGCCCTTGCGCCCGACCACGCGCAGCGCGGTCTCGTCCCAGCCGCTCAGGTCCTCGGCGAGCACCGCCTCGGTCCGGCGAAAGAGCTGGGCGTTGAACGACCCGGCCAGGCCGCGGTCGCTGGTCAAGACCAGCACCTGGGCCCGCTTGCCCGGCCGCTCGGCCAGGAGCGGGTGCGCCTCGCGCCCCGCGCGCTCGGCCAGCTCGGACACCACGCGCTCGAGCGCCTCGGAGTAGGGGCGCGCCGCGATGATGGCGTCCTGGGCGCGGCGCAGGCGCGCGGCCGCGACCAGCTTCATCGCACGCGTGATCTTCTGCGTGTTCTTGACCGACGCGATTCGCGTGCGGATGGCCTTGAGCGAGGGCATGACGGCTCCGCGACTAGTTGGAGTTGTCCTCGACCGAGAAGGTCTTGGCGAACTCGGTCAGCGCGTCGCGGATCTCGCGGTCCATGGCGTCGTCGAGCTGGCCGGAGCCGCGCAGGCTGTCGAGCAGCGACTTCTTGCGCGTGCGCAGGTACTGCATCAGCTCGCGCTCGTAGCGCCCGATGGCGGCCACCGGATAGTCGTCGATGAACCCGTTGGTCCCGGCGTACAGCACGACCACCTGCTCCTCCATGGCGAGCGGGCTGTACTGGCTCTGCTTGAGCAGCTCGGTCATGCGCTGCCCGCGCGCCAGCTGCGCCTGGGCCACCTTGTCCAGGTCGGAGCCGAACTGCGCGAACGCCGCCATCTCGCGGTACTGGGCCAGCTCGAGGCGCAGCTTGCCAGCCACCTTCTTCATGGCCTTGGTCTGGGCCGAGCCGCCCACCCGGCTCACCGACAGGCCGACGTTCACCGCGGGCCGGATGCCGGAGTAGAACAGATCCGACTCGAGGTAGATCTGACCGTCGGTGATCGAGATGACGTTGGTCGGGATGTAGGCCGACACGTCGCCGGCCTGGGTCTCGATGATCGGCAGCGCGGTGAGGCTGCCGCCGCCGAACTTCTCGTTGAGCTTGGCTGCCCGCTCGAGCAGGCGGCTGTGCAGGTAGAAGACGTCGCCGGGGTAGGCCTCGCGACCCGGCGGCCGGCGCAGGAGCAGCGAGAGCTGGCGGTAGGCGACCGCCTGCTTGGAGAGATCGTCGTACACGATGAGCGCGTCGCGCCCGCTGTCGCGGAAGAACTCGGCCATCGTGCAGCCGGTGTAGGGCGCGATGAACTGGAGCGGCGCCGGCTCCGAGGCGCCCGCCACGACCACGGTCGAGTACTCCATGGCGCCCGACTTCTTGAGCCGGTCGACCACGGTGGCCACGGTGGACTGCTTCTGGCCGATGGCCACGTAGAAGCAGTACACGCCCTGGCCCTTCTGGTTGAGGATCGTGTCGATCGCCACCGCGGTCTTGCCGGTGCCGCGGTCGCCGATGATGAGCTCGCGCTGGCCGCGCCCGATCGGGATCATCGAGTCGATCGCCTTGAGGCCGGTCTGCAGCGGCTGGTGCACCGACTTGCGGGTCACGATGCCGGGCGCCTTGATCTCGACCACGCGGCGGTCCTTGCCGGTCAGCGGCTTGCCGCCGTCGATGGGCAGGCCGATGGCGTTGACCACGCGACCGAGCAGCTCCTCGCCGACCGGCACCTCGACGATGCGGCCGGTCCGCTTGACCTGGTCGCCCTCGCGGATCGCCTCGAACTGGCCGAGCAGCGCGACGCCGACGTTGTCCTCTTCCAGGTTGAGCACCATGCCGCTCACCACGTCGCCGTCGGTCGAGCGCAGCTCGACCAGCTCACCGGCCATGGCCCCGCCCAGTCCGTACACGCGGGCGATGCCATCACCGGCCGTCAGGACGGTGCCGGTCTCCGACACCTCGACCCGGCGCTCGTAGTCCTGGATCTGCTTGCGGATGATGTCGCTGATTTCTTCGGCTCGGATATCCATGTCGTGGCTTCCTCGTCTCAAGGACCGGCGTCGCGATCGACGACTCGATCGACTACACGATCAGGTCCTGGCGAATCCTCTCCAGCTGGGTGCGCAGGCTGCCGTCGTAGACCACGTCGCCCACCTTGGCGACCACCCCGCCGAGCAGCGACGGATCCTGCTCGACCGCCATGTCGACCTTCTTGCCGCTCAGCGCCTCGAGCGTCTTGACCAGCTGCTTCTGCTGCTGCTCGTCGAGGGGCGCGGCCGACCTGACCTGCGCGGCGACCCGGCCGGCGCGCTCGTCGATCATCGAGTCGAGCGAGCGCGAGATGTCGGGCAGGACGCCCACCCGCTCGCGGTCGAGCAGGAGGCGCGTGAAGTTGACGACCGCCTGGGTGGCGCCGATGCGGTCGAGCAGCGCGCGCAGCACCTTCTCGCGGTCGGAGCGCGGGAAGACCGGGTTGGACAGGGTCACGGCCAGCTCGTGCGAGCGCTTGATCGCCGAGGCCAGGGTCCTGACCTCGCGCCCGATGCGCTCGAGGTTGCCGTCGTCGGAGCCGATGAGGAACAGCGCCTTGGCGTAGCGGCGCGCGACGCTTCCGGTGATCATGAGCCCCACTCCTCGTCGACGGAGCCGCGCCGCGGGCGCTCGCTGCCTCCCCCACCTCCCCCGCCGCCGGCCGGGCCGGACGGGCCGCTGCCGGCCGCACCGAGGCTGGCGATGAAGCCGTCGAACAGCCGCGCCTGATCCTCGGGCGTGGTGCGCTCGCGCAGCACCTTCTCGGCCGCGGCCACCGCGGCGGCGACCACCTCGCGCTCGAGCGCGAGCCGCGCGCGCGCGATCTCGCTCTCGATGCGGAGCTGGGCCTCGCGGGTCAGCGCCTCGGCCTGGCTGCGCGCCTGGGCCAGCATGTGGTCGCGCTCGGCCTCCGCCTCGGCGCGGATCTCGTGCATGAGCCGGGTCACCTCCTGGTCCATGCCCTCGATGCGCCGGTTGTACTCGTCGAGCTTGTCGCGCGCCTCCGCGCGCAGCCGCGCGGCCTCGTCGAGCTGCCCCTTCACCGTCTCGTGGCGCACGCGCAGGTAGGTGGCCAGCTTGGGCCCGGCGAACTTGACCAGGATGCTGACGAAGACCGCGAAGTTGATGAGCGCGAACAGGAGGCCCGGGGGCATCGGCTCCTCGCCCGGCTCGAGCGTGCCGCCCCCGCTGTCCTTGCCGTAGTGCAGGTGGAACCAGTTGATGGGCGGCGGCGGCTCGGTCTTCTCGCCGCTCTCCGGCCTCTCGCCGCTCTCGGGCTCCTCGCTGTCGGCCCCGGCGACCGGGCGATCATCGACCGGCCCGCCCTCCGTCTGCGCGCGCGCCGGCGACTCGTCGCCGCCGGCCATGACGAAGGCGAGCGCGACCGCCGTGCCTGCGCCCAATAATAATGATCGCGGCCGCAGCATCACGCGCCCACCCTCCTGCCGAGCAGCGCGTCGGCGATGTCGCTGGCCAGCTCTTGCCCCTGCGGCATGAGCTGCGTGCGGGCCGCGTCGCTCTCCTGTCGGATGCGGACCTTGGCCTCGTCGAGGACGCGGGTCGCGTCGCCGCGCGCCCGGTCGGTCAGCTGGCGCTGGCGCTCGGCCGCCTCGCCGCGGATCTTGCGGCGCTCGTCCTGGGCGCGCACGCGCGCGGCCTCGACCTGGCTCTGGTAGCGGGCCAGCCGGGCGTCGGCCTCGGCCGAGAAGCGCGCCGCCTCATCGCGCGCGCCCTCGATACCCGCCGTGCGCTGGTCGCGCATCTTGAGGTAAGGCCGGAAAAGCAGCCGGTTGCACATCACGACGACGACGAGGAACAGGACGAGCTGGACGACGATCGTCCAGTCCATGTCGATGAGCGGCGTCTCGTGCGCGTGCCGTGCGTGGGGCCCGGAGGGTTCCAAAACCGCCGTTGTGGAGATCATTCAAACCTCGCGCAAGCCGACGGATTGTCGGGCATCGAAGGGCGCGTGCCTGATACCATTCGCCCTTCGTACCTGTCAACCGCCCGCGTTTCCGGGGCTTGGATGCGCGCGGCGCGCAGTCGGGCGGCGCATCGCGGTGCGGCGCGTTGTCGCACCGACCGGTGAGCGGGCGAGCCCGGCTCGACCACCTGGGCCCCGCCGCTCCGGAAGCTGGCTTACTTTGCGGCCGGCGCCTTGGGCGGCGGGGCGGAAGCGACCGCCTGGACCTGCCCCTTGGGCGGCGGCGGCGGGGCCGGCGACTCCATGATGATCTCGGCCTGCTGCTTCCGCGCGGTTGCCATGCTGGTCCCGGCGTTCGAACCGGCGCTCATGCGCTCGGCCACTCCCTCCATGAAGCAGCGGCCCTCGAAGATGACGCCCTTGTCGATCTGCAGGCTCGGCGTCGTGAGGTCACCCTTCACCCGGCCAGGGGTCAGGAGCTCGATGGAGCGCTTGGCCCGGATGTTCCCCATCACCGCACCCTGCACGATGATCTCGCCGACATCGACTTCAGCCTCGACGCGCGCCCCCTCTCCCACGATGAGGACATCGTCGGAGAAGACCTCGCCCCGGAGCGTGCCATCGATGCGCACGGTGCCCTCGAACGTGAGCTTGCCCTCGAATTCGCTGCCGCGGCCGAGCAGCGTGTTGATTTCACCGACCATCGACTCGCGCCGCGCTGGTTGCGTCATGGCACTACCTCCCTCCTGTAGCAGTGTCGACGGTGCAGAGTATCACACGGGCCGCAGCGAGGTGGCCGACTGCGACTGCCACCTTCCGTGAAGAGATGCGCAGGCACGGCGGCAGAGCGGTGGTATGAACGCACGCTCATGGTCCAGCTCGACTCTGTGTCCCCGCTCGTGCGCCGCCTCGGTGCGCTTCTCCTCGGCACCTCGCTCTCGCTCGGGGCGATCGCGGCCTGCGGAGACGACAAGGAGGGCGGCGGCGACGGCTCGGGCTGCGCGAGCACCGAGGTGGACGAGTTCCCCGACGGGCCGCTGGGGCACCCCGAGGAGGTGACCTTCGACGGCTTCGACTGCCCCGAGGGCGGTCTCGCGGGCGTCGATCTGAACGGCCGCTGGTCGCTCGCCGGGCCGGGCCAGTTCAACTTCCAGATGCCGCTCATCCACCAGAGCTGCGAGGACGGCCTCGCCATCGACCTCGACGCCTCGGGCGATCCGCTCATCCACCTCGACGACACGAACCTCTTCATCCGGGAAGCGATCATTCGCGAGGACTTCTCGCTGGTCAACGCCACGCGCGTGTGCGGCGTCCCCGGGTCGGATGAGCTCGCGGTCGCGTTCGTCCAGTGCTTCGACGCGCCGGATCTGGACGAGCCGCAGTGCTCCTCCGGCCCCGGCGCGATGAAGCGGTTCGCGCGCCCGGAGGGAGAGTCGGACGCGGAGGGCCTCGAGCTGGTGTCCGAGTGGCGAGGTGGTGACCAGCCATGGCCGCCTCTCATCACCACGAACGTCAAGGTGGCGGACGGCGTCGCCTTCCTGTCCAGCTACGGCGTCGGCGGTCAGGGCGGCGATCTGCGCCTGGTCGATGTCTCGGACCCGGCCAGCCCGAGCGACCTGGGCGTGGTGCGGTCCGAGGACGACCCGACCGCGGACTTCAACGACGTGAAGCTGTTCCAGGCCAAGGGCGGCACCTTCGCCATCCTGGCCGGCGGGCTGTGCCCGATCGTGGACGCGCGCGATCCGGCCAACCCGGTCGTCGTCTCGCGGCTCGGCGAGTATGCCCACTCGATCTTCATCCGCTACGACGACAAGGGCCACCCGCTGGCCTATCTCGCCAACTACGACGTCGACACGCCGATCTTCGACCTCAGCGATCCGGCCCATCCGGTCCTGGTCGAGCGCGTGCCGAATCCCCCCTCCGCGGCCGGCGATGGCAGCGCGGTCGCGGTCCACGATCTCTTCGCCGAGCCCGATCGCCTGTACCTGAACGGCACGACCGACGGATTCGTGATCATGGACCGGGCCGGCGCCGACTGGACCGAGGGCGGCAGGATGCAGTCGGACGGCTACAGCCACGCCAGCTGGACGGGCGAGGTGGCGGGGCGACGGATCGCCATCCACGGCGACGAGGGCTTCAACGCCCACCTGCGCGTGGTCGACATCGATCCAGCGTCGAAGGAGTTCATGACCACGATCGGCGAGTACCAGACGCGGCCCGAGGTCTCGATCCACAACATGATGCTGTTCGGCGACCGCGTGTACCTGACCCACTACCACGACGGCGTGCGCATCCTGGACCTGTCCGATCCGACCAGCCCCGAGCTGGTCGCCTACTACCACACGTGGGATGTGGACAGCGGTCCGCCCGGGCCGTTCGAGGGCGCGATCGGCCTCGACGTGGACCTGGAAGCCGGCCTCATCTGGGTGGCCGACATCGACCGCGGGCTGCTCGTCCTGCGCGAGACGGAGTAGCGGCGCGAGGGGGCGCCGCGGCCGTGGCGGCCGGCTACTGGGTGAGGTGGATCAGGAGCCGGTCGTCGGTCTTCTGCGACCAGTTGAGCTGCTGCCTCACCGGGCGGTAGCCCTTGAGGCGGAGCTCGATCGACGTGGTGGTCTGCGGGTCGAGGCCGGGCAGCTCGAGCGGCGTGCGGCCGACCGAGTTGCCGCCGATGAACACCTCGGCGCCGCTCGGCTCGCTGTCGACCGAGAGCTTCACCACCATCGGGTCGAGCCGCGCGATCACGCGGTGCACGTCGCCCTGCTCGGGCACCACGAACTCCTGCTCGTCGCGCTGGTAGCGCGGCTTGTCGAAGCGGATGACGAACCGCCTGCCGGGCGCGCCGCGGATCGCGGTCGGCGTCTGCGCGGACAGGACCTGGCCGTCGATGGTGACGGTGGCGCCCGACGGCACCGAGATGAGCTGCAGGAGCGCGTCGTCGCCGCCGGCGTCGCCGTCGCCGTAGACGGCGAGGAGGAGCGCGGCCACGCTGGCCGACAGGATGAGCGCGGACAGCCCGATGAGCCACGGGGTCGGCTGCTTGCGGCGCCGGATCTTGTAGTGGTCGGGGATCTCGTCGCGCTCGAGCGCGGCCACCATCGCGCGGGTGGAGAAGCTCTGCTGCGGGTCCAGCATCCCGGCGCCGGGGAACATGGGCTCGGGCGGCGCCGCGTACTGCTGCTGGGGCGGCGGCGACGGATGAACCGGCGACGACTCGATCGCGCCCGATCCGTGCGCCGGCGGCGGCTCGCGCGTGCCCGGTGCGTGGCGCGGCGCGGGCGGCACGGCCCCCGACGGATGCGACGCGCGCGGGGGCGGCGGCTCCGCCTCCTCCTGGCGCGCGTCGAGGCGCGTGGGGGGCGACAGCGCCACCTCGGCGGCGGACTGCCTGTCGCTGGCGGCGATGAGCGAGGCCAGGACCGAGCTGAGCGGCCGGTTCCGGGCCTGGCCGGCCAGCGCCAGCTCGCCCGGGCCGTGCACCGGGACACCGCCGGTCGGCGTGCGGCGCGACGTGCGCGGAGGCTTGAGCTGGCTCACCGCCGGCTGCGGCACGCGCGCGGACAGCGCGGGCGCACGCTCCCAGCTCTGCGCGCCCGGCTTCGGCACCACGACCGGCGGGATCTTGAGCAAGGTCGGTCCCTCGTGGTCCACCTCGCCGGGCGGCAGCACGAACGACTGGTCGCCGAACGGCGCTTCGGCCACCTCCGTGAGGTCGCCGGGCCCGCTCCACCAGCTCGGCCCCTCGGAGATGATCGTGGCGTCGTCCGGGCTGGGCGCGCCGCCATCGTCGTCGGCGCCCGCGGCGCCGACATTCGCGGGATCGGTCTTTTCGTCGACGGCGCCGTCGTCCGCGCCTCGCGCCGAGGCGAGCCGCGAGGCGTCCATCAGGAGCAGCGTGTCCTGATCGCGCGACCTGGACGACGACGACCTCGATGACGACGACAACCTCGATGACGACGACGAGGACGGCAACGACGCCGCCGGCAGGGAAGGCGACGACGAGGAGGAGGATGAGGCCGACGGTGACGACGACGCGGTCGAGCCCGATGACGACACGGACGAGGCCGACGAAGAGGCCGACGAGTACGCCGACGACGACGACGACTGCGACGACGACGACGACGACGACTGCGACACCGACGACGACGACGACTGCGACGCCGACGACGACTGCGACGCCGACGGCGAGGCGCGCAGCCCCGCCCCGTTCGCATCCTTCTCCTCCGCGTCGCCGCGCGGCGAGGGACTCACCCCCGGCAGGCCGGGCAGACGCCGCCTCGTGGGCGGTTCCACGAACACCGGCAGGTTGGCCGTGATGCGCTCGGGGCCGGCCGGCGGCGGCATCGCCGACGGCCTGACAGCCGGCGGCTGATCGCGCGGCGCCTCGGGCAACGAGTCGACGTCGGCCTCATCCTCGGAGCCGGCCGGAACGCGCACGTCGAACGTGCTGGTCTCGTCGGTGCCGGAGCGATGGCCGTCGGTGCCGCGCGACTCCGACACCTCCTCCTCGAACGCCGCAAAGATGATGCTGTTCTCGTCGGTGAACTCCGAGCGCGCGCGCGCCAGCTGGTCCCGGGTCAGACGGCGCGTCTCGCCGCGGTCGCGCACCGGCTGCCGCTTGCTCTCCACCGGCGGGGCCGTCGCGGGGCCATGGCCCAGCACATCGCTCATCCACACGGTCACCTTGTTCGCCGTGAAGACCGGCGCGTGCGCGTGGAGGAACCGCTCGAGCTCGTGGGCCAGCTCCGCCGCCGATCGGTAGCGGTCCTCGGGCTGCTTGGACAGCGCGCGCATCACGATGGCGTCGAGATGCGGCGGGATCTCGGCGCGCAGAGTGCTGGGCGGCGGGATGTCGGCGCGGCGGACCCGGTCGAGCAGCTTGTGCAGGTCCTCCTCGAGGTAGAGCATCTGCCCGGTCAGCGTCTCGTAGAGCAGGATGCCGGCCGAGAAGATGTCGGTCCGGTGGTCGAGCGGCTCGCCCCACGCCTGCTCGGGGGACATGTAGTAGTACTTGCCCTTGATGACCCCGGCCGCGGTCTGCCGCGCGCGCATGGTGGCCTTGGCGATGCCGAAGTCCACCAGCTTCACCTCGCCGGCGTACGAGATGAGGACGTTCTGCGGCGACACGTCGCGGTGGACGATGCCGAGCGGCTGGCCGTTGTGGTCGCGCTTGCGATGCGCGTAGTCGAGCCCGCTGGCCACCTCCTTGCCGATGAAGGCGCAAAGCGGGATGGGGAACAGTCGATCGATCTCGCTGCTACGGCGGAGCAGCCGGTAGAGATCCGCTCCGTCCACGTACTCCATCGTGATGTAGAAGGTGTCGCCGACGCGGCCGAGGTCGAAGGTCTGCGCGATGTTGACGTGCTGCAGCTGGACCGTGATCTTGGCCTCGTCGATCAGCATCTGGATGAAGTGCGAGTCCTGCGAGAAGTTGGGGTGGATCATCTTGAGAGCCACGTACTTCTCGAAACCCGCGATGCCGTGCGTCTTGGCCAGGTGGATCTCGGCCATGCCACCGACGGCGATCTGCTGCACCAGACGGTAGGGACCGAACTGGCGCTCGCCGATCGCGCTCATGCTCGCGCCTCAGCCCACCTGCTTGCGACGCAGGAGCAGCTCGACGTCGGGACTCTCTTGCAGCTTCTCCGCCTGGCCGGGATGAATGAACACACCGACCAGCCGCAGGGGGACCTTGCTGGCGCGATCAAAGGTACACACGACCTCGGTCGCGATGCCGTACGCGACGTTCACGATATAGCTCGCCGCCGCGCTCGCGACCAGGTAGAGCCCGAGGCCGGCCCCGTACGTCTTCCGATCGATCTGATCCGGTGAGGTCAGACACTTGTTGATGTACGAGAGAATCGTGTTCTTGGCGAGGCGGCCAAACCGGTCGCGCACCGCGATCGCGAACTGGGTGTCGGTCGCGGCGTAGCGGATGGACACGGGCTTGGGCGAGCGCGTCTTGGTCCGGTCGTGCGGATCGATATCGGCGAACACCTGATTTCCCAGCTCGTCCACGGGCGCGTCGTAGAGGGCATTCATGAGGAGCTCCTCACAGACCGACCCGATGGCGTTGCGGATCTGTCGGCGAAAGCGCGCCTCCTGGGCGAAGTCGAGCACCGTGTCGATGGCCCGCCCGCGGCCCTCGAAGTCGTTGAGCCGGAGGTAGTGCACGGGTGTGCCCTCGGGGAGGTACTTCTCGATCCCGAAGATGTCGCCGGTCAGCAATTTTTGCGCGGTGACAAAGACGCCGCGGTCGAGCTCGTCACCAACGATGACGTGATTGATGCGGCGATCGGAGAGAAGGCGCGTGAGCTCGGTCAAGCGGGCCTGTGGCACGACGACCGCAACATGTGCCTTCTGCCGAGTTCGCCCCAGGTGGTGCTCGACCTCGTCGAGCTTGCCGTCCGGGATCGAATAGAAGATGTAGCGATGCGGGATGACCGGCTGTTCGACCGCAACGGGCGAGCGAACGGCATCCACTTCGGCTCCGGCGCGCTCCAGACTCGCGACAATCCGGCGAAGTTGGTCGAGGTCAGGGGAAACAGCGAGGACGCGACGACGGGACAAGGGAGCAGCCTGGGACCTGTGGCCGGTTGCGACCAACTCTGCCTGGATTCTAACGAATTTGCTTTCCGAGGCCAAACATTGCGGCGCGCTCCACAAATGTGTAAGTACGCAAGTTGAGGAGGCGCCCCTGTCGTTTTCCGACCCTGCGGCCCGGAGCAGGCTGCTCCTGGTGGACGACGAGCCCGATATCCTGGACTTCCTCGAGCGGGCTCTCCGTCACCTCTACGAGGTCAGCCGGTTCACCGACCCCGTCGCGGCGCTGGCCGAGCTGCGTTCGGTCCCCTACGACGTGGTCATCACCGACCAGTGGATGCCGGCGCTGAGCGGGCTCGAGCTCCTGGCCGAGGCCGCCGCGATGCACCCGCAAATCGTGCGCGTGCTGATCAGTGGATTCGCCGATGCCCCGCAGCTGAGCCAGGCCATCGCGTCCTGTCAGATCCACAGCTTTGTCCTCAAGCCGGTGACCTCGCGCCAGCTGGTGGAGGCGATCAGCGCGGCGACCCAGCGCGCGAAGGCGTGACGCGAACAAGCGTGACCCCAGCAGCGCCTGCGACACGGCGGCGCCCACTACATCTCGAAGTAGTGCAGCGACTTGGCCTGGGCGCGGAACTCGCGCTGGCCGAGGTCGAGGTCGAAGATGCCGGTGACCTCGGTCTTCCGGTGGCGCACCACGTCGAAGAACATCGCGACGGTGCAGTTGTGACAGACCACCATGCCGAGGCCCGCGCCCCCGCGCGACTGATCCATCTGCCCGCCGTTCAGGCCGCGCTGCAGCCCCTCGAACACGTGACCGCGCTCGAGGCGGCCGAATCCGTCCGTGACCTGGATGGCCAGGCGACTCCCGTCCGACGCCAGGCGCAGGGAGGGCTGCTCGTGCTCCGCCAGGACCAGGCTGGCCTTGCGGTCGAGCGCGTACTTGGGCTGGCCGCGCTCGTCGACCGGCGCGTCGAACATGGCGTTCATGAGCAGCTCGTGGGCGAGCTCGCTGAAGAGCTCGCCCACCCGCTCGCGCACCCCGAGGTGGTGCACGAACTTCTGCACCTTCTCGACCAGGCGATCGCGCCCGACCGTGTCGATGACCCGCTCCTGGAACCCGGTGAAGCCCCAGTCCAGGTACCACGCGAACTTCGGCCCCTCCTCGCGCGGGCGGAGCAAGCGGCGCAGGACCAGCATCAGCTCCCAGCCGCGCGGCGGGCTGTCGAAGTCTGCGCGCCCGAGCACGTTCGAGATGTTCGGGTTCTCCACCATGTAGTGCAGCGAACGCTGCAGCGGCTCGGCGGTCCAGAGGACGACGCGCAATGTGGGATTGTTGCGCAACGCCTCGACCACCAGCTCGACGTCGAAGGCGTCGGCACCCAGTAGATAGGAGCCGGGGAGGTGCTTCTTGACGTCGTGCGGGTTGTCGAGCGGGATGGGGTCGAAGCCGGCGCAGGTGAAAAAGCGAACCAGCTTGCGGCTCACGAGCTTGTTGCGCTCCAGAATGATGGCCCTCGCCCCGGAGGCCCCTCGCTCGTCCATGCTCACGATGTTTTTGTTGGGGGCACCCGGCGCGTCCCGGAGGCGCCGACGTGTGGGTCTGACTCTATCAACTTTGGAAATTCATAACAATTCGGGATCGTGTTAGCGTTCACAGGAACGGGCCTCGGAGATTCTCTGGCTCCCCGGATCGCGGCCCGCGGACATCGCGTGTGGGTCGTTTTCGCGCGGCTCCTGTGAAGTGGTAGATTTCGCGGACGCTCGCCGGATCCCGACGCGGATGACCAAGGATAAGGTAGCGAAGGCAAGCAAGCTGAACCCCGGGTCGCCCAGCGATCCGGCTCCGTTTGGCCCCTACTACCTGCTGGGCCTCATCGCCCGCGGTGGCATGGCAGAGGTGTACCGGGCCCGCCCGCGCGACGGAAGCGGGGGGCAGGAGCTGCTCGCGATCAAGGTCATGCGTCCGGAGCTGGCCCGCGAGGCGCGCTTCGTCGACATGTTCCACCGCGAGGGGCAGCTCGCGATGCTGCTGCACAACCGCGGCATCGTCAGGACCATGGCGGTCGGCCGGATCGAGGGGCGGCACTACATCGCCATGGAGTACATCGGCGGGCGCGACCTCACGCAGGTTCTGCGCCGCTGTCAGAAGAGCAACCTGCGCATCCCGGTCCCGCACGCGGTGTACATCGCGGCGCGCATCGCGGAGGGGCTCGACTTCGCGCACCGGCTGGCCGGCCCCGACGGGCGCCCGCTCAGCATCGTCAACCGCGACGTGTCGCCGTCCAACGTGCGGCTGGCCTACAGCGGCGACGTGAAGCTGCTCGACTTCGGCATCGCGCAGGCGCTGATGAAGTTCACGTCGGAGATCGGCGTGCTCAAGGGCAAGTTCAGTTACATGTCGCCCGAGCAGATCCGCGGGATGCCGGTCGACGCGCGCACCGACGTGTTCTCGACCGGCATCATCCTCCACGAGATGCTGACGACTGAAAAGCTTTTCAGGGGCGACACCGAGTTCGCGCTGATGGAGAAGGTGCGCAAGGCGGAGGTCGATCCGCCTTCGAAGTTCAACCGGCGCGTGACGCCGGAGCTGGACGCGATCGTGCTCAAGGCGCTGGAGCGCGACGTCAACGACCGCTATCAGAGCGCCGCCGAGGTGTACGGCCACCTGACCCAGCTGCTCGACGCCTACCGCTTCGATCCGCGCGAGCTGCGCGAGTTCATGCGCAAGGAGTTCCGCCGCGAGTTCCTCAAGGAGGAGGAGGACCGGCAGCAGGCGCTGGTCGCGATGCCTCTCACGCGCTCGCTGGCCGAGCTGGAGGAGGAGCCGACCACGGCGGTGACGCGGCGGCGGCCGTCGGGGACCAGCTCGGGCGAGATTCCCGCCGTGGTGCCGACCACCATCCCGCACCGGGTGCCGCACGCGGAGCCGATCGGCCTCGGGCCGGCCCCGGCCCCGCACCGCCCGCGCACGCCGATCGGCACCGCGCCGCCGCCGATCGCGCCGGACGAGGACGACCTGGGCGGATTCTGGTCGCGCCTGTGGAAGCGCAAGCGCTGACGGCGACGAGCGAGGACCAAGCATGGCCAAGAGGAATCAGAAGAAGCGCGGCGGGGCCGCGAGCAGCGCCGCGAGCGCGAGCGGCGCGGGCGCGGCGAGCGCTGCGAGCGCCTCGCGTGCGGAAGGCGGCGCGGGCGCGGCGACCGCGGGCGCGGTGGAGCAGCCGGCGCAGGAGGCGAGCAGGCGCCGGCGCGCGCTGGCCGCGGCGCCGCGCAAGCCGCTGGCGCGGGGCTCGATCGGTGCCATCGGCGCCTACGTCGGGATCGGCTTCGGCGTGGCGCTGGTCGTGCTGGGCATCCTGGGCGCGGTGCGCGCCGACACGCTGCCGATCCCGCTCCTCGTGGCGCTGTACCTGGCCGGGTCGCTGCAGGCGGCCCTGTGCGCGATGGTTCTGCGCCGGTCGCGCGTGGCCTGGTCGTTCGCCGTCGCGCTGAGCGGCACGTCCACGCTCGTGTGCCTGTTCAGCGCGCCCAAGGTGCGCGACGCGCTCGGCCTGTCCATCGGCGTGGCCATCCTGCCGTCGCTCGTGTCGCTCGTCGTGACCTGGCTCCTGCTCTCGGCCGCGGCGGACGTGGCGCAGCGCGACTGATCTCGGCGTCAGGGGACGCCGATGATCTTGTGCAGCTGGAGCGAGAGCCGCCAGCGTGGGTGGCGCTCCAGGAGCGCGAGCGTGCGCGCCAGGTGGTCGGCGTAGCGCTCGTCCATGCAGGGCTGCAGGAACCACAGAGCGCAGTCGGCGTAGCGCGACTCGTAGCCGGCGAGGCTGCGGTCGTCGACCGTGTCGTCGACGACCAGCTTGCACTCCGAGGGCGCGAGCGGCGCGAGGTCGATCGCGGCGGTGTGGAACTGCGGCTTGGGCGAGATGGTGAGCCAGTCGACCGGCGCGTGCAGCGGGCGCGTGCCGTTGGACTCCATGTGGACCGCGAAGCCGGCCCCGCGCAGGGCGCGCGCCAGCGGCTCGTCCCACTGCAGCGCCGGCTCGCCGCCGGTCACGATGAGGAGCCGCGAGCCGTGCCGGTCGAGCTCGAGCAGGCGCGCGGTGATCTCGGCGGCGGTCATGCGCGCCGACCGCTCCGGGAGAAAATCGGTGTCGCACCAGGTGCAGGCCAGGTTGCAGGCCGCGAAGCGGAGAAACACGCACGGCCTGCCCGCGTGGGCGCCTTCCCCCTGCAGGGTGGGGCCGAAGATCTCTCGGACCAGATACGTGCCGGAGCCGGGCACGGGTTGTAGGCTACGCCGCAGATGCGGCTCTGGCCAGGGATGCTCCTCGCGGTGGCGTGGGGGATGGGGTGGACGGCGTGGGGATGCGACTCGCGGAAGGCCGAGGGGCCGGAAGCCAGGGCGCGCGCCACGACGCCCGGCGCGGGGCCGGGGTCGGCGTCGGGTCCGGCGTCCGGCGCGGGCGCGAGCGCGGCGTCCGGTGCGGGCGCGGCGCCCGGCGGAGCGGCCGCGAACCCCGCCATGCCGGAGTGCCGCCCCGTGCCGTTCGAGAAGACGATCGACGTGCCGGAGGCATCCGGCGCGGTGTGGGTCGAGGCGAGCTTCGGCCTGCCGGCGCACGTCCTCGTCGTCGGCGACAGCGGGACCCACGGCGCGTTCGCGATCATCGACGCCGACAGCGGCGCCGGCCTCGCGAAGGGCCGCCTGCCGCTCGACGGCCGCTCGAGCGACGACATCGAGGGACTGAGCCGCTCGGGCGACGTCTACTACGCCCTCACATCGGGCGGCTACATGCGCCACTTCAAGCGGACCGCCGCCGCGAAGTTCGAGCTCACCGCGCCGTCGTACCCGCTCGGCGGCGTGACCTGCAGCTCGCCGCACAAGACCAACTGCGGCCACGACTTCGAGGGCCTGTGCCTGGCCGATCCGGCGCCGCCCGGCGGATGCGCCGGGTTCGCCGCCGCCAAGCACGACGCCGAGCTCATCTGCCTGGCGCGCGGCGACAGCGGCCGACTCCGCCCCGACGCGTCGCAGGTCATCCACGTGGCGATTCCGCGCGCGCTGTCCGACTGCGCCATGTCCCCGCCCGGCGACGAGCAGACCCTCTACGCGGCCACCAACATGTTCGGCGGCAACGCCCTCTACCAGGTAGGCGGATGGCGCGACCCCGCCCACGCGCAGGTCGAGCATCTGGCCGGCGCCGGCATCGGCTTCATCGAGGCCGTGGCCGTCGCGCCGGGCGGGATCGTCTACCGGTTCTCCGATACGGCCACCCAGACCAGCGGGATGGGCAAGTATTCGTGTCCGCCGCCCGGTCCAGAGTAGGATCCGGGGGCGAGGTTCCCGCGTGCAGTGCCCCTATTGCGGCGGCGATTCACAGGTTGTCGATTCACGCACCGCCCCCGACGGCGTGAGGCGCCGCCGCGTCTGCAACGAGTGCCGGCGCCGCTTCACCACCTACGAGCTGTCGCGGCCGCCCAGCATCAAGGTGCAGAAGCGAAAGGGCGGCACCGAGGTCTTCGCCCCGGACAAGATCGTCCGCGTCCTCGCGCGCGTCTGCCGTGACCGGCCGGGCCTCGGCCCGCCCGATTTCCAGCGCCTCGCGCGCGCGATCGAGGCCCAGCTGGTCGACGAGGGCGTGAGGACCATCCGCTCGAGCGAGATCCTCCAGCGCCTCCTGGGCCTCCTGGCCGACGTCGACCGCCTCGCCCGCGACCGACTGGCGGCAGACTATCTCGACGACACCGGCCATCTCCGCACCGACCCACCGCCGCCCCAGCCCAACGAGCCCCAGCTCGGCCTGTTCGGCGAGGAAGAAGAGGACGCATGAGGCAGCCCCCCAGCGCCGAGTCACAGCGCATCTTCGCGCCCGCCATCATGGACGGGCAGGTCGCCATCGTCACCGGCGGCGGCAGCGGCATCGGCCTGGCGACCGCCGCGGAGCTCGTGCGCCTCGGCGCCCGCGTCGTCATCTGCGGCCGCACCCGCGAGAAGCTCGACGCCGCCGCCCGCCAGCTCTCGGCGCTCGCCGGCCCCGACGCCGTCGTGGCCGACACCTGCGACATCCGCGAGCCCGAGCAGGTCGAGGCCTTCATCACCCGCACCCTCGAGCATCACGGCCGCATCGACATCCTGGTCAACAACGCCGGCGGCCAGTTTCCCGCCCCGGCGGAGAGCATCAGCCCGCGCGGCTTCGAGGCCGTCATCCGCAACAACCTGAGCGGCACGTTCTACATGACCCGCGCCGTCGCCACCGCCGCCATGATCCCCGCCGCGCGCGGCCGCATCGTGAACGTCATCGCCAACATCTACCGCGGCTTCCCCCTCATGGTGCACACCGGCGCCGCCCGCGCCGGCGTCGAGAACATGACCATGACCCTCGCCGTCGAGTGGTCGCGCTTCAACATCCTCGTCAACTCCGTCGCCCCCGGCGTGATCCTCTCCTCCGGCACGGAGCGCTACCCGCGCGAGGCCATCGAGGCCGCCGTCCGGCGCTGCCCGCTCAAGCGCGCCGGCACCGTCGACGAGGTCGCCGCCTCCATCGTCTTCCTCTGCTCTCCCGCCGCCCAGTACATCACCGGCACCACCCTCCGCATCGACGGCGCCCAGTCGCTGTGGGGCGACACGTTCCCGATCCCGGACTGAGGCCCGGCGGGGGGCGAGAGCCTCTCTTCGAGACGCGCCAACTCCCTGTCTCACAGGCCCGCTCGCTCGCCCCGCGACCGAGCAGCCGAGATTCACAATCTGCCGGCGAGCCCGCCAGAGAGCGCGCCGACCGATGAGGCGACGCGCGGCTCAGTTGGTGACGCCGAGGAGCTTGGACATCGAGGACTGATCGGCGGGCGGGAACTCGTAGCGCTCGAGCTCCTCGGAGGAGACCCAGCGGACGTCGTTGACGCCGACGGGAGCGGGATCGGCGCCGCGCGGGAGGGCGCAGGCGTACATGGACATGAGGACGTCGTAGGCCTCGTATTCGTGAAAATGGTCGCCGAGCTTTTCGAAGACTGCCACCTCGCTGCCGATGCGGTGCTTGACCTCGCGGACGAGGGCCTGAGTCTCGCTCTCACCGTCCTCGACGCGACCGCCGGGGAACTCCCAGAGGAGGGGCAGAACGGCGGTCGGATTGCGCTGGGTGATGAGATAGCGGCCCTCCCTCTCGATCACCGCAGCGACCACCCGGATGAGCTGTTTGGCCATCGTCCGGGATTATCTGCCGAACCGACTTGATTGCAAACGCCCCGGCCCTGCCCCAGAATCTCCGCCATGCCGATACGGCGCGTGACCCCGCAGGAGGCGGCTGACCTCCTCGCCGAGGGCTGGACGTATGTCGACGTGCGCACGATCCCGGAGTTCGAGGCGGAGCACCCTCGTGGTGCCTTCAGCGTGCCGCTTCTGCATCAGGGACAGGCGGGACGCACGGCCAACCCCGACTTCGTCTCCGTCATGGAGAGCGCGTTCGGACACGGCGCGCGGATCGTCGTCGGGTGCGCGAGCGGGTCGCGGTCGCGGCGGGCGGCCGAGGCGCTGGCCGACGCCGGGTTCGATGACGTGGTCGACATGCGCGGCGGGTTCAACGGCGAGAGCGACTCGATGGGGCGCGTGGTGACGCCGGGGTGGAAGGCGGTCGGCCTGCCCACGGCCACCGCGGCGGAGCCGGGCCACGGATACGAAGACCTCAAGAAGCGCGGAGGAGCCGTCTGATGGCGCTCAAGATCGTCCATATCCATCCGGCGCAGGAGCCGGAGGCGCTCAACACGGAGTGGTTCATCCTCGAGAACACCGGGGAGAAGCCGTTCTCGACCAAGAACTGCACGCTCAGCGTGACCCGGCGTGGCGGCAAGAAGAAGATCGAGCTGGGCACGCTCGACCCGGGCTTCGTCATCACTCCGGGCGAGAAGGTGCGCCTGGTGACGGGCAACCCGGGGCGAAAGGCGCACGGCAGCGCTCCCGAGGACGACACGCGCAACTACAACCTGTTCCTGGGCGAGCAGGTGCTGCGCGGCGCCGGCACGGTCCTGGTCTTCGCGCTGCGCTCGCACTCGCTCGCCACCGCGGAGTACGATCCGGACGCGAAGTCCGGCGTCGCTGCGCCCGAAGAGTGAGCCGCGGCCGAGCCGCGGCTCAGCAGCGAATGCACGCCGCGCTCGCTCAGGTGATGAGCGAGCCGATCAGCACGGTGAGGCCGAGGCCGACACCGGCCGAGAGGACGAAGGCCACGGCCAGGAGCCAGATCGGGGGCGACGGCGGCCGCGCAGGCGATCGCATCATCGGCGGCCCCATCGCCATGCCCGGCGGCGGGCGCAGGATGGTCGGTTGCGCGTGGAGCGGTAGCTCGTTTCCTGGACCGGGCGGATAGGGCGACGGCGCGTGCGGCGGCACGGGCGGGCGGCCCTGGCGGAGGACCTCGGCCGAGTCTTCGGTCCACGCGGGCGACGGCCCGCCCGGCTGACCCGGGTAAACCGGGCGGTCGCCGACCGGCCTGGAGTCGGGATCGGACACCATGTCCGACGCCGGGATGGTGAGCGCGTCGTGGGCCGCCCCCGGTCCGACGTCCATCTCGGGCGAGGTCGGCTCGTTGGCGCTGCGGCGGCCCGGGGGCGGCGGCGGTTCGCCTGGCCGCGCGGCGGCTCCGCTGCTCGAGGCCAGGCGCGGGCGCAGCGACACCGGCGGAAATGCCGGGCGAGCCTCGCGAGGTGTGGCGCTCGCCCCTGGCGCGGGGCCAGGCCCGGCGCCGCCCCCGCGCGCGAACCCCACATCGCCGCCCGCCGCGTTCGCCGCGCCCGGTCCCGACGCGCGCGCGGTGCCGGGCCCGCCTCCGCCCGCTCCCATGCCTGCGCCCGCCCGGCCGACACCGGCGCCCCCGAGAACCGCCTGGCCGGAGGCTCCTGGTCCGGGGCCGCCCGGCCGCGCGCCAGGCCCACCGACGCCGGGGCCCGCATCCGCGCCCGCGGCCGCGTTCGCCGCGCCCGCTCCACCGCCGTCGGCGCGCGGCGCGCCAGCCCGCGCCGCGCCCGGGTTGCCGCCTGGCGTTCGCGCGCCCGGCGCGGATCGCGTGCTCGCGGGCTCCCTCCTGGCCGCGTCTCGCGCCCCGCCGCTCGCCGCGCCCGGAGCGCCCTCGCGCCCCGGCGGCGTCCCGCTCGGGACCAGGCCCGGCCCGCGCGACCCGCCCGTCGCCGGCGCGGCCGGTCCGGCCCCGCGCCCGCCGCGCGCCGGATCCGGCACCCGGAGCGCCGCGGCGGCGGCCGCCTCGGCCTCCAGCGCCGCGACGCGCTCCATGGGATCGAGTTCGATCTGGGTGTCGCCCGCGAAGTCCTCGTCGTCCTGGCGGCCGCGCGGGACCAGCGAGGCCTCGATCACGACCTCCTCCGAGCTGGGCTCGTCGTCGTCGAAGTCGCTCGGGTCGTTCGGATCGCCCGGGCGCCCCGGCGTGATGTCGAGGCCGAGCGCGCTCTCGGTGCCGAGCGGCGACGCGCCCAGAGACTTGGACTCCGCCTCCTCCTCGGCGGACGCGACGTCCCAGCGCAGACCCTGCCCGGAGGCGAGCCGATGCCCCGAGATGAGCTCGCGCATGTGGGCGGCGTGCTCGTCGATCTCCGGCGCGCACACCTTCTCGACGTAGCGGGCCACGTCGGACGCGCTGACCGACTGGCCGCGGCTGTGCAGCCAGGCGAGCATCGCCTCCCCGAACGCCTCGGTGCTCTCGAAGCGGTCCTCCTTCTGATATGCCAGCGCGCGCAGGACCACCTGGTTCAGGTCCTCGTCGACCGTGGCGTTGTAGCGCGACGGCGGCGGCGCGTTGCCCTTCAGGATGGCCTGGTAGGTCTCGTAGGTGTTGACCCGCTTGAACAGGCGCCGCGCGGTCAGGAGCTCGTGCACGACGGTGCCGAGCGCGAACACGTCGGTCCGCCTGTCGATCGGCTCGGCCAGGCACTGCTCCGGCGACATGTACGCGAACTTGCCCTTGATGGTGCCGCTGCGCGTGTGGGTCTGGCGCAGGTCGGCCTTGGCGATGCCGAAGTCGACGATCTTCAGCATCCCCTCGAAGGTGACGACCAGGTTCTGCGGCGACACGTCGCGGTGCACGACGTTGAGCTGGTTGCCGTCGTTGCCGGTCCGCTGGTGCGCGTAGTGCAGCCCCGCGCACGCCTGGGCGGCCAGGCCGAGCACGATGCGCGTCGGGATGACGCCCTCCGCCACCCGCTCGTGGGTCTTGCGCGCCAGCTGGGCCAGCGACATGCCGGCCAGGTGCTCCATCACCATGTAGTAGCGACCCTCGTGCTGGCCGAGCTCGAGGGTCTGGACGATGTTGGAGTGATCGAGCTGCGCGCACAGGCGCGCCTCGTCGAGGAACATGCGGACGAAGTCGGTGTCGTCGGCCAGATGGTCGAGCAGACACTTGACGACCACGTACTTCTCGAACCCGGCCTCGCCCCCGATGCGGGCCAGGTAGATCTCGGCCGTCCCGCCGATGGCGATCAACGCCAGCAGCTGATACTTGCCCAGCCGCTCACCCACGAGCGACCCGGCGTCGACCGGGCTCACGGCCATCGCGAGCAAGAATACACTCTGCCCCCCGCCCGCGCCCAACCCCTGGTCAGACCTCCAGGATCTCTTTCTCTTTCTTTCCGCCGACCTCGTCCACCTGGGCGATGTACTTGTCGGTCAGATCCTGGATCTTCTTGGCGCCCACCTTGGCCACGTCCTCGGCCACGTCGCCGTCCTTCTCGGCCTCCTTGAGCATGTCATTGGCGTCCCGCCGGGCGCCCCGCACCGCCACCCTGGCCTCCTCGGTCATCTTCTTGATCTGCTTCACCAGCTCCTTGCGCCGCTCCTGCGTGAGCGGCGGGATGGGGAGCCGGACCAGCTCCGAGTCGGCGACCGGGTTCAGGCCGAGGTCGCTCGACCGGATGGCCTTCTCGATGACCGGGATCATGTTCTTCTCCCACGGCTTGATCGTGATGAGCCGCGCGTCGGCCACGTTGAGGCTGGCCACCTGGTTGAGCGGCGTCGGCGTGCCGTAGTAGTCGACCTTGATCCCGTCGAGCAGAGACAGGTTTGCCCGACCGGTGCGCACTCGCGACAGATCGCGCTGGAACGCGTCCATCGCGCGCTTCATCCCGGCTTCGCATTCCTCGAGAATGTCGTCGACCACGTCACACCTCCGCGAATCGGGTTGACTTGTCGCTCTGGATGACGGTGCCGATGCGCCGCCCTGCCACCACGCTGCGCACGTTGCCGGCCTGGTGGAGGTCGAAGACGACGATCGACAGCCGGTTGTCGCGACACAGGGCGAACGCGGTGGAGTCCATGACCTTGAGGTCCTGCTTCAGGGCATCGTCGAAGCTGACCCGATCGTAGAGCCGCGCGTCGGGGTCGCGGGCCGGGTCCCGGTCGAAGACTCCGGGCACCTTGGTCGCCTTGAGCAGCACCTGCGCCTGGATCTCCATGGCGCGCAGCGCGGCCGCGGTGTCGGTGCTGAAGAAGGGATTGCCGGTCCCGGCGGCGAAGATGACCACCCGCCCCTTCTCGAGGTGGCGGATGGCCCGGCGCCGGATGTACGGCTCGGCCAGCTCCGACATCTCGATCGCGCTCATCACGCGGGTCTTGAGATCGTGGCGCTCGAGGGCGTCCTGCAGCGCCACCGCGTTCATCACGGTGGCGAGCATCCCGAGGTAGTCGGCGGTGGCCCGGTCCATGCCGAGCTCGGTCGACTTGGCCAGGCCGCGAAACAGGTTGCCGCCGCCGATGACGATCGCCAGCTCGACCCCGAGGGCGACCGTGGAGACCACTTCAGCGGCGACGTAGTTCAGCACCCTGGTGCTGATGCCGAACCGCTCCTCGCCCATCAGCGCCTCGCCGGAGATCTTGAGAAGCACCCGACGATACGCAGGTTTGTCCGAGTCTCCATCCATGGGTCACACCGGTCTTGCCGAGGAGGGGGACGCCCAGCGCAGCCTACTGGAGTCCCGCCTGACGCGCTACCTCTTCCGCGAAGTTGTCCTGCTTCTTCTCGAGGCCCTCGCCCAGCTCGAAGCGCGCGAAACGGCGCACCTTGATGTTCTCGCCCAGCTTGGCCACCAGGTCCTGCTGCAGGTCGCGGATCGTCTTCTTGTCGTCGCGCACCCACGGCTGGTCGAGCAGGCAGATCTCCTTCATCCACTTGGCGATCTGGCCCTCGATCATCTTCTCGACCACCGCCGCCGGCTTGCCGCTCTCGGCCGCCTGCTCGCGCCGGATGCCGCGCTCCTTGTCGACCAGCGAGGCGGGCACCTCGTCGGACGACACGAACTGCGGGTTCATCGCGGCGATCTGCATCGAGACTTCCTTCGTGAAGTTCACGAAGTCCGGGCTGCGCGCGACGAAGTCGGTCTCGCAGTTGGTCTCGAGCAGGACGCCGATCCGGCCGTTGCCGTGGATGTACTGGCTGATGAGGCCCTCGGTGGCGATGCGCCCCGCCTTCTTGGCCGCCTTGGCCAGGCCCTTCACGCGCAGGTACTCGATGGCCTTCTCCATGGCCGCCTCGCACTCGACGAGCGCCTTCTTGCAGTCGGCCATGCCGGCGCCGGTGCGCTCGCGCAGCTCCTTGATCATGTCGGTGGTCACCTGGGACATGTCGCTTCTTCTCTCTCCTTGACGGTCTCTTCTACCGGGCTGCTCCGCTGTGCTCGCTTGCCAGCGGGGCCGCTAGTTCTTGTCGTCGGGGGTGGCCGAGGCCTCGGGCGTGAACAGGCTGCCGCCCTGCGCGATCTCGACGCGCGGGCCGTCTCCGCCCGAGCTCACGTGGATGACGCGCTCCTGCTCGTCCTCCTCGACCTTGCCGCGCGCCACGCCGCGCTCCTTGAACAGCTTGCTGCCGATCGAGGCGGCGTCGGCGATGCGGCCCGAGAACAGGCGAATGGCGCGGATGGCGTCGTCGTTGCCCGGGATGACGTAGTCGATCTCGTCCGGATCGCAGTTCGTGTCGGTCACCGCCACCACCGGGATCTCCAGGGTGCGGGCCTCGGACACCGCGATGTGCTCCTTGTTGGGATCGACGACGAACAGCGCGCCCGGCAGCTTGGACATGCCCTTGATGCCGCCCAGCGAGCGGAGCAGCTTGTCGCGCTCGCGCCGGATGTGGACCTGCTCCTTCTTGGACAGCGCCGCGAGCGTGCCGTCCTCCTCCAGCTTCTCGAGGCTGCGCAGGCGCTCGAGCGAGCCCTTCACGGTCTTGAAGTTGGTGAGCGTGCCGCCCAGCCAGCGCTGGGTGACGTGGAACTGGCCGGCGCGCGCCGCCTCCTCGCGGATGACGTCCTGCGCCTGCTTCTTGGTGCCGACGAACAGGACCGAGTCGCCGCGCGAGGTGACGTCGATGACCGCCTGGAACGCGGAGCGGAACAGCCGCACCGTGTGCTGCAGGTCGATGATGTGGATGCCGTTGCGCGCGCCGAAGATGAACTGCTTCATCTTCGGATTCCAGCGCCCGGTGTTGTGTCCGAAGTGGACCCCCGCCTCGAGCAGCTGCCGCATGCTGATGGGGGGCGCGCCGGGGTCACCCAGCGCCTGGGCCGTCGTGATATCCATGATTTCCTCCGTTGTTCCGCCGGCGCCGTCTGTGGCTCCCGGAACCCCGCGCGATGGCGGGGCACGGCCGGTTGCCTCGGGCGCCGTGAGTATTGGTCGTCCGCGGGAGATCCGAGGACGGGGCGCGATCTACCACGCGCGTCCCGCGGAAGCAAGCCCGCGGAATCCGAGGGAGTCGGGGCGGCGGCGACGGTGGCGGGCGAAGATGCCCGGCCGTCCTCCTCCGCCCCAGGCCCCCAATGATTCCTTGCGTCTCGAGCGACCGTTCGGCTCAGACGTCTCGCGACTCGCCGGCGCACTCGACGCGCAGCTGCGGGCCCGAGACCGTCCGAAATCGGGCGTCGATGGTCTCTGCGTGGACTCGCCCCTGCTCGTCGGCGCCGACGACGAGATAGCTCGGACCTACCAGACGATGTACCTCGGCCACGCGTGTATCTGGATGGATGACGAAGACCTCGCGCACGCCAAGGCTCGCGTAGAAGGGGAACTTCTCGTACGACTCATCGTCGGGAGAGCGAATCTCTGCCACGGCCATCGCCGCGCCCTCGATGCCGTACTTCTTGATGAGACTCGCCTCGGGAGCCAGCGAGTAGAAGACCAGATCGGGAACTCTGTAGTCCTTCTGATTGGACCCGGGTCGATACAGGCCAGCTTGATGGTGGACGCCGATGCCACGCGCGCGCAGTAGCGGGAGGAGGAAGGCGTAGAGCTCTCCGCCTACAGCCTGGTGGGCGAAGCTCGGTGGCGGAACCATGTGCAGAACGCCCTCCCACAGCTCGTCCCGGCGGTCCTGACCGAGACGATGCCGCTCCTCGAGCCAGTGCTCGGGGATCTGTTGAATGACTGCCTGCATTCCTCCGACCAGAGTAGCACCGCAGGCGGAAGGCTTCTACGTGTCCTCGTCGGCGCCGCCGTGGACGAAGGACCAGCCGAAGCGGCCCTTGATGCAGAGGTGTCCCTCGGTGACGGTCGAGTCGAGCGGGGACGTCACCTTCACGATGCGGTCGTCCTGCACGTGGAGGTTGAGCACGCAGCCGACGCCGCAGTACGGGCAGACGGTGGCCGTCTCGGTCTGCTTCGAGTCGTCCCAGGTGCCGGCGGCGCGCATGTCGTGCTCGCTCTTGAACATGAGCGCGCCGGTCGGGCACACGCCGATGCAGTTGCCGCAGTAGACGCACGCCGAGTCGGGGAGCGGGACGGCCATCTCGGTCGAGATGCGGGCCTCGAAGCCGCGGCCGGCCACCGCGATGGCGAAGGTGTTCTGCGCGTCGTGGCCGCAGGCCTCGACGCACTTGTAGCAGAGGATGCACTTGGCGTAGTCGCGCACGTAGAGGTCGTTGTCGACCTTGACCGGCTGGGCCACGGTCCCGGCGGCCGCCCCGTCGGGGGCGTGGTGGTGGCCGGCGTGGGCGGCGTCGCGCTCGCCCGCCGCCGCCGGCGCAGACGGCGCGCCGAAGCGGTCGGGGCGCGCGCCGTAGCGCTCGAGGTAGGCGGGAAACGCGGGCGCGGTCGACACGTCCACCGACGACGCGAGGAGCTCGAGCACGAGCTTGCGGCTCAGCCGCACGCGCTCCGAGTCGGTGGCGACCTCCATGCCGGGCTCGGCCTTGCGCGAGCAGGCCGGGGCCAGGACGCGCGCGCCCTTCACCTCGACCACGCACACGCGGCAGACGTTGACCGGGGTCAGGTTGTCCGCATAGCACAGTGTCGGGGTCGACACCCCGGCCACCTTGCAGGCGTCGAGGATGGTCGAGCCCTCCGGCACCGACACGCTCTGGCCGTCGATGACGAGCTCGATCGGGCGCGGCTGCGGCGCCAGCGGCAGGCGGATCATCGCTTCTCCTCCAGGAGGCGCAGCTTGGCCACCGCCGACTCGATGGCGCTCGACGCGGTCTGGCCCAGCCCGCAGATCGAGGCGTCGCGCATGGCCTGGCCCAGCTCGCCGAGCAGCCCTCGCTCTCTGGCCACTCCGCCCAGCGGGCGACCGCGGGCCAGGCGGGCGAGCAGCTCCTCCTGGCGCACCGTGCCGACCCGACAGGGGACGCACTGCCCGCACGACTCGTCGCGGAAGAACTCGGCGATGCGGCGCAGGATGGGCAGGATCGGCGTGCGGTCGTCGAACACCATGACGACGCCGGACCCGAGGGTGGCGCCGATGCGGCGCGTGTCCTCGAACGTGAGCGGCGTGGCCAGCTCCTCGCGGGTCACGAACGCTCCCGCCGCGCCGCCCAGCAGGACCGCCTGGATCGCGCGGCCGGCCGGCACGCCGCCGGCGAGCTCGAGCAGCTCCGACAGCCGCGCCCCGAACGGCAGCTCGTAGAGGCCGGGCCGCGCGACCGCGCCCGACAGGCAGAAGAGGCGGGTCCCGGCCGAGTCCGCCGTGCCGCGCGCGCGGTAGGCGGCCGCGCCCTCGACGACGATGTCGAGGACGTTGACCAGGGTCTCGACGTTGTTGACGCAGGTCGGCTTGCCGAAAAGCCCCACCTCGACCGGGAAGGGCGGCTTGTTGCGCGGCTCGCCGCGGAAGCCCTCCAGCGAGTTGAAGAGCGCCGTCTCCTCGCCGCAGATGTACGCGCCGGCGCCGCGCCGGATCTCGATGTCGAAGCGGACGCCCCGGCCCATCACGTCGTCGCCGAGCAGGCCGCGGCCGCGAGCCTGGTGGATGGCGGAGGCCAGCCGCTGGGTGGCCAGCGGGTACTCGCCGCGGATGTAGAGGAAGCCCCGCTCGGCCCCGACCGCGAACCCGGCGATGGTCATCGCCTCGACCAGCGCGAACGGGTCGTCCTCCATGAGCACGCGGTCCTTGAACGTGCCCGGCTCCGACTCGTCGGCGTTGCACACGAGATACCGGGTGCGCACCGCCGCGCGCGACACCGCCTCCCACTTGCGCCCGGTCGGGAAGGCTGCCCCGCCGCGCCCGAGCAGCTTGGCCTCGGTCACCTCGCGGATGACTCCCGCCGGGCCGAGGTCGAGGGCGCGCCGGAGCGCGGCGTAGCCCCCGACAGAGCGATAGTCGTCGAGGCTGCGCGGGTCGACCGCGCCGACCCGGCGAAGCAGGCGCAGCGCGGGGCTGCCGGCCTGGGGCAGGACCGTGCGCGGCGGCTCGTCCACGGTGCGGCGGTCGAGCGCGCGCGCGACGCTTTCGGCCGTCGCGTGGCCCCACGATCGCTCGAACGGCACCGGCCCGGCGGCGACCAGCATCGCCGCCGGCGCCTGCTCGCACAGGCCCAGGCACGGGCTGCGCATCCAGCCCACGCCCTTGCGATCCGCCCCCGGCGGGCCGATGCGCGCCTCCATCTGGGCGCACAGCGCGTCGGCGCCGGCCAGCTTGCACGCGATGTCGTCGCACACGTGCGCGACCACCGGTGGGCGCTCGTCGAGCGCGAACAGGGCGTAGAAGCTGGCCACGCCGTAGCCCTCGGCGGGCGGCACCTCGAGGCGGCGGCACACGTAGCCGAGCGCGCCCGGGCTGATCCAGCCGGTGCGCGCCTGCACGGCGTGGAGCGCGGGCAGGAGGAGGTGGCGGCGCGCCCTCGCGTCGCTGAGGCCGCGCGGGGCGGCTGCTTCCGGCGCCCCGAGCAGGGCGTCCACCGCCTCGCGCTCTGCCGCGCTCGGCTCGGCGTGGATGGGGCGTAGGTCCATCAGGTCACTCGGTGCTCGCTCCGGTGGGGGGTTGCGTGGTCGTCCGCTTGTCGGCCCGCCGCGTGGCCGGCTTGTCGGCCGGCTTGTCGGCCAGCTTCTCGGCCAGCTTCTCGACCCGGATCGCGGCCGCCTTGAACTCCGCGGTCCCCGACTTGGGATCGGTCGCGTCGATGGTGAGAACGTTGGTGTCGATCTCGCCCGGGAAGTGCATCGTCATGAAGGCGAGGCCGGGGCGCAGCCCGGAGTCGATGCGGACCGGCGCGACGATCGAGCCGCGTCGCGAGGTCACCCGCACGTTCTCGCCCTCGGCCACGGCCAGGCGCGCGGCGTCGGCCGGGCACAGGTCGAGCGTCTCGCCCCTGCGCATCGGCGACTCGTAGCCTCCCGTCTGCACGCCGGTGTTGAACGAGTCGAGCCGCCGCCCGGTGGTGAGCCGGATCGGGTACTCGGTGTCGAGCACGTCCACCGGCGGCGCCTGCTCGACCGGCGTGAACGGCGCCTTGCGGCCCTGGGCCGGCGGATCCTCCCACAGGCGGCCGTGCAGGTACTGCGACCCCGGGTGATCCTCGTCGGGGCACGGCCAGTGAATGCCGCCGAGCGCCTCCAGGCGCGCGTAGCTCATGCCGCCGTGGAAGGGGCTGAGCGCGCGCAGCTCGTCCCACACCTCCTCGGCGCTCGGATTGCCGAAGTCGTGGCCGAGGCGGCGGCCCAGGTCGCAGAGGATCGCGATGTCGTCGCGCGCGCTGCCCGGCGGCGAGACCGCCTTGCGCACGCGCTGGACCCGCCGCTCGCTGCTGGTCACCGTTCCCTCGCACTCGCACCAGCTCGCCGTGGCCGGGAACACCACGTCGGCCAGCTCCGCGGTGCGGGTGCGGAAGATGTCCTGCACGACCAGGAACTCGAGCTTCTCGAGCCGCCGCAGGGTGAGCGCCGAGTCGGCCTCCGACTGGGCGGGGTTCTCGCCGATGACGTAGAGCGAGGTCAGCTCGCCGTGCTCCATGGCCTCGAACATCTCGGTCAGGTGCCAGCCGTCCCTGGGCGGGATCCTGGCGCCCCAGGCGCGCTCGAACTTCGCGCGCGCCACCGGGTCCTCCACGTCGAGGCCGCCGGTCAGCTTGTTGGGCAGCGCCCCCATGTCGCCCCCGCCCTGGACGTTGTTCTGGCCGCGCAGGGGCTGCAGCCCGGAGCCGTAGCGGCCGACGTGCCCGGTCAGGAGCGAGAGGTTGATGAGGGCGAAGACGTTGTCGACGGCGTTGTGATGCTCGGTGATGCCCAGGGTCCAGCAGATCTGGGCGCGGTCGGCGGTCGCGTAGTCCACCGCCATGCGCTCGATGGCCTCGGCCGGGACGCCGGTCTCGCGCGACACGCGCGCCAGGTCGTAGGCCGCGACGCTCTTGCGGTAGGCGTCGAAGTTCAGGGTGGCGTGCTCGATGAAGGTGCGGTTCTCGAGTCCGCGGTCGAGGATGACCTTGGCCACGCCGTTGGCCAGGGAGATATCGCTGCCGACCTCGAGCCCGAGCCACTGGTCGCCCCAGTCGGCCGAGCTGGTGCGGCGCGGATCGATCACGTGGAGGCGCGCGCCGCGGTGGACGCCCTTGAGCACGTGGTGAAAGAAGATGGGATGGGTCTCGCGGGCGTTCGATCCCCACAGGAGGATGACGTCAGTCTCCTCGATCTCGCGATACGAGCTCGTTCCGCCGCCTGCTCCGTATACCGTCGCCAGACCGACGACGCTGGGAGCGTGTCAAGTACGGTTGCAGCTGTCGATGTTGTTGCTGCCGACCGCCACCCTGGCGAACTTCATCGCCATGTAGTTCACCTCGTTGGTGGCTTTCGAGCAGCTGAACATCCCGAAAGCATTCGCGCCGTGGCGAGCCACGGAGTCGCGAATGCCGCGCGCCGCGCGGTCCAGAGCTTCATCCCAGGTCGCGGCCCGGAGGACGCCGCCGTCGCGGACGAGCGGCTCGGTGAGTCGAGGGAGCGATCGTTTCATGCGAGCACCTCGATGCGAGTGTAGCTGCCCCGCCCCCGCCGCGTGAACCCGGTCACCTCGTGAAATCTTCCGCTCACTTCGACGCAGCGCTTTGACGCGGCGCTTCGACGCAGCGCGTGGTGGCGGGCGCCGTGGCTCCCGAGAGCGATGGCGCGTACGCGGCGACACGCGCGCCGGGCGGCGACGGAGAGAGCGACGGCGAATCAGCCGATCAGCGACTCAGGAGTCGAGGTCCCAGTCGACCTCGGACAGCGACATGACCTGCTTGGCGTCGACCGAGCGCGTGTCCTCGTCCGGGCGCCGCGTGAAGCGCCCGCCCTGCGCCCCGCCCCGCGGCTCGCCGCCGCGCTGCGGCTCCTGCGGGCCTGGCCTGGTGCGGCGCAGGTGGGACGGCGGCTCGGGGCGCGGACGGCCGCCGGGGGGGCTGCCGCGCGCCAGGTCGTCCATCACCATGAAGTCGACCGCGCGGGTCGGCTCCTCGAAGGCGTTGTCGACCGGGGGCCGACGCCGGCCTGCCGGCGCGCCGCGGGCCTGCTGCGCATGGACCTGGGCCCGGGCCTGGTGCACCCCGACATCGTGGGCGGCGTACTCGTCCTCGAGGTGGAGCGGCGGCACCGCCGCGGTCGGCTCCTCCATCTCGAGGTGAAGCGGCGCGATCGGATCCGGATGGGGGGCGTACTGGCGCTGCTCGCGCATGCGCCGCTCGGCCTCGCGGGCCTCGTAGGCCTCGCGCTCGCGCCGCTCGGCGTCGATGCGCTCGAGCATGCGGCGCGCGTCCTCGCCGGCCATCTGCCGGGTCGGCTCCTGCACGTGGAACGGGCGCGACTCCTCCCTGCGGAACGGGCGCGACTCGTCGCGCCGCCGCCGGATGGACGGCGCGCTCTGCGACGCGCGCGCCAGGCCGACGATGACCGCCGGCTTGGGCGAGTCGTGAGTCCGCCGACCCCCGACCGGCGGCCGGCCGAGGACCTGGGGCCGCGGCACGCCGCTGGGCGGCAGCGTGACCAGCGGATCGTGGAGGTCGTAGGGATCGGCGTACGGGTCGGACGGGCCGTAGGGCTGCAGCGCCTCCGGCTCGTTGGGGAAGGGCGGCGGGAGCCGCGGCGGAGCGGCCGGCGGCGGCGAGCCCTCGGCGCGCCGCATCTCGTCCTGCCGGCGCACCTCCTCGGCCACGCGCGTGGCGCGCTCGAGCAGGTACAGCTTCGAGTCGTCGTCGGCGCGGCGGCCGCCCTCGTCGCGCAACATGCGCAGGACGCGCGTGCGCTCGCGCGGGTCGAGCTTGTCGCGGCGGCCCTGGCCGTTGTGCCGGCGCGCCTGCTTGGCGAACTCGCTGAGCGGCATCGGCCGCTCGAGCTTGTTGCCGCCGCCGTGGGCGAACATGTTGGTCGCCGAGCGCAGCCACTTCCTGGAGCGCGACTCCGCCACCACCATCGGCTGCTGCTGCATCGGCGGCATGTGCGGCTGCTGCATCGGCTGCTCCGGCGGAAGCTCGTGGCCGCTGAGCAGCGCGATGGCCGCCGCGGCGCTGTCGGGGCACGGGCGCGCGTCGGGCACGAACTGGCGGACGAGCTCGTCGCTGCGCGGCAGCGAGTCCATGTGCGCGCGCTCGACGAAGTGGACGCCCAGCGTGGCCAGCCACTCGATGGGCGGGTCGGCGCCGATGAGCACGAACGCGGCCTCGTTCGGGTAGCGCTTCTGCGTCCCGTCGGCCATCTTGAGCGTGACCGAGTCGGGGGCGAACTCGACCACCTCGGACTGGTACTTGACCTTGATGCGGCGCTGCGCCTCGTACGACTCGACGCCCTGCTTGTTCTTGGGCTGCGCGCGGGCGAACGAGCGGCCGCGATAGCTCAGCACCACCTTGGCGCCCGCGTCGGCCAGCGCCATCGCCGCCTCGAGCGCGCTGTCGCCGCCGCCGATCACGCACACGGCCTGGCCGCGGTGGTTGTCGGGGTCCTCGAGCAGGCCCTGCACCTTGGGCAGGTTCTCGCCCGGCGCGCCGAGGGTACGCGGCTTGCCGCGAAGGCCGGTGGCCAGGATGACGCGCTGGGCGCGGTAGCTGCTGACGTTGGTGCGGATGTCGAACTGGCCGTCGTGGCCGCGGGCGACCGACTCGACCGCCTCGTTCATGCGGATCTGGATGCCCAGCTGGTCCATCAGGTCGCGCCAGATCGGGACCATCTCCTCCTTGCTCGAGTCGAAGACCGGCAGGAAGGAGAGGTTGGCCACGTCGTACGGCTCGGCCATGATGAGCTTGCCCTTGGGATAGCGGGCGACGGTCGAGGCGACCAGCGTGTCCTTCTCGAACACGATATAGGACAGGCCGCGCTGGATGCAGGTGACCGCGGCCGACATGCCGCCGGGGCCGGAGCCGACGATGGCGACGTCGAACAGGTTGCCGGCCTGGCCGAACGGGCGCAGCCCGGTGGCGAGCATGTGCTCGACGACGCCGCGACCCAGGTTGGCGGCGTTCTTGACCAGCGGCTTGCCCGCGACCTCGCCGATCAGGTACTGGCCGGGGATCGCGGTCTGATAGTACTGGTCGAGCTCGGGCTGCTTGAGCTTGGGCGGCTCCGTCCCCTCGGGGTGCATGACGAGGGCGGTCGTCGGACACGCCCACATGCACGCCTCGCACTGGATGCAGTCCTGGAAGCGAAGAACGCGGCTCTTGTTCTCGACCAGGTCGAGAACGTTGGTCGGACAGACGGCGACGCACGCGTCGCATCCAGTGCAGCGATCATCATTGATGCTGTGGATGAGAATCCGCACCTGGGCGCCGTACCCCCGCCCGCGGCCCATTCGTCCGCGTCGAGCGTTGGCGATCGCGACCAGCGCCATGACTGCCAGCGCCAAACCTCCGAGGATGGCAGGAACGACGAGGCTCACTGGCTCTAGCAATAGCAATCCAGGTGCCGCGGCTGTTCCAAACCTTTTCAAGTCGTTATATCGACAAGAGACTCGGCTCCCGGGGCCGCGCGGCCCCAGATCCCGTCAATTCTCACTCTGATTGCAGCAGTCTCCCTGCACGGGGCGCGAGTGCGTTCAGCTCGCACCTGCCGGTTCTCGCGCGTGGGCGCGTGAGTTTCACCGCCGCACGTCGCACGCGATTCGCTTGAATTGTGCGCGCTTCGCCCGGCGCTCGAGCCCGACCGAGCACCCGGCGGGATATGGTACGTGC
>DATFRY010000519.1:0-16360 GCA_035262925.1 Kofleriaceae bacterium | reverse complement strand
CCGCCACGCTCTTGACGAGATGAGCCACCGGGTTGCGCAGCGAGAGCGTGTATCGCCCCGCCGGCAGGCGCAGGACGCACGGCGTCTCGTGGCACCTCTCGGATCGGCCCGCCACCCGCACCTCGGCCCACGGCGACGAGCTCACCCGAACGGTCCCCTCCCCCTTCGCGGCGCCCGCGCCGCGGCCGCCCGGGCCGGCGCCGCCGTGCGGCGAGGGCGGCGCCGTGTGCGCGGCCGATGCGTCGCCGCGGGGCGCATGCCTCTCTGTCGCCTCTCCCCCGGCGCCGTCCGCGCCGGATCCCGGATCTCCCCGCGTCTCCGACCGCGGCGCCGAAAAATCCCCGGACGGCGCCGCGGTCGGGGCGCGCATCTCGGGGCCGTCCGGCGCAGCGCTCGCCCCCGCGCGGTCCGCGACGTCGGCGCCGGCCGCGACCACACCGGCCGCGCGATCCGCCACCGCCGCCGCGCGCGCCGGCGGCGAGCCGGGCGAGGCCAGGTTTCTGGCCAACAGCGCGATCGCCGGCACCGCGACCAGGACCGCCGCCACCGCCGCCACCGCCACTCGGCGCGATCGCCACCGCGCCGCCCGCTCGCCCGCCGTCCGGTCCTCCGCCGCCTCGCCCGGGTCGGGCATCGTCGCCGCCATCGACCGCGCCGTCGAGCTGTCACCGGGCGGCACCGGAAACAGCGCCGTCACCCGCTCCTCGCCGTCGTCGAGGAAGGTGGCGACCGGCCCGTCCGGCACCGCGAGCTCGCCCGACGGATTCACCGGCTCGCGCTCCGGCACCAGCCCGCGCAGCCAGTCGGCCAGGAGCTGGTGGACCGGGCCGCGCCGCTCGACACCCGCCCGCGCCTCGACCAGGTACTCGTCGAGCGCCAGCTGCATGGCGCGCGCGTCGGCGAACCGGTCCGCCGGATCGGGCCGGGTCGCGCGCTCGACGATGGCCCGCAGCTCGGCCGGCACCCGCTCGGCGTCGAGCGGCGGCACCTCACCGCGACCGGCCGCGGCGATCACCTCGCGCGCGTCCACGCCGGCGTAGGCGCGGCGCAGGGCCAGCGCCTCCCACAGGACCAGGCCGAGCGCGAACACGTCGGTGCGCGCGCTCAGCGCCTCGCCGCGCGCCTGTTCGGGCGCCATGTACGGCGGCGTGCCCCGCACCGCGCCGGGCTCGCCGAGCCCCGACTCGCTGGTGGCGATGCCGAAGTCGAGCAGCTTGACCTCGCCGCTGTAAGACAGGAGCACGTTGGCCGGCGTGACGTCGCGGTGGATGACGCCCTGCGCGCCCTCGTGGCCGGCGGCCTGGTGCGCGTACTCGAGCGCCTGGCAGGCCTCGAGCCCGATGTAGCCGACCAGCACCGGCGCCGGCGGCGCCCCTCGCTCGGACGCGCGCGCCAGGGCGCTCGCCAGGTCGACCCCGTCGACGTACTCCATGACCAGGAACAGCTCGTCGCCGGCGCGGCCGAAGTCGAAGACCGGCACGATGTTCTTGTGGGCGAGCGACATCGACAGCCGGGCCTCGCGCACGAACATCGCCGCGAAGCGCGAATCGCGGGCGCGCTCGCGCCGGATCCGCTTGATGACCATCCGCTTCTCGACCCCGCCCGAGGCGCGGCGGCGGGCCAGGAACACCTCGGCCATCCCGCCACGCGCGAGTGGCCGGAGCAGCTCGTATCGACCGAGCATTCGGCCCACTCGCGACATTATATCGCCGCGCGCCTTGCCCGTCCCGGATGGCCGCTCCAAGATCCGGAGGCGATGAGGGCGTCGCACACCGCCGTCGCGTCACTCTCGTCTCTGGTGGCGGCGATCGGATGCGCGGCGGCCGCACTCGCGATCGCGCCCGCGAGCGCGCGCGCGGCCGGACCCACCGCCCCGCTGGTGGTGTTCTACGCCTCCGCGGAGCTGGGCGAGGCGGCGCGCGGCGGCGTGCGGGCGGCGCTCGAGGGCTCCGCCCAGCGCATCGGCTCGGCGCTGGTCGACCTCTCGCCGCCGGTCGAGCCGCCGGTCGAGGCCTCGCTCGACCTGCGGCGCGCCATCGAGTCGTACGAGGCGTTTCGCTACGGCGAGGCGCTGACCAGCGCCGACACCGGCCTCACCGAGGCGGCCGCGACCGGGGCCCTGGGCCTGTCCGACAGCGATCTCTCGGACCTGCTCATCTACCGCGGCCTGGCGCTCATCGAGCGCGGAGACGCGGCGCGCGCCTGGGAGGACTTCGTGCGCGCCGCGACGATCGATCCGTCGCGGCGGATCGATCCGGTGCGCTTCCCGCCGCGCGTGGTCGAGACCTTCGCCCGCGCGGTGCGCGCCGTCGCGGGCGCGCCGACGGCCAGCCTGGTCATCGACGTGCCGGCCGGCTGCCAGGTGTGGCTCGACGGGCGACAGGTCACCGGGCAGAGCTCGATGTCGGTCGCGCGCGGCGAGCACTACGTGCGCGCCCGCTGCCCCCAGCGCGCGCCGTACGGGGCGCGCGTCCTGGTCGCCGGCGACACCCACCGGATGGCGCCCGCGCTGGCGCAGCTCGCGCCCCCCACCGACGCCGCGATCGGCGCGGCCGCCCGGCAGCGCGGCTTCCTGTCCGCGGTCGCGGCCACGCTGTCGTCGGGCGGCGCCGGCGGCGCGCTCCTCCTCAACCTGCGCCTCATCGACGCGGCCAGCGGCCGCTCGCGCGCCATGGTGGTGGTGACCCTGGCCAGGCCCGATCGCACCGCGCCGGTCGGCGACGGCATGAGCCGGCTGCTCACGCCGGTGGCGCCCGCCGCCGCCGCGCGCGCGACGCGCGGCGAGCGCCCCACGCCCTGGTACCGGAGGCCGTGGCTGTGGGGCGTCGCCGGAGCCGCCGTCGCCGCCGCGGTGCTGGTGCCGTTCGCCATCGACTCGAGCACGCCGGCCGACTACGACGTCAGGCCGGGCGGCGATCTCCCGCCGTGACCGGGTGGGCGCCTCGCGCGGCGCTGATCGCGCTCCTGGCCGGCTGCTCGGCGGATCGGCCGGTCCTGCGCCCGATCATCGACGCGCCCGATCCCGACGACGACGCCTACCCGTACGCCGGCCTCACCTCGCTGGTCCTGACCGTGGCGCGCGGCGGCGAGGGAGACTCGGTGACGATTCCCATCGGAGAGCCGCTCGAGCTCGGCGGCGCCGGCTACGGCTCCGATATCGTCATCCACCTGAGCGGGCTGGCCGGCGAGATCGAGACCGCGTACGGCCGCACCTGCGCCGCCGACCTCACCCCCGAGATCCTCGACCAGAGCCCCGAGCTCCACCTCTATCTGTCGCGCATCGTGATGTGGGCCCCGGAGCCCGGTGAGGTCGACAGCCAGCGCACGGGAGTCCTGGCCTACACGCTGCCCGACGGTCGCGCCGCCTTCGTGGGCGGGTGGCCGACGCCGATGGCCGGCCGCTTCGACCCGCAGGACGGCGCGTTCGTCGAGCTCCCGACCTCGCTCGAGACCCGGCAGGGCGCGGTGCTCGCGCCGCTGGCCGACGGCCGCGCGCTCGTCATCGGCGGCGTGAACGGCGACGACGACGGCGTCGCGCTGGTCGAGGTGGTCGATCCGCGCCCGCCGGATCAGGGCCTCGGCCCCGGCGGCCCGCTCGAGGCCCAGCCCGGCCCGCGCCTGCGCGATCACGCGGCCGCCACGCTGGTCGACGGCAGCGTCCTCGTGGTCGGCGGCGAGGCGCAGGAGCGCTCCGGCCGCGCGTTCTCGCCGGCCACGCGGACCGCGTGGCTGTTCGCGTTCGGCGACGGCGGCGTGCTCCAGGAGCCGCGCCAGCTCGGCGTCGAGGCCACCCTGGCGCGCGCCGGCCACTCGATGACCCGGCTGGGCGACGAGGTCGGCGCCGACGTGCTCGTCGTCGGCGGACGCGACGAGACCGGCCTGCCGGTGGCGCAGGCCGAGCTCTACCGCCCGCTGCGCCAGGCGTTCGAGACGGTCGACGGAGCGGTGCTGCTGGTGCCGCGCTGGGGCCACACGGCGGTCCGCCTGCCCGGCGGCTCGATCCTCATCATCGGCGGCATGACCAGCACGGCGGACGACCCGACGCCGGTGGCGGTCTCCACCCTCGAGCTCTACGATCCGGTGCAGGGCGTCTTCACCGACGCCGGCACGATGCCGCCCAGCGCCGGGCTGAACGGGATGAGCGTGTCGGCCCTGCCCGACGGCCGCGTGCTCCTGGCCGGCGGTGTCGACGCCGGCGGCGACCCGGTCGCGACCGCGTTCATCGCCCGGCTGGACTCGCTCACCGGCGAGGTCAATGTCAGCCCCACCGATTCGCTGGAGGTGCCGCGCGCCGGACACGGCGCCGCGCCGCTGTGCGACGGCACCATCCTGGTGGTGGGCGGCACCGACGACGCCGGGGCGCCCGGGTCGGAGCGCTACAACCCGCCGTCGACCGGCCGGCGCTGAGGGCGGCCTCGCAGGCGACGCGCGGGCGCGGCCACCCTCCCCTCAGGCGCTGCCCGGCGGGGGCTTGAGGCCGTGCTTCTCCATCCGGTAGATGAGCGCGCGGCGGCTCAGCCCCAGCTTGCGGGCGGCCTGTGTCTGGTTGCCGCCGCACGACTCGAGGACGGCGAGGATCGACGCCCGCTCGACCTCGGCCACCTGCTGCTTGACGTCGAGCACCCCGGGGACCGCCCCCGGCGCGCGCGGCGGCGCGTCGACCGCCACCGCCGCGTCGCGCAGGCGCTCGGGCAGGTCCTCGACCTCGATCTCGCCGCTGGTCTGCAGCACCATGGCGCGCTCGAGCGCGTTGCGCAGCTCGCGCACGTTGCCCGGCCAGTCGTGGCTCTCCAGCATGCGGCTCGCGGCCGGTGCGATGCGCGGCGCCGCCTGGTCCAGCTCGCGCGCCATCTGGCCCAGGAAGTAGTCGGCCAGCGGGAGGATCTCGGAGCGGCGGTCCCTGAGCGGCGGAACCAGGATGGTGAAGCCGCTGACCCGGAAGAACAGGTCCTCGCGGAACTGGCGCCGCCCCACCTCGGCCTCGAGGTCGCGGTTGGTCGCGCACACGACCCGCACGTCGACCTCGATCTCCTGGGTGCCGCCGACGCGGGTCAGCTTGCGCTCCTCCAGCACGCGCAGCAGCTTCGCCTGGACCGCGGGCGAGATCTCGCCCATCTCGTCGAGGAAGATGGTCCCGCCCACGGCGGCCTCGAAGTAGCCCACCTTGCGCCGGTCCGCGCCGGTGAAGGCGCCCTTCTCGTGGCCGAACAGCTCGCTCTCGAGCAGCGTCTCGGGCAGGCAGGCGCAGTTGAGCCGCACGAAGGGGCGCGCGCGCCGGCCGCTGCGCCGGTGCAGCGACTCGGCGACCACCTCCTTGCCGACCCCGGTCTCGCCCAGGATGAGCACGGTCATCGGCGTGTCCGCCACCCGGTCGACCAGCGCGTAGACCCGGCGCATCTGGGGCGAGGCGACCACCACGTCGCCCTCGGGCGGGCGCGCCTCGCGCGGATCCGCGGTCACCAGCGCCGCGCGCGCTGCCCGGGCCGCGCGCAGCGCCCCGCGCGCGCGATCGACCAGCTCGCCCGGCTGCGTGCCGTGCAGCGGGAACACCGCCAGGCCGATGCGCACGTCGACGTCGGCGCCGGCGCCGCGCGCCCGCTCGGTCAGCCGCGCGGCCAGCGCCTGCGCGTCGGGCTCGGCCGCCTCCGGCACAAGGATGGCGAGCTCGTCCGGCCCGTACTCGGCGATGGTGTCCATCGGGCGCAGGCCGGCCGCGACCCGATCGATGGCGCCGTCGACCGCGTCGGCCGCACCCTCGAGGCGGAGCATGAGCAGCGCCGCGCTGCGGTGATAGCGCGACGAGCGATCGGTCTCGGCCAGGAGGCGCCCGTCGAGCGCGGCGACGCTGCCCAGGTCGGCGCGGCGCGCGACCCGGGCGGCCTTGCTCACCACCGCGGTGACCGGGCCGATCTCGATCTGATCGCCGGAGCTGAGCTCGGTCGCCTCCTCGATGCGCGTCCCGTTGACCCGCGTGCCGTTGCGGCTGCCCAGGTCCTCGACCAGCACGCGGCCGTCCTTGCAGATGACGCGGGCGTGCAGGCGGGAGACCCGCTCGCTGTCGATCGGCACCGTGGCCACGCGGGTGCGGCCGAAGGTCACCTCGTCGCCCTCGGCCAGGCTGAGGAGGCGGGTGCGGCCCTCTCCGGCGGTGCCGAGGTAGACGGCGAGGAGGACCCGCCCTCGCGTGTCATCCTCGACGGCCGCGGTCGGATCGGCGACGGTGGGCAGCTGGTCACGCATGTCGATGTCTTGTACCGTTGGCGTACAGTGTGACTGACCTGCACAGTCTGCAGGGCGCGCAGGTCATCATGATCTCATTATCAAGGGTGGCCGGCGGATTGCTTGAAGCAAGGTCGGAGAACTGATGTTTCGCTGCGGGACGATCGCGATCGCGCTCCTGGTCGGAGCCCCAGGGTGGGCCTGCACCCCGTCGACCGTCCAGCCGGACGTCGACGGAGGCCCGGGGCCGCAGGAGGACGGCGGAGGAGGTGGTGGTGGGACAGACGCCTCGACGGGCGATGGCGGCGGCGGCCAGGCCGGCCTCGGTCTCGCGTTCGGCAGCATCCCCGGCCTGCCGGGGGCCGTGTCCGGCACCTACTCCGCCTATCTGGAGGAGGCCCGCGTCCTTCTTCACGACATCCGCGCCCTGGGCGACTCGGCGCCCGGCGACTCGCGCACGACCGAGCCCAGCCTGGAGCTCCGCTGGGGCGAGGGCGGCGGCGGCGGCGATGACGGCGGCGGCGACGACCTGCGCTCCGCCGCCGACGACGACATCAGCGTCTTCTTCGCCATGGCGCCGCCCGGAAAGTACTCCGACGTCAAGGCCGACGTGGTGAGCTACCGCATGCAGGGCACCGTGATGGTCGGGGCCACCCAGTACGAGTTCGAGATCGAGGACACGCCGCCCACGCCGCTGCACGTGAACATCTCCCTGGGCGAGCTCCAGCTCGACGCCAACACCACCCGCACCATCTCCATCAAGGCAGACCTCGGACCCTCGGTCACCGAGGTGACGTGGGACCAGGTGACGCCCGAGGGGGGAGGCGAGCTGAAGATCGAAGGCGGCGGCTACCCCGGCATCGCCACCCTGCGCGAGAGCCTGGTCGCCGGCTTCGCCCTCGACAGCGGCGCCAGCCCGTAGTCCCCGGCCGGGCCCCGGCGCGCCCACGCCTACAGCTCGTGCGGCATCTGCTGCCGCGGGGCGCGGAAGTAGCGCAGCGGCGAGTAGGACAGGAAGTTGGACACCCGGCTGGTGTAGAGGTCGGCGTACTCGGCCACCTGCGAGCCGAAGCGGCTGGTCTCGTTGCCCTCGCGGAAGACCGCGCCCCAGTACGGGTTGTAGTCGCGGTCGATGCTGCGGTCGAGCGCGTCGACCTCCTCCTCGATCATGCGGGCGCGGCCGCGCAGCGAGTCGAGCGTGTGCTTGGCCTGGCGCTTGACCTCGTCGAGCTCGGCCCGCAGCGCCGGGTCGCTGTCCTCGAACACCCGCTGCAGCTGCTTGAGCATCGTCACCTGGTAGTCGATCTCACTCTCCAGATTTCGGCGCCGGCGGTCGAGCAGCTCGAGGTCGTCGATCTGCTGGCTCAGGCGCTCGCTGGTGCGGTTCTCGTTGTCGAGCTCCTGCACCACCATGGCGGTGCGCCAGGTGTGCACCTTCTTGAGCCGGATCATGTCGCCGTAGATGTGGTCGCCGACGTAGAGCACGCGGTCCCCGCGCACGTCGGTCATGTTCTCGAAGTCGAAGATGTTGCCGCCCTGATAGACGCGGTCGCGGACGAGCTGGCGCACCTTGCCGTCGCCGGTCTGTCCGGTCGCCGGGTCGACCTGCAGGAACGGGTGCTTCTCGGTGAAGAAGGCCGGCTTGGCCGCGCCCACGATGACGGCGTCGAAGTAGTTGCGCCACGACGGGTAGGCCTTGCGCTCGCCGTCGAGCAGGTAGCTCATGACCGCGTTGGAGTAGTCCCACAGCGAGTTGGTCAGGAGGAACAGCTTCTTGCCCGACGAGCGCAGCTTGTGCAGCGTCTCGGCCAGCTTCGGGTCCTTGACCACGTAGCTGGGCATGTCGGCCTTGATGACCGTCTTGAGCGTGTCGTCGCGGTGCGCCTCGTCGATGCTGGCGCGGATGTCGTCGAACAGCTGGCTGTAGCTGGGCTTGCCGGGCGCCGCCAGGCGGTCGAAGTGGTCGACCAGGGTCATGTACATGACCGCCTCGGGCAGGCCGAAGAGGGTGTCGATCCAGGCGTACGACGACAGCCGGATGCGAATGCGGCCGTACTGGAGGCTGCGCTCCTCCTTGCTGAGCAGGGTCAGGCCATGGAACACCCGGCCGACGTGGCCGTGGCGGTCCATCTTGAACACGTTGCCGGCGCCGCGGTCGACCACCACGCCGCGGATGGCCAGCCGCGGGTCGTAGGTGAGGCGCAGGATCTCCTCGGGGTAGCCGTGGTTCTCGACCAGCTTGCGCAGGGTGAGCTCGATCGACAGCCGCTCCAGCCGGTCCTGCTGGTAGAGCGCCAGCGTGTAGTCCATGTCGAAGCCGATGACCTCGATGCCGGCCATCTTGAGGTTTCGATTGCAGAAGATGCGGCGCGCGCGCGACACATCGATGTCGCGCTTGACCTCACCCAGGAGCGCGGCGATCTGTCCCTGGATGTCCTGGCGAGTCGCGACCACTGACATGAGTGTAAACCGGCGGGTCGAGCCGTGTCTCGCACCTGTCCGGCTGCCCTGAGGGCCCGTGCTGTGAGATCGTTCGGCATGGCCCAGACCACTCCGCTGTCGCACGGCGGTCGACCGATTGCCAGTCTCATCAGCGCGGACGAGATCGCCGCACGCGTGGCCGAGCTCGGCCGGAGCATCACCGAGGACTACCGCGCCCACGCCGGCGGGCTGGAGCTCATCGGCGTGCTCAAGGGCTCGATCATCTTCCTGTCCGACCTCTGCCGCCACATCGAGCTGCCCATCACCATCGACTTCATCGGCATCGCCAGCTACGGGGACGAGACGCAGTCGTCCGGCGTCGTGCAGATCACGTCCGACCTGTCGCGGCCGATCGAGGGCCGGCACGTCATCGTGGTCGAGGACATCATCGACACCGGCCTGACGGCGCACTACCTGCTCGACAACCTGCGCACCCGCCACCCGGCCAGCCTCAAGCTGTGCTCGCTCCTGCACAAGCCGGACAGGGCGGAGCGCGATGTGGCGATCGACTACCTCGGCTTCACGATCCCCAACAAGTTCGTCGTCGGCTACGGACTCGACTTCGCGCAGCTCTATCGCAATCTGGCATTCATCGGCCACCTCGAGGGCGAGGGCGAATGAGACCGGACCAGCTCGCGCGGCTGCCGCAGACGCTCTTCGAGATCGGCAAGGCGTTCGGCTCCGACGACTTCGTGCCGGACGACGTCCCGCTGGTCCGCCGCAACCTCGCCGCCCTGCTGGTCCGACTCTCGGACCTGGTGTGCGAGCAGGTCGGCGCCGACGCCTGCTCGATCATGCTGCTCGACCACGACGGCCAGCGCCTGCTCGGCAAGGCGGCCTCCGGGCTGGCGCGCGACGACCTGGCCGGCATGTCGTTTCGACTGGGCGAGGGCGTGGCCGGCTGGGTGGCGGAGCGGGGCGAGCCGGCGCTCATCGAGGACGTGGCGCTCGACCGGCGCTACGTCGCCCAGCCCGAGTCCGAGCGGCGCATCCGCTCGCTCGCCTGCGTGCCCATCTCCTACCGCGACGCGCACATCGGCGTCATGACCGTGACCTCGACGGGCGCGGGCGCCTTCACCCTGGACGACGTCGAGGTCCTCGGCTTCATCGCCACCACCATCGCGCTCGACATCGACAACGCGCGCCTGCGGCGGCTGGCCATGACCGATCCGCTGACCGAGGCCTACAACCGCGAGTTCCTGCACGAGCACCTGCCCAGGGCGATGGAGGCGGCCGAGGGGCGCGGCGAGCCGCTGTCGGTGGCGCTCATCGACGTCGATCACTTCAAGGAGGTGAACGACCAGCTCGGCCACGACGTCGGCGACCGGGTCCTGGCCGACGTGGCGCGGCGGCTGCGCGCCGGCATCCGCGCCGCGGACCTCCTGGTCCGCTACGGCGGCGAGGAGTTCCTGGCCATCCTGCCCGGGACCGGCGCCGAGCTGGCCCGCGAGATCGCCGAGCGCGTGCGGGCCAAGCTGGAGGACGACCCGATCGTGGTCGGCGCGCGGTCGATCGAGGTGCGCGTCTCGATCGGAGTGGCGGAGCGCCGCCCCGGGACCGACTCGTCGCTCGAGCTCATCCGCCGCGCCGACCAGGCGCTGTACGCCGCCAAGCGGGGCGGCCGCAACCGCGTGGAGGTGGCCCCATGACCATCGAGGAGATCGACCTGGCCGGCCGCACCGCGGTCATCACCGGCGCGAGCCGCGGCATCGGCGCCGAGCTGGCCCGCGACTTCGCAGCCCGCGGCATGCGGCTCGGGCTGTGCGCGCGCTCGCGGCCGGTGCTGGCGGACGGAGCCGACGTGCTGGGGCGGCAGCTCGACGTGCGCGACGCCGGCGCGGTGGATGGCTTCGCACGCGCGGTCGAGGATCGCCTCGGCCGCGTCGACCTGTGGATCAACAACGCCGGCGTCCTGGCCCCGATCGCGCCCCTGCGCGGGGCCGACCCGGCCGAGTGGGGCGACCACATCGCGATCAACGTGGCCGGCGTGTTCCACGGCTCGCGCGCCTACGTGGCGCACCTGCGCCGGCTCGGACCGGCCGGCCGCGGCGGCGTGCTGGTCAACATCTCGTCCGGCGCCGGCCGCCGGCCCTACGCCGGCTGGTCGGCCTACTGCGCCGGCAAGGCGGCGGTCGACATGCTGACCCGCTGCATCGCCATCGAGGAGGCCGACCTCGAGCTCCGCGCCCACGCGGTGGCCCCCGGCATCGTCGACACGGCCATGCAGGAGCAGATCCGCGCGTCGTCGCCGGCAGACTTCCCCGAGCAGCCGCGCTTCCTCGAGATCGCGCGCAACGCGGCCTTCTCGACGCCGGCCTGGGTGGCCGCCCGCCTGCTCGAGCTCGTCTTCGACCCGGCGCACCGGACCGACGAGGTGCTGGTCAACCTGCCCGCCGAGAACAGCCGGTAGCCGAGGAAGGCCCGGCGATGCCCTGCACGGCGGCCTACACGCCGACCAGTCGATCGATCCGCGACTTCAGCATCGCGTAGCGGCGCAGGAGCTCGTAGTGGCGCTCGCGGATGGCCTGCAGGTAGCCGCGCTCGCGCTCGCGGACGCGGAACACCTCGGTGACGCCGTCGAGGGTGGCGAGCAGCTCCTCGGGGCTGCCGATGCGGTCGGCCAGGCGGACGCGGCGGTCGCCCTCGATCATGTCGAGCACCGCGCCGGTCGGCGTGCCGGTCAGGCCGACCACCATGGTCTCCCCGCTCGAGGCCGAGATGCTGCGCGCCACCATCGAGGGCGGCAGGTCCTGCAGGTCGTCCGAGATCATCACCACGTGGTAGCGGGACGAGCCGCAGCGGTCGAGCGCCTCGCCGCCGGAGCGGGCCGCGGTGATGCGGTACGGCGGCTGGGCCAGCGCCGCCATCTCCTCGGCCACCTCGACCAGGCGCGCCACCACCAGGATGCGGATCTCGACGGCCGTCGACTCGCCGCGCGCGGCCCGCCCGCTCAGGCGCTCGTCCAGCTCGAGCGCCCGCCGCTCGGCGTCGAGAAACTGCTTGAGCATGTCCTCGTAGGTCTCGCGCACGTCGCGCAGCACCGCGTCGATCTGGCTGCGCTCGATCGAGCGGGCCGCGGCCTGGACGATGCGCTCCATGAGCGACGCCGGGTCGTCCGGAGACTTCAGGATGACGTCGACCGCGCCGGCGCGCACCGCCGCCACCGCGTCCTCGTAGGAGCGGCGCGTGGTGAGCAGCACCAGGGACGACGTGGGCGCCGCGGCGCGCAGCCCGGCGGCGGCCTCGAGCCCGCCGCCCGGCGCCGGCGTGTCGGCGTCGATCATGACGACCGAGAAGAAGCGACGGGCGAGCAGCGCGCGCGCCTCCTCCGGGTCGGCGACAGCGGTGACGTTCAGCTCGGCGGCCGCCAGAACCTGACCCACGAGCGCACGGGAGCTCGCGTCGGCGTCGATGAGCAGGACCTCGGCGCCCACCACCTCGCGGGTGAAGGAGCCGCTCACGCTCTGCTCGGTGGCCGGGCGCGCGCGCGCACCGCCGAGCTCACCGGTGGGCGGCGGGTCGGTCTGCATCGCTCGTGGATCGGTCACTCGTCTGCCGTTTCGACCGGTGCGCGCTGCGGGCGGCCGCTCGAGCTCGTCGTCTATTCTACCTGCCGGTCTACCTGCCGGCGACTCGCGCGACGAGCCGATCGCCCACCAGGCGCGGGCCGGAGGCCGACGTCGCACCGGTCCGCGGCTTGGCCTTCGGCTTCGCCTTGTCGTCGGGGCCCTGCCGCGGCGCGGGCTTCGGCTCCGGCGGCGATCCGGCTTCGCCCCCCGGGGGTCGCCCCGCCGGCCGTGCGCCGGCCGGTGTGGGACCCGGTGCCCGCGCCGGTGTCGGGGCCCGTGCCGGTGCGGGCGCGACCACGTCGTCCGGACTGGCCGGGCTGGCCGCCCGCCGGCTCTCGCGCCGCGAGTCGGCATACGAGACGATCATGACCACACCGGCGCCGGCCAGGATCGCGTCGAGCACGAGGATGAGGGCGAGCTTGGCCCGCCGCCCCGCGCGAGAGGCCGGCAGCTCGAACAGCGAGACCGAGTCGACCTCCTCCGAGGCGGCGGCGTGGCGGGCGTCGTCTGCGCCCCAGCCCGGCTGCGCACCCGGCGGGGTCCTGCGACTGGCGGCGATGCTGCGCCCACAGATGCCGCAGAAGCGCGACCCGGCGGGAATCTCTCCAGCGCAGTGCGGGCAGCGCATCGGCGTCATAGTAGCAGGAAGGGTCCGGGCCGATGCCGCGAGACCCCGTGTTACCATCGTGCGGTGAGGCGGCGCGCGGGGGTCGGGGGATGAGCAGCCAGGTCCTGGAGCGCGTGCTGACGGCGGCGCGGCAGCTCGGGGCATCCGACGTCCACCTCAAGGCGGGTCTTCCGCCGATCTTCCGCATCAAGGGAGAGCTGCGCACCGTGCGCGACGTGCCGGCGGTCACCCGCGAGGCGCTCGCCGGCTTCGCGCTGCACATGATGAGCGACCGGCAGCGGGCCGAGTTCGAGAGCGCGATGGACGTCGACCTCGCCTACAGCACGCCCGACGGCGTGCGCTACCGGGTCAACCTGTTCCAGCAGCGCGGCATGGTGGGCATGGTCATGCGCCTCATCCCGCCCGAGGTGCCGCCGTTCGAGCGCCTGCACCTGCCCGACACGGTCCTGAAGCTGGCCGAGAACACGCGCGGCATGGTGCTGGTCACCGGCGTCACCGGCTCCGGCAAGTCGACCACCCTGGCCGCCATGGTCGACTACATCAACCAGCGCAAGGCCTGTCACATCGTCACGGTCGAGGACCCGATCGAGTACACGTTCCGCGACAAGCGGTCGGTCATCAACCAGCGCGAGGTCGGCTTCGACACGCGGTCGTTCGCCCGCGCGCTGCGCGCCGCGCTGCGCCAGGACCCGGACGTCATCCTGGTGGGCGAGATGCGCGACCTCGAGACCACCGAGATCGCGATCACGGCGGCCGAGACCGGGCACCTGGTCCTGTCCACCCTCCACACGATGGACGCGACCGAGACCATCAACCGCGTCATCTCGATGTTCCCGACCCACCAGCAGCAGCACGTGCGGCTCAGCCTGGCCGCCGTTCTGCGCGGGGTCCTGTCCCAGCGCCTCATCGCGCGCGCGGACGGCAAGGGCATGGTCCCGGGCCTCGAGATCCTGGTCAACACCGAGCGGGTCCGCGAGATGATCGAGGATCCGCTGCGGACCCGCGAGATCAAGGAGGCCATCGCCCAGGGCCGGCACCCGTACGGCATGGTGAGCTTCGACCAGAGCCTCGCGGACCTGGTCAAATCCCGCCTCATCACGTATGAACAGGCGGCGCGCCAGTCGAGCAGTCCGTCGGACTTTGCCCTCTTGTTCCGCGGCGTTTCGGGTGGCGCAGGGGAAGAATGGGACAGCGGGTTCAAGACCGTCCAGAATACGTCCGCCAGCGGGCAGACGGCGAAAGGCGGGATCAGTGAGCTCGACATCGAACGCTTTGGCAAGTAGCTGCGGGCAGGCGCGGAGGGTCCTCCGCCGCGCCGCCGGGCTGCTGGTGCTCGCGCTCGTCGTCGGCGGCGCGGCCGCAGCGGCCGACGCGGCCCCCAAGAAGATCGTCGTCCTCGACTTCACGGGCGGCGGGAAGGCGGCCAAGGTCCAGCACGGCGTGATCAAGCTGCTCAAGGGCAACGCCCAGGTGATCAGCCACAAGGCGTACGTCGTCGCCGCCCACCAGGTCGACGGCTACAAGCCGGACGCGGCAGGGGTGTCCCGGGTGGCCCGCCGCCTCCAGGCGCACGGCGTCATCACCGGCAAGGTCAGCAGGCATGGGCGCAAGTACCACCTCACCCTCCAGGTCCTCGAGGGCAAGAGCGGCGAGGCGGTCGGCGAGGGCATCACGGTCGCGCTCAAGGGCGGCAGGCTGGACACCGCGGCCAGGCGCAAGCTGGGCCGCGAGCTCAAGGCGGTGATCGGCGACCTGCCGGATCCGGGGCAGGAGGGCGAAGCGGACGGCGGACTGGTCTCCGATGCGTCGAACGGCGACGCCGACACTCCTGCGGGCGCGGGCGCGGACGCGGCCGACCCGGCCGCCGACGAGGCCCGGCAGAAGGCGGAGGAGGAGGACGCGCGGCGCGCCGAGCAGGCCCTGGCGAGCAAGGCCCAGCGCGAGCGAGCGCGCCGCCGGCGGGTGGCCAGCGCCGGCAACCAGGGCGCGGGCGACCCCGAGGCCGGCTCGGTGGCCCGGGCCGCGGCCGACAAGCCCGCCGAGGACACGCGCGACCGCGGCATCGACGGCGTCGCCGGCGTGAGCTTCGTCAGCCGCCGGCTCACCTTCACCACCAGCGAGGGCACGCAGGCGCTCCCGCAGGGCTACGACGGCGGCCTGGTGCCGGGTGTGTACGCCGCCGCCGACCTCTATCCGATGGCGCTGCTCGACCGGCGCGGCCACGGCATCGCGCGAGACTTCGGCATCAGCCTGGTGGTCGACAAGGTGCTCCTCCTCAAGTCCAAGCTGGATCGCGCCGGCGACCAGTCGCTGCCGACCGACCAGACCCGGTACGGCGCGGGGCTGGTCTATCGCTGGAATTTCGGCTCCAGCTCGACCAGCCCGACGGTCAAGGTGAGCGCCCGCTACAACAAGCTCTCCTTCAGCATCGACGAGAGCAAGGCCGACGATCCGTCGGCCATCGAGATCCCCGACGTGTCGTACACCTACGTCGATCCCGGCATCGGGCTGCGCCTGCCGCTGGGCGAGAAGGTCGCCCTCCTGGCCGAGGCGCACTACATCTACGTGCTCGACGCCGGCCAGTTCGAGAACGCGGACCAGTACGGCAAGGGGAGCGTGTTCGCCTTCGACGCCGACGCCGGGGCCGAGCTCGCCATCACCTCGAACCTGGTCGCGCGCGCCGGCGCCCGCTACATGCAGTACTCGACCAAGCTCGACGGCCAGGGCGACCTGACCGACGTCGACGGCGACGGGATGCAGGACGTGACGAAGGCCAAGGACGCCTATCTCGGCTTCTACGCGACGGCCGGCCTGCTGTTCTGAACCCACCGCCGCGGGTCGTTTCTGGTAGTTTTCCCGGATCATGAGAGCCGACCAGGTCCGGTCCGTCTTTCTCGACTTCTTCGCCGAGCGAGGGCACGAGCGCGTGCGCTCCTCGGCCCTGGTCCCCGAGGGCGACGACACCCTGCTGTTCACCAACGCCGGCATGGTGCAGTTCAAGGACGTGTTCACCGGGCGCCAGACCCGCGCCGTCCCGCGCGCCACCACCGCCCAGAAGTGTGTGCGCGCCGGCGGCAAGCACAACGACCTCGACGAGGTGGGAAAGACCGCCCGCCATCACACGTTCTTCGAGATGCTGGGCAACTTCTCGTTCGGCGACTACTTCAAGGACGACGCGATCGCGTGGGCCTGGGAGCTCCTGACCGGCAGCTACGGGCTCGATCCCCGGCGCCTCGTCATCACGGTGTTCAACGGCGACGCCGGCATGGGCGTGGCCGCCGACGACGAGGCGCGCGCGATCTGGAAGCGCGTCACCGGCTTCTCCGACGCCAAGATCATCGGGCTCGGCAAGTTGGAGAACTTCTGGCAGATGGGCGACACCGGGCCCATGGGCCCCTGCTCCGAGATCCACTACTGCCTGGACGGCGTGCCCTCGGCGTCGGAGCTGCCGCGCAGCGACTCG
>DATFRY010000518.1:0-7495 GCA_035262925.1 Kofleriaceae bacterium | reverse complement strand
CGGGTGTGGTGCACGCGGCGGCGCCGTACTGCTATCGCTGCCCGTACGGCCAGGAGCCGAAGAGCTGCGGCCTCGAGTGCGCGAAGGACATCGAGGAGGCCATCCTCACCCAGACGACCGGCAAGCCGGCCGCGTTCCTGGCCGAGCCCATCATGGGCGTCGGTGGCTTCATCACGCCGCCGCCCGAGTACTTCCAGATCGCGGTCGGCATCGTCCGCAAGTATGGCGGCCTGTTCATCTGCGACGAGGTGCAGACCGGCTTCGGCCGCACCGGCGGCAAGTGGTTCGGCATCGAGCATTTCGGCGTCGAGCCCGACATCATGACGATGGCCAAGGGCATCGCCAACGGCTTCCCGGTCGGCGCCACCATCGCGACCGAGGAGGTGGCCAACTCCTGGACGGGAGCCACCATCTCCACCTTCGGCGGCAACCCGGTCTCCATGGCCGCGGTCGACGCCACCATCGGTGTCATGGAGCGCGAGGACGCGCCGAAGAACGCCGAGGTGCGCGGTCGCGAGATGCGCGAGCGGCTCGAGCACTACAAGGAGACCTATCCCTGGGTCGGCGACGTGCGCGGGCTCGGCCTCATGCAGGCCATCGAGGTGGTCGAGGACAAGAAGTCGAAGACGCCCAGCCCGGCGAGGACCGCGCAGCTCATGGAGGCGGCCAAGAAGCACGGCCTCCTGCTCGGCAAGGGCGGGCTGTACGGCAACACGATCCGGATCGCGCCGCCGCTCCTCATCAGCAAGGAGGAGATGGCCGACGGGCTGCGCCGGTTCGACAAGGCGATGGCCGAGGTCAAATGAGCGCCGGCGCCGCGACCGCGCCGACCAACAGCTCGCAATAAAGTGAGGCAGCCATGGCAGTGGACCTTTCGATCGTCGTCAACGGCATCCTGTTCGAGAACCCGTTCATGCTCGCCTCAGGCCCCCCCGGGACCAACGCCAAGGTGATCGCCAAGTCGTTCGACCTCGGCTGGGGCGGGGTGGTGTGCAAGACCATCAGCCTCGACTCCAGCAAGGTCACCAACACCGCGCCGCGCTACGGCAAGTTCAAGAGCCGCGAGAGCGACGAGGTGGTCGGGTTCGAGAACATCGAGCTCATCTCCGACCGGCCGTTCGACATCTGGCTGGACGAGCTGAAGAAGCTCAAGAAGGAGTACCCGAAGAAGGTCCTGGTCGCGTCGATCATGGAGGAGGGCCGGCGCGAGGCGTGGCACGAGATCGTCCGCCGCACCCAGGAGACCGGCGTCGACGCGCTGGAGATGAACCTGTCCTGTCCGCACGGCCTGCCCGAGCGGCGCATGGGCATGGCGATGGGCGAGGACCCGGCGCGCGTGCGCGAGGTGGTGGGCTGGGTCAAGGAGGTCTCGACCATCCCGGTGTGGGCCAAGATGACCCCCAACATCGGCGATCCGACCCAGCCGGCCCGAGCGGCCGTCGAGGCCGGCGCCGACGGCATCTCCGCCATCAACACGATCCTCTCGATCGTCGGGATCGATCCGAAGACGCTGCGGCCGCAGCCCACCGTCGAGGGCCACACCGTGCCCGGCGGCTACTCGGGACAGGCGGTGCGGCCGATCGCGCTGCGCCAGGTCATGGAGATCGCGCGCGCCATCGGCGACAGGCCGGTCAGCGGCATGGGCGGCATCGAGACCGGATGGGACGCGGCGCAGTTCCTCCTGCTGGGTGCGCACACGGTCCAGGTCTGCACCGGCGCGATGCTGCGCGGCTACGACATGGTCGGCGAGCTGCGCCAGGGTCTCGAGGCCTTCATGGTCGAGCACGGCTTCGAGGCGGTGAAGGACTTCGTCGGCGCCAGCCTGCCGTACTTCTCGACCCACGCCGATCTGGTCGAGCGCCAGCGCGTGGCCAAGGTCGAGAAGGCGGGCCGTACGAGCCGCGACAACGAGTGGAAGGGCGAGATCGCGAAAGAGACCGAGGCGCTCACCAGCAACTGAGCTTCACGTGCGCGCGGCTTGCGCGGGGCGCGCGGACCCCTCACAGTAGGAAGCGGGTGTCACGTGCGGAGGAGCTGAGGCGGCTCGGCCTTGCCTGGAACCAGGCATGGAACAGCCGCGACGCCGAGCAGCTCGTCCGCTTCTTCGCCGCCGACAGCACCTTCTACGAGCCGAGCCTGGCGGCGCCGACCGCCGGGCCCGAGGGCGTGGCCGCCAGCGCGGCCAGGACCTGGAGCGAGTGGCCGGGCGCCGTCTTCGAGGCGGTGAGCGTCACCGTCGAGGACCCGCGCGTCGTGGTCGAGTGGCGGACCAGCGCCACCCACCGGACCGGGCTCCAGCACAGGCTCGAGGGCGTCGACTTCCTCGAGTTCGACGGCGATCGCGTCGTGGCCTGCCGCACCTACTACGACACGCACACGCGCAGGACCCGCCGGCCGGGATGATCAGCGCGCGGCGTGCCGCCCGGGCGGCCTGCGCGCGCCGGGCTCCTTGTGCTCGATGCACAGGCCGGCGCGCACCGGCAGGTGGTCGGACGGGTACCACGCGCCGCCCGAGTAGACCAGCCGGCGATCGACGACCTCGTAGGACAGAGGCTCGAGGTCGCGCGAGGTGAAGATGTGGTCGATGTGCTCGCCCGGCGCGCCCAGCGCCGACCACGTGGTCACGCTGGTCCGCGAGGGCGGCTCCACCACCCGCCGCGCGGTCATGGTGTTGCGCAGGACGGTCGAGATGATGCGGACCGGCTCGCTTCCGGGGCGCGCGTTGAGGTCGCCCATGACGATGTAGTGATCGGCGGTGCGCTGGCGGACGAACCTGACCACCATCCGGGCGCTCTGGCGGCGGGCCAGCTCGCTCAGGTGATCGAAGTGAGTGTTGAGGACCAGGTACGACTCGTCGCTGGCCCGCTCGCGCAGGAGCACCCAGGTGGCGATCCGGTTGTGCCAGCTGCCCCACGGCTTGAGCTCCCAGCGGCCGCGCGGCCGGTCCGGCGTGGGCGAGAGCCAGAAGGTGCCGCCGTCCTCGCGGGCGAACCGCCTGTCGGAGAAGAACACGGGCGAGAACTCGCCGCCGCGCGCCCCGTCGTCGCGCCCGACCCCCTCGTGGCTGTAGCCGGGCAGGAGCGGCACGAGGTCGTCGAGCTGCTGCGCCTTCACCTCCTGCATGCCGACCACGTCGGGGCCGAGCTGGCGCACCAGCTCGGCGACCTGCTCCTTGCGCCGGGACCAGCGGTGCTCGCGGTCCCTGCGGGTGTCGAAGCGGACGTTGTAGGTCACGACCACCAGGTCCGGCCGGCCGCACGAGGCCGGCGCGGACCGCTCGGTCTGGAGCGTCACCGCGCACCCCAGGCCGAAAAGAGGGATGAAGAGCGAGGAGCAGAGCAGCCAGACGACAGCGCGCGGCACCTCCTGACTGTACACAGCGGGCGGCCGGCGTGGCGCGGATAGGGCACGACGAGTCCGACCTCTCGCCCGATCGGGGCGGTGCGCGCGCCCCGCCGTTGTGGTGAACTAGTCCTTCATCCATGAGCTCCGCCGCCTGCACGCACGCGCATGGGCACATCGGCCAGCGCGTCTGCCGACACCTGTTCGGCGGGCCGGCCGACTCGTACGCGCATCGCTTCACCGGAGTCGGCCTCGAGTACGACCTGGTGTGTGGCGACTGCGCCGCGCTGGAGGAACCCCCGGCGGGCGACCTCGTCGCGGTGTGCGGCGACTGCTTCGAGGGGGTGGTCGGTCGCGCGAGCTGGCTGCGCGGGGAGCGGGCGGTGCTGTCGCAGCCGGCCGTGCTGGAGCGCGCGACGCAGCTCTACTTCAGCCACCACATGATTCACATGCCGGTCGCGCTCGGCGCGTCGTTGCTCGATCTGCAGCCCGCGTCCGGCTCGGGGTCGCGCTGGCTGGCGGTCACCAGCGCCGGCGCGCTGGTCGGGCTCGACCTGGACGCGCGCACCTGGACCCGGCGGGCCGACCTCGGCGCGGCCATCGACGTGGAGCTCGAGCTCGCGCTCACCCTGTCGCCCGACGGCCGCCTGGCCGCGGTGGTCGAGGAGCGCGGCCAGAGCGGCGTGGTGATCGACACCTCGACCGGCGACATCACCATGCTGCTCGAGCGCGGGCCCGATCAGGTCGAGGGCGCGCGCTTCCCGGTCGCCTTCGCAGAGCGCGGCGGACGCACGCTCCTGGTCCAGGGCACGGCGTGGAACCGGCTCGACGCGTTCGACCCGCGCACCGGCGAGCTCTTGACCGAGCGGCCGGCCGGCGGGGGCGCCGGCCACGCCATGGCCTACGTCTGCTCGGGGCTGTCGGTCTCGCCCGACGGCGAGTGGCTGGTCGAGAACGGCTTCACGTCGGAGACCGCCGGGATGCCGGCCGCCTTCCGGCTGGGGCGATGGCTGGAGGAGAACCGCTGGGAGGCGGAGGACGGCCCGTCGCGCCGCTACCTGTGCCAGCGCTCCGACTACTGGGACGGCCCGCTCTGCTGGATCGATGCCCGCACGCTCGCGCTGTGGGGCTACGGCCCCGACCGGGCGAGCCTCCTGCCCGCCGTCCTCCTGTTCGACGTCGACAGCGGCGAGCCGCTGCGCTGGTTCCCCGGACCGCGCGGAGAGCTGGTGTTCGACGATCACCTCTTCTCGCTCGGCGACGGCGAGGGCGTATCGGTCTGGGACATCGACAGCGGCGAGCGGCTCCTGCACGACGCGGGCTTCCACCCGCTGCGCTATCACCGCGGCGCGCGGCAGTTCCTCACCACCAACCCCGACGGCGAGCTGTTCGTGCTCAGCCAGCTGGTCGGCGACGCGGGCTGACAGGGCGTCGGGTGGCCGAGCGCTACCCGGCCGAGGGCAGCGGGCTCAGCCAGTCGCCGAGCCAGCCCAGGTCCGCGCTCTCCGCGCCGGCCGCGCCCGGGCGGCGGGCGGACGGGCGGCGCTCGATGGCGGTGCGCAGGCGCTGGCGGGCCTCGTGGATCCGCCAGGCCACCGTGCCGGGCGAGCATGCCTGCACCACCGCCGCCTCGGACTGACTGAGGCCCTGCAGCACCACGAGCACGACCGAGGTCCGCATCTCGGGCGGCAGCCGATCGAGCGCGCCGACCAGGAGCGAGTAGACCTGGCGCAGCTCGGCGGCGCGGGCCGGGTCGCCAGCCGCGTCGACCGCGACCGCGATGTCGACGCGCGGGTCGTCCATCGTGGTCTCGCGCCGCCGGTCGCGATCGCGCCGCGCGTTGAGAGAGCGGTTCACCGCCATCCGGTAGACCCAGGTGAAGAACTCGCTGCGGCCCTCGAAGCTGGCCAGCTTGCAATAGGCCGCGAAGAAGACCTCCTGGGCGATGTCCTCCGCCTCGCTCTCGTTGCCGCACAGATGCAGGGCGAGCGCCAGGATGCGCGGACGATAGCGCCGCACCAGCTCGCCGAAAGCATCGCTCTCGCCCGCCTTCGCCCGCGCGACCAGCTCGGCTGCCTGCACCGCGTTCTCCGCGGCGGAGCTGCCCTCGCGAGCCACCGAATTCATGTCTTCCATTAGACGCTGGGATGAGGGACGGGTTGGGGAAAAAATGCCGGTGGGGCGAGGTACCATCCTTGGAGCACTCGGTTTGGCGTGGGGACGCCGCGCCGGCTATCCTACTCGCATGCTCATCGCCGCGCTGCTGGTCGGGGTCCTGGTCGCCTACTACTTCGGGCTGCGCCCGGGCATGGTGGCGGCCGGCGCGACCGCGGCCCTGTTCCTGCTCGCCGCCGTGGTCCCGGGCGCCGCGACCTACGCGTACGCGATGGTCTGCGCCGGGGTGGCGGGGGTGGTGTGGCTGGGTCCCAAGCTCAAGCGCCCCGACTCCCTGGCCGCCGGCGCGGGCGGGGCCCGCGGCGGGGCGCTGCGCGTCCTCGGCACCGCCCGCCGCGCCTGGAAGCAGGTCTCGGGCATGGCCGGCGGCAAGACCGACCCGAAGAGCAAGGCCGCCCGGCGGTAGGCCCTCCGCGGGCGAGCCCGGCGCGGCCTCGATGACGTCGAGGTCGGGCGCCGAGGCAACGGCCGAGGTCAGGCCACGTACTTGAGCCCGCTGCCGGTGGCGAACAGCACCACCTGGTCGCCGGGCCGCACGGCGCCGGAGCTGGCCAGCTCGGGCAGGGCCGCGGCGGTGGCGGCCGCCTCGGGGGCCACGAACAGACCGGTGGTGCGGCCGATCAGTGCGGTGGCCTCGATCATCGCGGCGTCGCTGACCGCGATGGCGGCGCCGCCCGAGGCGCGGATGGCGCGCAGCATGAGGAAGTCGCCGATGGCGCGCGGCACGCGCAGGCCCGAGGCGATGGTGTGCGCATCGGGCCACGGGTCCGCCTTGTCGAGGCCGCGCCGCCAGGCATCGACGATCGGCGCGCAGCCGTCCGCCTGCACGGAGACCATGCGCGGGCGGCGCGCGTCGATCCAGCCGAGCGCTTCCATCTCGTCGAAGGCCTTCCACATGCCGACCAGACCGGTGCCGCCTCCCGTCGGGTAGATGATCACGTCGGGCAGGCGGCCGGCCAGCTGCTCGACCAGCTCGTAGCCCATGGTCTTCTTGCCCTCGACCCGGTAGGGCTCGCGCAGCGTGGACAGATCGAACCAGCCGTGCGCGGCCACTCCCTCCTTCACCCGCACGGCGCAGTCGGTGATGAGCCCGTCCATGAGATCGACGAAGGCGCCGAGCGCGCGGCACTCGGCGACGATCGGCGCCGGGGTGTCGCGCGGCATGACCACGTGGCACTCGATGCCCGCCGCCGCGGCGTAGGCGGCCGCCGCGCTGGCGGCGTTGCCGGCGGAGGGCAGGGCGACGGCGCGAGCGCCCAGCTCGGCGGCGCGCGAGACGGCCACGCACAGGCCGCGAGCCTTGAAGCTGGCGGTCGGATTCTGGCCCTCGTCCTTGAGGTAGAGGTCGAGCTCGAGGCCGAGCGCGGCGGCCAGCCTGGCGGCCGGCACCATCGGCGTCATGCCCTCGCCCAGGCGAAGCGCCGCGCCCGGCGAGCGCACCGGCAGCACCTCGGCGTAGCGCCAGAGATCGGGCGGCCGGCCGGCCACCGCGTCGGGTGTGAAGCGCCCGCGCAGCGCGGCCAGGTCGTAGCGGGCGTAGAGCGGCGCGCCCGCGCGCGACACGGTCCACAGCTCCTCGCTCTCGTGTCGCTCTCCCGTGGCGGTGCACTCGAGGTGCGTGCAGCCGGCGAAGCTGGCGGCGGGTGCGGCCCTCATGGCGCCAGCACCGCGTCGAGGGCGGCGCCGGCGTGATCGCCGGGCAGGGCGCCCTCCAGGACGACGATGTCGCCGTCGGCCGCGATCGCCGTCTGCCGCAGCGACGCCGAGATCCCGGCCGCCTCGAGTGGGCGGCTGGCCGCGGCGGTCTCGACCATCTGCCGGAGGACGGCGACCAGCGCCTGCGCGCTCTCGCGCCGCGTGGTCTTGATCTGGCCGCGCCAGCGGGCCTCGTCGCCGAAGGTGAGACGGCCCGCGGTCCAGCGCACGTCGGCCAGCGGCGCGGTCAGCGCGCCCTCGCGCAGCCTCGAGCGCACCGGCT
>DATFRY010000517.1:0-9422 GCA_035262925.1 Kofleriaceae bacterium | reverse complement strand
CAAGCTGCGCGCGGTGGTGCTGTACGGGCCGGCCGCTCGCGGCGAGAAGCCGTCCGGCGAATCCGAGCTACACCTGATGGTGATGCTGGCGGACCTCGAGCTGGGCACGCTGTCGGCGGCGGGGCCGGCCCTGGCGCGCTGGACCGGGCGCGGCCGGGCCATGCCGCGGCTGTTCACGCAATCGACGCTGACCGACGCGGCGGACGTCTTTCCGGTCGAGCTCGGCGACATCGCCGAGCGCCATCTGGTGCTGCACGGCCGCGACCCGCTCGCCAGCGTGCCGCCGATCGCGCTCGAGCACCTGCGCCTGCAGTGCGAGCGCGAGCTGCGCGAGAAGATGATGCGCCTGCAGGAGGCCTACGCCCTGTCGCGCGGCAAGGACGCCGAGGTGATCCGGCTCATCGTCAGCTCCTATCCGGCCTTCGCGCTGGTGTTCCGCGGCTGCCTGCGCCTGCACGGCCAGGAGGCGCCGGAGAGCAGCCTCGAGGCGGCCGAGGCGTTCAGCCGGCGGGCCGGCATCGATCCCGCCCCGTTCGCCGAGGCCGACAAGCTGCGCACCCACCAGCAGGTCTCCTCGTCGGCGGCCGACCTGTTTGCCCGCTACTACGCCGCGCTCGAGCGCGCGGTGGAGGCGGTGGACCGATTCGCACCCAGCTCCACATGAACCGACTGGAATTGAGCGCGGAGGAATCAAGATGAGCAAGAAATGGATCCCCCTGGCCGTCATCGGCGGCATCGCCCTGGTGCTGATTCTGTTCTCGGTGACGCGCTACAACTCGCTGGTCAACCGGTCCGAACAAGTCGACGGGGCCTGGGCCCAGGTAGAGAACGTGCTCCAGCGCCGCGCTGACCTCATCCCCAACCTGGTCGAGACCGTGAAGGGCTACGCCTCGCACGAGAAGGACGTCATCGCCCAGGTCGCCAACGCCCGCGCCCGACTCGCCGGCGCCCGCGGCCCGCAGGAGGCAGCCGCCGCCGACGCCCAGCTCGACTCCGCCTTGAGCCGCCTGCTCGTCGTGGTCGAGAACTACCCCCAGCTCAAGGCCAACGAGAACTTCACCCGCCTGCAGGACGAGCTGGCCGGCACCGAGAACCGCATCGCCGTCGAGCGCAAGCGCTACAACGACGACGTCCGCGACTTCAACGCGTCCATCAAGCGCTTCCCCAGCAACCTCTTCGCCGGCATCTTCGGCTTCGAGGGCCGCCAGTACTTCCAGGCCACCGAGGGCGCCCAGAAGGTCCCCCAGGTCAAGTTCTGACGGGGCTCGGCCGCGGCCTCCGCACCGCCGCGGCCCATCGTCAGCCGCGGCCGCGATGCAGCCAGCGGATGCGGACGAGATCGACGAACATGCGCGCCGCGTCGCCGCCCGGCGAGACCTTGGAGTCGTCGACGTGCGACCAGACCACGGGGACCTCGGCCACCTGGTAGCGGCCGCGGGCCAGCCACAGGATCTCGACGTCGAAGGCGAAGCCGTCGAGGCGGGCGCGGCCGAACAGATCGCGGGCTGCGTCGCGGCGGAACAGCTTGAAGCCGCACTGCGTGTCGCGGATGCCGCCGAGCGCGGCGAGGCGGACCATCAGGTTGAAGCTGCGACCCATGAGCTCGCGCACCGGGTGCTGGCGCACGCGGATATCCGCCCCGGGTGCGGCGCGCGATCCGATCGCGATGTCGCGGCCGTCGGTCAGCTGGGCGCGCAGCTTGCCCAGCTCCTCGATCGGCGTGGCCAGGTCGGCGTCGGAGAAGAGGATCTCGCGGCCGCGGGCCTCGAGCACGCCGGTCCGCACCGCCGCGCCCTTGCCCCGGTTCGAGCCCAGCGCGACCAGGCGCAGGCGCGGCTCGCCCGCGGCCACCCGCTCGACCAGGCCGGCGGTGCCGTCGGTCGAGCCGTCGTCCACGACCAGGATCTCGAACGCCGGGTGGTGGGCGCGGCAGTAGTCGATCACGCGGTGAAGGGTCGGCTCCAGACGCGCGACCTCGTTGTAGGCCGGGATCACGACCGACAGGTCGGGTTCGCGCGACTCGGCCGTCATGGGCCGCCCAGTCTACCGGATCGCCCGCGCGGCGAGCGCCGGCGGCCGGCGGCATCGCCTTCACCGTCACCGGAGACGGCGGAGACCGATCGCACGCGCGAGGCCAGGGGCGCGGCGGGCCTCGTCACTCCTCGGCCGGCCCGACCGTCATGGCGCCGTCGGGGCCCACCACCGCGATGATGGTCCCGGCCCGGTCGGTGCTCAGCACGGTGGCGCCGGCCGCGCGCCAGCGGGCGACGACCTCGGGGTGTGGGAAGCCGAAGCGGTTCATCGGCCCGCACGAGATGACCGCCCAGCGCGGCGACGTGGCCGCGACCAGCGCCGCGGTCGACGACGTGCGCGAGCCGTGGTGCGGCACCTTGACCAGGTCCGCGGCCACCGCGGCGGCGCCGCGCTCGCGGACGAGGTCGTCCTCGCCCTCCTCCTCGATGTCGCCGGTGAAGAGCAGCCGCCGCCCGGCGAAGTCGATGCGCGCGACCAGCGAGTTGTCGTTCTCGCCGCGCACCGGATCGGCCGCGGCGGACGGGTCTCCGTCGTCGGGAGACGGTCCGGGCGCGAGCAGGGACAGCGTGGCGCCGCCCCGGCGAAGCACCGCCCCCGCCGGCGGGCTGACCACTCGCGTCCCGCCCGCGGCCAGCTCGGCGAGCAGTCGCGCCAGCTCGCCGTCGACCGGCGCGCCGGCCGGCCGCCGCGCCATCCACAGCTGGTCGATGTGCGCCGCGCGCGCGATCGCGCCCAGGCCGCGGTAGTGGTCGGGGTGCGCGTGCGACAGGATGGCCAGGTCGATGCGGCGGATGCGCCGCTCCGCGAGATAGCGGGCCACGCCCTCGCGGCCGGGCGACTCGCCCAGCCGGCGCGCCGTGTCCCGATCGCGGACCGGCAGCGAGTACGGCAGGCCGCCGCCGTCGATCAGCCACACGCCCCCGCCCGCCAGCTCGATGACCGCCGCGTCGCCCTGGCCCACGTCGACGAAGGCGGCGCGCAGCTCCTCTCGCCGCCGCGGCGCCAGCTCGCCGCGCCACAGCTGCGCGCCGGCCAGCGCCAGCGCCGCGCCCGCCCCCACCGCGACGAGCGCGCGTCGGCGCCGGACCGCGCGCGGCAGCATCGCGCCGCGCAGACGGAGCCACGCGGCGGCCGCGAGCAGGAGCGCGCACCACGCGGCCATGTCGAGGAGGCCCGGCGCCGGCATCGCCAGCGGCGGGATCCACGCCGCCACGCGCCCGAGCGCCGCGCTCACCCGCGCGGTCAGCGCGGCCGCGAGGGTCAGCAAGGCCGCGCCGCCGCCCGGCCACAGCTCGGACAGGGCGGCGCCCGCCAGCCCCAGCGGCAGCGCGGCCAGCTCCACCGCCGGCACGGCGATGAGGTTGGCCGCCGGCCCGGCCATCGCCACCGCGCCGAAGTGGAAGGCGCAGATCGGCGCCGTCGCGGCCCACGTCCACAGCGACGCGATCACCAGCTCGCGCAGCCCGCGCCAGACGCGCGCGATCGACCGCGCCGGCGCCGCCGGGTCGCGCCGCGCGCCCATGAACAGCGCGAGCGCGGCCGTGGCCGCGATGGACAGCTGGAGCGACGGGTCGTAGAGCGATGCGGGGCGGGCGACCAGCATCGCCAGGGCCGCGGCGCCGAGCGCGTCGCGCAGCCGCGCCCGCCGGTCGAGCGCCGCGCCCACGAGCAGGAGGACGACCATCCACAGCGAGCGCACGGCCGACGGCGGCGCGCCGGTCACCATGGTGTAGCCGACGGCGAGCGGGGCGGCGCCGAGCGCGGCGGCGAGCGTGGCATCGACGCGCAGCGCCAGGGCCGGGATCGCCGACCACAGCCGGCGCAGGGCCGCGAACGCGAACAGCGCCACCGCGGCCAGGTGCAGCCCGCTGACCGCGAGCACGTGCGACGCGCCGCTGTCGCGGTACCCTGCCGCGACGCGCTCGCTCATCGCGCTGACGTCGCCGGTGACCAGGGCGCGCAGCACGCCGTCGCGATCGGCATCGCCGGCGGCGGAGCTGATGCGGCGGGCCATGCGCCGCTGCAGGAGCGCAGCCGCGCGCCAGGGCGCGAGCGCGAGCGCGCCGCCGCCGCCCCGCTCGGTCACGCGGCTCCAGTCGGTGGACAGGAGCGCGGCCGCCCCGCGCGAGTCGGCGAAGCGCTCGTCGGGCGGCGCGCCCGGCACGCGATAGCCGCGCGGCAGGCGCAGGGCGCCGGTGACCTCGATCTCGTCGCCGGGCAGGAGCGGAGGCGTCCACGCCTCGTCGTCGGGATCGCGGAACACCGCGACCAGGACGCGCGCCCCGGGGCCCGTCGCGTCCGCCGCGAGCTCGAGGGGGAAGCGCAGCGCCCGGCCGTCGTCCTCGACCGGCGCGCCGACCGTCCCGGCCAGCGTCTCCTCCTGTCGATCGCCGGCCCACCGCCCGAGCCGTGCGCGCGCAGCCTCCAGGTCGGAGCGCTCGTGGGCGGCCAGCGCACCCCCCGCGAGCAGCGCGCACAGGAGAGCGCGCGCGCCGCAGAGGCGCCGCAGCGCCAGGCCCGCAGCGAGGGCGGCCGCGAGCCAGAAAGCCGGAGCGGTGGCGAGGGGTCCTGCGCGATCGGCCAGCGCGATGCCCGCCGCCAGCGCCACCGCGACTCCGGCGAGGCCGAACCTACGCGCGGATCGCAGGGCGCGCTCCCGCGAGAGGCCGGGCCAGAGCGGTGTGCATTCGCCGGATGTCGGACCGAGCGGGCCGGCGGTTCACCCCTCCGGGTGAAGGCCGCGAGCCTCACAAACCGGTTCGCGCCCGTTGACGCACCACCGCCTGCGCATAATAAAATTTAGAATCTTTGAACACTTGGGACAACTCGCGGGTACCCCGAGGGGAGGAAGGTCTGTGATGCCGGGCACCGCTGGTTGCAGCGCGCGCTACCTGCCGACGCGCCGCGCTCGCGCGCTGGCAAGAGCGTGCGGCGCGACCGCTGCGATGGCGATGACGCTGTGCGCGCCGAGTCCCGCGGCCGCCGATCCGAACGGCGGCATCGTGACCGGCACCGTGGTGCTGGCGTCCGCCGAGCAGCGCGGCGCGACCCCGGTGCACAACCAGGGCTTCGTGCGCCGCGTCCCCGCGCTCAGGCCGCCGCGCGCGCTCGACCCGCGCCCGCAGATGATCGTCGTCCTCGAGGGCGCCACCCCGCCCGAGGAGGATCGCCAGCCGCCCGATCAGCCGGCGCGCTACGCGATCCTCGGCGAGTCGTTCGAGACCCCGCTGGTCGCGGTGGTGGTCGGCTCGGTGGTGTCGATCCACAACGCCGGCCGCGGCGCGCCGCGCATCTACTCCCCCGACCAGGCCGACCTGGTACCCGCCGATCCGATCAGCCCCGGCGGCGAGCGCAAGACCCGGAAGATCGAGCCGGCCCACCGCACCTTCGAGCTGCGCGACCGCGAGTCGGTCCACCTGAGCGGCCGCATCGTCGCCCTCCCCCACCGCTACTTCTCGCTCATCGCCGGCGACGGCCACTTCGCGATCCAGGGCGTCGCGCCCGGGACGTGGAAGGTGCGAGTGTGGTACCGCGACGGCTGGGCCGACGTGCCGGAGGAGACCGTCGAGGTGGTGGCCAAGAAGGAGAGCAAGCCGATCAAGATCGCGCTGCCGGCCAAGTTCGTGACCAGGCCAGCCCGTTAGCTCGGAGCGTTGCCCCAATGTTCTGGTCGAAAATCTGGTTCTTCCTGGTCGCGGTGGTGGCGGGCGTGACCCTCACGCTGGCGCTGGTCATGCCGCGGCCGGCCGAGCGCGCCACGGTGGTGGCGGAGACCAAGCGGCTGGCGCACGCGTGCAGCGTGACCGAGATCCTCCTGCGCGACTTCGCGCAGAGCCGCATCCAGCTGGCGGGAGAGACCGCGCGCGTCCAGGGCGTGGACCGCGCGCTCGTCGAGGCGACGCGGGGCGAGGCGGTGCCGGCCGGCGCCTACGCGACCGCGAAGAAGATCCTGGCCGACGATCTCAGCTTCGGCACCAAGCGCAAGGGGAACGATGTCGTGCCGTACCGGCCGGACCTCATCCTCGCGCTCGACGGGCGCGGCCGCGTGGTGGCGCGCTCGGGCAAGGACGAGAAGGTCTACGGCGACTCCCTGGCCGGCTTTTACCTGGTCGACGACGCGCTCAATGGCTACCTGGGCGACGATCTGTGGATCCTGGGCGGTCAGCTCTACCTGGTCGCGGCCTCGCCGGTCATCAACACCACCGATCTCGACTACGCCGGCGCCATGGTGATCGGCGAGGCGGTGGACAAGGAGTTCGCCACCGAGCTGGCCGACAAGCTCGACGTCAAGCTCACCTTCTACGCCGCCGGCGAGGCGGTGGCGACCAGCGACGCGGCCCAGCTCTACGAGGACGTGCTGGCGCGCGCGCCCAAGCTGTTCAAGCGCGCGCCCGGATCGGACTGCCGGGCCCAGGAGGCGTTCTCGGTCAGCGCGGGTGACAGCTCCTACTGGGCGCTCGTCGCCCGCCTGCCCGGCGAGGCCGGATCGCAGGGCGCGTTCTACTCGGTCCACATCCCGCAGGAGCGGGCGATCGGCTTCTCGGGCACCATCGGCGCGGTCACCAAGAACGACCTCTCGTTCTCGCACTTCCCGTGGCTGCGGGTGGCGGTCGTGTTCCTGCTCATGGTCGGCGTCGGCATCGCGCTCATGATCTTCGAGGCCGATCAGCCGCTGCGCCGGCTCTCGGCCGACGTGGTCGTGCTGGCCAAGGGCGAGGGCGAGCGCCTGGCCGAGGACCGCCACCGCGGCAAGTTCGGGTCGATCGCCCGCTCGGTCAACATCGCGCTCGACAAGCTTCACCGCGAGACGCGGGCGGCCAAGCGCGACCTCGACCAGCTGCTGGGCCCGCTTCCGCTCGAGGGCGAGCCGACCGCCGGCAGCGTGCTGGTGGCCCAGCGGCACGAGAGCGGCCTGAGCGCCGCGTTCACTCCGCCGCCGCCACCGCCCCCGCCCTCCGAGTTCCGCTTCACCGACGGAGGGAGCGGCGTGCGCGCGAGCAGCCCGGGGCCGGTGCCCGGCGTCGGCCCCAGCTTCTCCGCCGCGGGCGCGGCCCAGCTGGCAGCGCCCGCCGTGCCGCCCACCGACGAGCGCACGCCGCCGCCGCCGGTCAGTCTGCCGCCCATGGCCAAGGGGCCCGCGGGCAAGGCGCCGGCGCAGAGGCCGCCGGTGCCGCGCGGGCGCCTGGCCACGCCGCCGGCCGCGCGCGGCCCCGAGGGGAGCGGCGCCGGCCCGTCCTATCAGAACGAGTATCCGTCGGGGACGGCGCCGAGCGGGCGCACGCAGCAGATCTCGATCGAGGACGACGAGGAGGACACCGTCGTCGCGGCGGGGCGGGGACCGGCCGGCGTCGCGATCGCCGGCGCGGCCGCAGGGACCGGATCGGCCCAGGCGGACGACGGCGCGCAGTACCGCGCCATCTTCGACGAGTTCGTCGCGCTCAAGCGGCGCTGCGGAGAGAGCATCGACAACCTGACCTACGAGCGCTTCCTGGCCAAGCTGCGCGCCAACCGCGAGGCGCTGATCGCGAAGCACGGCTGCCGCACGGTGAAGTTCCAGGTCTACGTCAAGGACGGCAAGGCGGCGCTCAAGGCGTCGCCGGTCCGCTGACCTCCTTCGCGCGCGCGCGCGAGCGGCGCGGCCGAGGAGCGTCTCGCCGTCGCGTCCGGCGACGGGGACGCGGCCCGAACTTGTTGCGATCCGCGCGCCACACGCTAGGATGACGCCACCGATCAGCCGCCAACCTCGATGGAACAGCGACCGATTGAGCCGGTGAAGGAGAAGGACATGGTGGGTAAGCCGACGGGTAAGCCGACCTGCTACGCATCACCGCGTCTCGTCGGGCGCCGGTGCGCGGAGAAGGGGGGACACGGCGTCTACGCCGTCGGTGCGATCCGGCGCGGCGAGCTCCTGGTGGTGTTCGCCGGCTCGGCGGTCGAGGCGAGCGAGATCCCGCTGCTGGCGCCCGACCAGCGGCGCCTGCTCCTGCAGGTCGAGGAGGGGCTCTATCTCCTGTCCGAGGTGGAGGGCTGGGCCGACTGGGTGAATCACTGCTGCGAGCCCAACGCGGGCCTGCGCGGCCAGGTGAGCCTGGTCGCGATGCGCGACATCCAGCCGGGCGAGGAGATCTGCTACGACTACGCCATGAGCGACGGCAGCGGCTACGACGACTTCGACTGCCGCTGCGGCGCCGCCAGCTGCCGCCACCGGGTGAGCGGCGACGACTGGATGAAGGAAGACCTGTGGGAGCGCTACCGGGGCTACTTCTCGCCCTACCTGGCGGAGCGCATCGAGAGACTGCGCTCTGCGCGCGCGGCGGCCGCGCGCGCCGGAGATCTGCGCCCCGCTCGCGCCCGGCGGCGACGCGCGGCCGCTGGCTAGAATGGCGGGCCGGTGCCCGACGCGCGAGCGCCGATGAAGGGCGAGCGACGCATGAACGGCGGCTGCCACTGCGGCGCGATCGAGGTCGAGGTGGAGCTCAGCCGCGAGCCGGGTGAGCTCGAAGTGCGCGCCTGCAGCTGCTCGTTCTGCCGGCGCCACGGGGCGAGCACGATCTCGGATCCGCGCGGCCGCGTGCGGCTGCGCGCGCGCGAGCCGGCCGAGCTGGGCCGCTACCGGTTCGGGCCCGGCACGGCGGATTTCCTGGTCTGCCGGCGCTGCGGCGTGTACGTCGCCGCGGTGATGCCGGTGGACGCGCACCTGGTGGCGATCGTCAACATCAACGTGCTGGCCGGGCGCGAGCGCTTCGCGCGCGAGGCGGCGCCGGTCGACTACTCGGCCGAGAGCGCCGATCAGCGCATCGCGCGGCGGCGCGCGAACTGGACGCCCGCGCTGTGGGCCGACGATGCGGCCCCGCCGCAGCCCCCGCCGCCGGCGCCGAAGCCGCCGCTTCCGGATCTCGGGTGACGCAGATGGGCGGCGGCACCAGCGACGAGTCGGGGAAGCGGCAGGACGGCTCCGACAGCTCCGACTTCCTCGCCGACATCCGCCTGGTGCCGAACCTGATCAGCCTGGGGCGCATCGTGGGGGTGCTGATCGCCGCGGTGTGCTACTTCAACCGGCTGTTCGCCCCGGCGCTCACGCTGGGCCTGCTGAGCGGGATCACCGACTACCTGGACGGCTACTTCGCGCGCAAGCTGGGGCAGACGAGCGAGCTCGGCGCGCTGCTCGACAGCCTGGCCGACATCCTCGCGGCCCTCATCTCCCTGACGGTGGGCCTCTATTTCGGGCTGTGGCCGGTCTACTTGCTCCTGGCCTGGGGCCTGCGCGACATGACCGTCCTGGCCATGCGGGCCAGCGCCGCCCAGCAGGGGTTCACCATCCCGACCATGTTCCTGGGCAAGGTGGCCATGAACTTCACCGGCTGGGCCTACATGCTCCTGGCCCTGGA
>DATFRY010000516.1:0-27539 GCA_035262925.1 Kofleriaceae bacterium | reverse complement strand
CCAAGCTGCACTGGACCGAGTGGAACGCCGGGCTGGTGGTGCCGGGCCGGCGCGACCTGCCGATCGCCACCCGCGAGGAGCGGCAGCCGACCCAGGCCGTGGTCGAGGGCGAGATCGAGCACCAGCCGCTCGGCGAGGCGCGCACCCTGGCCGGCATCGTCGAGCCGCGCGCGGTCGACCAGCGCGGAGCGCATCGCCCGTGGGAGGACGCGGCCTGGATGGACTGGGACCCGGGCGAGGAGCACGACGGCACCGACGCCGGCGACCGCGACTTCCTGTTCGGCGCCCTGGTGCACGAGCTGGGCGGCGCCCTGCGCCACGAGGACGGTCCGTCGACCCTGGCGATCGCGTGGCGCCGATGGCTGGCGGCGCGCCCGCGCTGGCTGCGGGCCCCGCTCGCCGCGGTGTCGTCGCCGGCGCGCGCGCTGGCCAGGCGCCCGGTCATCGCCGACGCGCAGGTCGCGCTCAACGGCGCCGGCCATCACCTGCTGCAGCACCTGGCGTCGCGGCTGTGGGGACGCGACGACCTGCTCACCGCGCGCGCCTACCCGCCCGAGCTCGCGCGCCGCTCGGCCGAGATCGCGCGGCTGCTCGAGGGAGAGGGGGCCGGCGCCGCGGCGGTGGGCCCGGCCGAGGCCGCCCGGCTCCGCCGCCGCATGCGATGGATGGCCGGCTTCGCCCTCCACGAGCGCGACTGGGTGGGCGCACCGCGCCGGTGGCGGCGCCGCGCGGCGCTGGCCGGCGTCGCGCTGGCCGTGCTGGCCGGCTTCGCCGCTCTGGCGGCCCGATCGATCGACTACCACGCGACCTATGTCGAGCGCATGAACGAAAGGATGGACGGACATGGCCAAGGGCACTAGCAAGGCGGACACGCCCGATCTGGACAAGGGCGGTCTCGCCATCAGCGAGGCCGCCGCCGGCGCGGGTGTCCTCGGCCTGGTCGGGTTCGCCGGCGTGTTCGTGCTCGCGCTCGCGTTCTTCGTGACCGAGAACTACTTCCTGTCGATGCTGCTGGCGTCGCTCGCGCTGCTCGTGTACGTGGCCGGGTCGGAGTTCGGCAAGCTCCTGCTCTCGTCGCTCACCATCTTCTTCTCGAGCAAGCACCTCATCCGCCGGGCGACCTACGTGCAGGAGACCGCGGTCGAGCTGCGCCGCTTCCTCAACCTGCGCAAGGACGAGGCCGGGATGGTCAAGATCGGGCCCATCGAGCCGGGCGCCCGGGCCAAGCTGCCCGACAACCCGCTGGTGCGCGACCTCCAGGTGGTGCTTCGTCGCGAGAAGACGACCGAGTACGCCGAGTACGTGGCCCACCAGTACTACGTCGACTGCCGCGAGCTCTACGATCACTTCCACGCGCACCTCGACTTCGTCGCCGGCGTGATGCCGCTCTTCGGCCTGATCGGGACCATCGTCGGGCTGATCGGCATGTTCGACACGCTCGGGGCCAACACCACCGTCGAGAACCTCTCGCCGCAGCTCGCGCTCGCGCTCAAGACCACGCTCTACGGCGCCATCCTCTCCACCGTCTACACCGTCATCGGGTCGCGCTTCGACCAGCGCATCAAGGCGCTCGAGTACGACTACGACGTGCTGTGCCACTCGCTCGACGTGCTGGTGCAGAACAAGGCCGTCATCGAGGTGCAGGCGTGAGGCGGCGCGGCATCCCGGTACCTCCGCGCAGGCCGCGCGCGCTGTGGGCCATCATCTACATCGATCTGATGACGCAAATCATGGTGTTCTTCGTCATCATCTGGTCGGTCGAGCGGCGCGAGGCTCCGGTGGAGCGCCCGGCCGCCGGCCTGGGCGCGGGGATGGGCGACCAGACCGTGCGCATGGTCAACCTGCCGTCGGACATCCTGTTCGCCTCGGGCAAGGCAGAGCTCGGCCCCGAGGGGCGCGAGGTGTTCGGCAAGCTGTTCGGCGATCCGGCGAGCGGGGTCCTCGACTTCGACCAGGGCGGGCTGGCCCGGCGCAAGCTGGCCATCCACGGCCACACCGACGACGTCGGCGACAAGGACGAGAACTTCCTGCTCGGCTATCAGCGGGCGTGGAACGTCTACCAGGAGATCCGCAAGTACTCGGGCGAGCTGCCCGATCACGTGGTCATCTGCACGCACGCCGACAACACGCCCGCGCGCGTCGTGCCGGACACGCCGGCCCGGCCGAGCGAGGAGCAGCGCGCCGCCGCCCGGGAGGCGCGCGCGAAGAACCGGCGCATCACCATCGAGGACATCGTCGTCGGCGTGAAGCCGGCGGCCGAGTGACGCCGTGGTCGGGGTCAAGTCGATCGCGCTCGTCTGTCTCGCCCCGCTGGCGGCGGCGATCGCGGGCGCGCGCGGCCTGCTCGACCCGAGCTACCTGGCCAGCCTGAGCGCCGCCACCTGCGCGGCGATCGGGCTCGTCACCAGCGCGGCCGCCTCGCTGGTCGCGGCGGGCTGGCGGCCCGGCGAGCCGAGCCGCACGGCGCTGGACCTGCGCCGTCGCCGGCTCGCCGCTCGCCCGCGCGGGGGCGCGGAGTGGGCACCGCGCGAGCTGCCGGCCGCGGTCCAGCGCGCGCTCCTCGCGGTCACCTTCGCCGGCGTGGCGCTGGGCGCGTTCGACAACCGGGCGACCGCCCGGCTGGCCGCGCTGCCGGCGGCGCTCGCCGAGCCGTCGCCGTCGGCGGTCTGCCCGGACGAGAGCGCGCCGCGGCCGGGCCCGCCGCCGGGACAGGCCGCGGCGGCGGCTGCGGCGGCGGCCGAGATCCCGGGATGCGCCCTGGTCCGCCGCGCGTACCAGCTGGGCTACGCCGACACCCTGGGGTCGTGCGCGCCGCGGGTCGTCGCGCCGGCCCCGGTGGCGAGCGCGCCGCCATGCACGCGGCGGCAGCGCGACGAGCCGTTCCTGCACTTCGGCTGGCGCCGGCTCGTCGACCGCTTCGACTCGCTGGCCGGCGCCGACCCGATCGACGCGGTGGCGCGCGGCGCGCGGGCGATCGGCGTCGAGCTCGATCACCTGGACACGCTGGTCGCCCACCAGCGACACGCGGTCGCCGCCACCCGGCGGGCGTCGCATCACCTGTGGATCAACCTGCCGGCGCCGACGCGGGACTCGGGGCTGCGCTCGCTGCTCGACGCGCCGCGCTGCGCCTCGCGCTACGAGCGGATGCCGCTGTGGCCGAGCTGGGAGGGTGCGGAGCGCCCGGCCAGCGCGCTGGTCGACCACGTGCTCGGGCTGCTCCTGTTCGCGCCCGGCTTCGCGGTCGCCCCGGCGCAGTGCGGCGACCACGTCATCCACTGGGACGCGCCGGCCGACGCCTGCCGCCGGCTGATCGCGGATCCGGCCGGGTTCCTCGCGCGGGCCGGCGCGCTCGAGGCGGTGCGCGAGGTCCTCGACCGGCGCCGGCGGCAGATCGAGATGGGCCGACTCGACGCCGAGCTCGGCCGCCGCGCGCACGCGGGGCCGCCGCCGGATGCGCGCGCGATCGTCAGCCTGCAGTGCCTCGCGATCGACCCCGCCGCGCCGCGCGCAGGCGCGGTCAGCGGGCGCGACGTGCTGGTCGACGGCCACGCGATCGCCGTGCGCGAGCTGCGCGTGCCCGCCGTGCGCGCGTCGGGCGCCGGCCCGATCGACGTCTACCGCGAGCTGGCCTCGCTGCTGGCCGGCGACTCGCTCGCCGGCGGCGGCGAGACCGCGCCCGGCCGGGCCGCCCCGCGCGCGGCCGCCGATCTGTCGGGCGGCGGCGGCGACTATCTCCTGACGCGGCTCGAGAGCCTGCGCGACGCCGATCCGTTCGCCGGGGCCAGCTGGCCGCTCGAGCGGGCCGACGTGGTGGAGGTCTATCCCTTCCGCCGCCACCTGCACGCCTTCGTCGAGGCGTTCCGGCGCCGCTACTGGGCCGAGCGAGGCCGGATGTGAGCCGCGACCGGACGCGCCGGGGCGGCGACGCGCCGTGGATGCTGCGCGCGCCCGAGGTCGTGGCCATCGCGGTCGCCGCCGCGCTCGCCGCGCTCGCCGCGCCGGCCGCCGCCGATCCGTCGTACGCGCGGCCCGCGCGGCTCGCGTACCTGGCCGGCGCCCTGCGCGCGGTGCGCGAGCTCGGCGCCGAGCGCGACGCCCTCGACGACGCGCTCCACACCGACGCCCGACGCCGCTGCCGCGCCGACGCGACCCAGCCGTCGGTCGGCTGCCTCATCGACGCGGCCCGCGCGCGCTGCGACGCCGGGTCGCCCGCGCGCCGGCCGGACTGCCACCTGGCGGCCGACGTCGCCCTCACCAACCTCCTCTCGGAGAGCGAGCTGGTCGAGGAGGCGACCCGCGTGCGGCTGCTCGACGCGGGCGGCGACTACCGGGCCGCGATGCGGGTCGAGCTCGCGCGCCGCCGGGCCGCGCTCGCCGCCGACATGGCCCTGACGCAGCCCGGTGCCGACGCCGAGCTGCCGGCCCGCATCGATCGATACTGCGCCGCGCGCGGGCGCGACCTGGCGTGGCAGCGCTGCGCGGCGGCGATCGTGTGGTACATCGCTGGGTACCCCCGGACCGGAGACGCGCCATGACCCGCGCCCTGCGAGACCTCCTGCGCAGCGAGATCGACCGGCTGCGCGACGCCGGCCTGTACAAGCGCGAGGTGGTGTTCGCACGCTCGGGCGGGATGGCCGCGGGTGGGCTCATGGAGCGCGGCGAGGTCCAGCGCCTCATCAACTACACGACCCACGACTACCTCGGCCTGTCGATCGACGCGCAGGTCCGGCGCGCCGCGATCGACGCCGCCGAGAGGCACGGCATCGGGCTGTCGTCGCAGCGCGTGATGTCGGGGACGCTGCCGATCCACAAGGAGCTCGAGGACTGGCTGCGCGGGTTCCTCGGCGCGGGCGACGCCATCCTGTTCGGGTCGGGCTACCAGGCCAACGTGGGCCTGTTCTCCCCGCTCCTGGGCGCGCGCGACTGCATCATCTGCGACGCCGGCGTGCACCCCAGCCTGGCCGACGGCGTGCGGCTGGCCGGCTCGCGCCTGGTCACGTTCCGCAGCAACGACCCGGACGACCTCGAGGACATCCTCAAGCGCTCGCGCTGGGCGCGCTTCCGCGCGGTGGTCACCAACGGCGTCCATCCCTTCACCGGGCGAGTCTCCGACCTCCACGCCATCTGTGACCTGGCCGACAAGTACGACGCGCTGGTGGTGGTCGACGACGCGCTCGGCATCGGCGTGCTGGGCGATCGCGGCCGCGGCTCGGCCGAGCTCTACGGGGTGATCGATCGCGTCGGCCTGGTCACCGGCTCGTTCAGCAAGGCGCTCGGGGGCGCCGGCGGCGGCTTCGCGATCGGCCAGCGCGAGATCATCGACTGGCTGCGGCAGAAGTCGCCGCCGTACATGTTCTCGGGCACGCTGTCGCCGCCGGTGGCCGGCGCCGCGCTGGCCGCGCTCCAGATCCTCGAGAGCGGGGAGGCGCCGCTGCCGGGCCTGCGCGAGAACATCCAGACCCTGTGGCACGGCCTGCTCGACCGCGGCTTCCGCGTGCTCGGCGGCCACCACCCGCTCCTGTGCGTCGACGTCGGCGAGTACGACGTGCTGCAGGAGATGGTCAACCACCTCTACGAGGAGGGCATCTACGTGCACGGCCTGTGCTACCCGGTCGTGCCCGAGGGCGAGGCGCGCATCCGCCTCATGGTCTCGGCCCTCCACTCCGCGGGCGATCTCCACCGCACGCTGGCCGCCTTCGAGTCCGCGCGCGACGCCGCCGCCTCGATCGCGCGACCATCGGACGGCGCCGCCCGCGCGCCGGCAGGGTGAGACCAGGTCGCGCCTGGGGCCGGCGACGCGCGCGGGCCGCGCGAGGTCGGCGTCGAGGGTCAGGAGCGGTTGGTTGACAGCGGCACGGTTCCGGCGAACGATGCGCCGGATGCTGGCACACACCCTTCGCAAGACATGGACGCGCAGCGCGGCCGCCGTCGGGCCGGCCCTGATCGTCTCGCTGCTGGCCGCCGCCGACGCGTCCGCCGAGGAGGACGAGGCGGCGCCGGCGCCGGCGTCGTCGACCGCCCTGGCGCTCGAGGACGCGACCACGCTGCCCCTGGGTCTGGCGGCCAGCCGCACCCACATGCGCGCCGCGGTCAACGCGATCGGCGGCTACGACGGCGCGCGCGACGCCGGCGTGATGGAGGTGGAGGCGGCGGTGCGCATCTTCGGCCCGCTGTCGATCCACGGCGGCGGCGTGTACGTGAGCGACGAGGACGACGTGCGCCCGTCGCTCGGAGCCATGGTGCAGATCTTCGAGCAGGACAGGTCGCGGCTCGGGCTCGACGTCGCGTTCGGCCTGACCTACCGGCCGGAGGGGTTGACCGAGCCGGAGGGAGAGATCGAGGCCGCGCTCGCGGTCGGCCGCAAGCTGGGCAGCGCGTCGCTGGTCGCCAGCGCGACCTACGGCCAGGACGGCGAGGGCAACGAGCGCGACGGCGAGCTGCGCGCCGCCGGGCTGGTCCCGGTCGGCCGCGTCCTGGTCGGCGCCGATGCGCGCGGCCGGCTGGCGCTGACCCGGCCGACGGACAGCACCGAGCCCGACTACGACGTCGTGGGCGGCCCGGCGCTGGTGGTGCCGATCCAGAGCTTCGCGCTCACCGGCCTGGTCGGCGCGAGCGTGGTCGGGACCAGCGACGACCAGACGGAGGCCGGGGTCCTCGGCCTCGTCGGGATCGCGCGCATCTTCTGATCCTCGGTGACCCTCGCGGTCTGACGCTCGACCTACAGGTGCGCGGCGATGAAGTCCGCCACGACGTCGACGCGCGTGTCGGAGCCGCCGCCGAAGCACTGGAAGAAGAGCAGATCCTGGCCGAACGAGGTGATTCCGACGACCGTCTCGACGCCGTTCACGGTCTGGAAGGCCGGGCCGCCCGAGTCGCCGTGGCAGGTCTGGCGGCCGGTCGAGCCGATGTCGATGAAGTTGTCGTCGAAGTCGTTGACGCTGGTCGTCGCGGTGCGCTTGGTGCCGGCGCCGGCGCCGAAGTGGTTGTTGGTCCCGTAGCCGACGATGCGGATGGGCTGGGCGGCGAGCGCGTCGGAGTAGGCGGTCCGGTTGAAGGCGATCGGCGTCAGCGAGGTGGGCGCCTGCATCTCCACGATGCCGACGTCGTGGCCGCCGAGGAGATCGTTGGGGTCGAACCCGGGGTCGAAGTCGGTCGCGGCGACGGCGGCGGACGGGCCGCTCAGGTCGGTGCCGGTCAGGACCTCGAACTGGTTGCCCTCGCCGACCACGCGCGGGTCGACGCAGTGCGCGGCGGTGAGGACCACCGTCGGCGAGATGACGGTCCCGGTGCACAGCGAGCCGGACGTCTCGCCCGGAAGGTGCGCGAAGATGCCGACCACCGACGGATCGCCGTTGTCGGTCGTCCCACCGATGATCTCGTCACTGTCACTGGCGACGTCGCCCTGGTCCATCGCGGCGCAGCCGAACGAGAGAAACAAAAGAGCGGCACAAACACGGCTTGTCATCTGAACCTCCCACGGGCTCATCCCGGCGCGGGCATGTTCATCGCGGTAGCGAGCGCCGGTCAACGAGGCTCCCGCTCGTCTCGCGCTTCGACATCGGGTGGGTGGAGCTACTACTGCCGACGGCTGGTTGCAGCCGCGAACGCCGCAGTGAGATGGGTCGCCGAAGAAGGAGACGGCGATGTGCGCCTACGATAGATAGACGTCGCGCGCGCGCCAGAACTCGAGGCCGACGCCGATGGCGGAGAGGGCCATCGCGGCGGCGCCGAGCGGTGGGGCCGCCGACGGAGCGGCCAGCCCGATCGCGAACAGCGCGCAGGCGCCCAGCACGCGGGCGCCCCACGGCGCGGCGCGGGCGGCGCGGCCGTGCAGCGAGAGCAGGTTGTCGAGCCCGCCGACCGCGAGCTCGACGGCGAACACGCCGAGCACCGCCCACGCCGGCGATGCGCCGGCGACCAGCGCGATCACCAGGATGATCGGGAGCGCGACCGCGGCCACCACGCGCACGGCGTCGGCGCGGCCGAAGCCGCCGGCCCGGCGCAGGCGCGAGAGACCGCCGACCAGGTAGTCGAGCCCGCTCACCCAGGTGAGCGCGGTCAGGATCCACGCGCTGCCGTGGAAGAAGATGCGCAGATCGCCGCGCGCGTCGCCGGCGGCGTAGAGCGCGAGCGGCAGGGCCATGAACGCGCTCGCGACCCAGAGGTTGCGGTAGACGCGGCGGCGCGCGACGAGGAGGCCGAGGAAGAGGAGGACCGGCACCGCCAGGGTCGCGCCGAGGAGGGCATAGGCCCCGGCGCGATCGAGCAGCGCGCACAGCATCAGGGTGCCGACCCCCTGCATCTGCACCCACGTCTTGACCTTGGCCAGGTAGCTGGTCTGGAACTGGATGCGGCGCTGGGCATAGGCGCTGCGCATGGCGGTGACCAGGAACTCGCGCACGAACATGAGCGCGATCGCCGGCGCTGGCACGAGGCCGAGGTCGGCCAGCGGCACGTACATGAAGGCGAGGAAGACCTTGTCGGCCAGCGGGTCGAGCAGGGAGCCGAGCAGCGTGGGGCCGTACTTGCGGGCCAGATGGCCGTCGAGGTAGTCGGTGGAGCCGACCACGAGAGCGATGGCGATCGCGAACCACCAGCCGGTCTCACCTCGATAGATGAGCCAGGCGATGAGCGGCATCGGGACCAGGCGGGCCGCCGTGACCTGGTTCGCGGTCACCAGCGGCCGGGCGCGGGAATGCCCGGTTGCTTGCGCTGCCTCACTGGGTGCGGTCACGCCCGGAGAACCTTACCCCAGAGCTCACTTCGGTCGAGCCTCAGTGAGATCCGGTGTCAGGGCTTCGCGCTTCGCGCGCAGCCGGTCGATCTCGATGGGGAGCCCCGCCGACTCCGTCGGCACCCCATCTGACCCACAGTTCGCTTGGTCGGTTCGACACGAGCGAACCGTGGGTCTAGCATTCGTTTCGCGGTCATGCCCGCCCGGCCGGCGTCACGGGCGGGGCGCGCGGAGGCGCGCGGAGGCGGCGCGGGCGGCGCGCGGGCGATGCGAGATGCCGCGCGGATGCCGCGTCCGCGCCGGCGTGCGATAGGATGCGTGGAGAGTGGGTCGGACGCAGTCGGTCGACGGGACAACGCTCCGGCAGCCGCTGGAGAGCGGCGGAGCGGCGGCGGAGGAGAGGCTCCTGGCGCTGACCGTGCTCCTGCATCCGGATGCGTCGCGGGTCGGCGAGGTCGCGTTCCTCGAGCCGCGCACGCGGCTGAGCCGCCTCGAGCCCGAGCTGGCGCCGCCGCGCGCGTGGGTGGACGGCGCGCCGCGCCAGCGCCAGCCGCTCGGCGATCGCCACCTCAGCCGGCGGCCGCTGATCGTGCGATCGGATGGCGGCGGCGTGACGCTGGTGCCTCCCGAGGGCGCGGCCGGCGACGTGACCGTGGACGGCGAGCCGCTGGCCGCGGCCCGCGCGCTCGACGAGGCGGCGATCGAGCGCGGCGCGGTGATCGAGCTGGGCGAGCGCGTGGCCCTGCTGCTGCACCGGCGGCGCCGGCCCGATCCTGCGCGGGCGGACGCGTCGCGGGCGGAGGCATCGCGGGTGGAGGCGCGGGGCGTCGGTGCGGGTGGCCACGGTGGGCTGGTCGGCGAGAGCGACGCGATGGATCGAGTGCGCTCCGAGATCGATCGCGTGGCCGATCTGGATGCCGCGGTGCTGCTCGCCGGCGAGACCGGCACCGGCAAGGAGCTGGTCGCGCGCGCCATCCACGGCGCGTCGCGGCGGGCGCGCGGGCCGTTCGTGGCCGTCAACCTGGCCGCCATCCCGCCGGCCATGGCGGCCTCGCAGCTCTTCGGCCACGCGCGCGGCGCCTTCACCGGCGCGACCGGCGATCACGACGGATTCTTCGCCCGCGCCGACGGCGGGACGCTGTTCCTCGACGAGGTCGGCGAGATGCCGGCCGAGGCGCAGCCGGTGCTCCTGCGCGCGCTCGACAGCGGCGAGGTGTGGCCGCTCGGTGCGCCCGCTTGCCGCCACGTCGACGTGCGGGTGGTGGCGGCGAGCGATGCGGACCTAGCGCAGCGGGCGGCCGACGGGACCTTCAAGCTGCCGCTCCTCCACCGCCTGGCCGGCTACGTCATCCGGCTGCCCGCGCTGCGCGAGCGGCGCGACGACATCGCGCGGCTCCTCATCCACTTCCTTCGCCTCGAGCTGGCAGCGGCCGGCGAGCCGGACCGGCTGGCCGCCGGCGATCGCGCCGGCGCCCCGTGGCTGGCGGCGGCCGCCATGGCCGCGCTCGTGCGACGCGACTGGCCGGGCAACGTGCGTGAGCTGCGCAACGGCGCGCGGCGGATCGCGATCGCGAGTCGCGGCGCGCCGCGCGCCCGCATCGAGGGTGAGCTGGCGGCCGCGCCCGCTGCGGCTCCGCGCGACGCGGCGGTGCCCGACGCGGCGGTGCCCGACGCGGGGGAGCGGCCGCGCGCGGAGAGGTCCGATGTGCCGGCCGAGCGCCTCCTCGCCGCGCTGCGCGAGCACGGGTGGAAGACGGGCGCCGCTGCGGCCGCGCTCGGCTTGTCGAAGACGACGCTGTACGCGCTCATGGAGCGAACGCCCGGGGTCCGCAAGGCGCGCGATCTGTCGGCCGGCGAGATCCTGGAGCAGCGCGCCGCCGCCGGCGGCGACATCGACCGGATGGCCGCGGCGCTCGAGGTGTCGCGTCGCGGCCTCCTGCTCCGCATGCGCGAGCTCGGGCTGGAGGGCGGCCGTGGCCGAGGGTGAGCGCGGGCCGGCGCGCCCGAGCGGGCAATCCACCGTCGAGGGGGTGGGAGGCGCGCGGCTGGCGCCGGCGGGCAGCGAGCCGGTGCCGGTCGGCTCGGTCCTGGGCGCGCGCTATCGACTGCTCGAGTGGCTGGGGCGCGGCGCGATGGGCGCCGTGTACCGCGCGCGCGACCTCACCCTCGATGCGGACATCGCGATCAAGGTGCTCGATCCCGACGTCGCGGGCGATCCGAAGCGCGTGGAGTCGTTCCGCAACGAGGTGCGGGTCGCGCGCAAGGTGACCCATCCGAACGTGTGCCGGCTGCACGACCTGGTCGAGGCGGACGGGCTCTGGTTCATCACCATGCAGTACGTCGACGGGGAGTCGCTGGCCGACCGCCTGCGGCGCGAGGGCGCGCTGCCGGTCGCCGACGCGCTGCGCCTCCTGCGCGACGTCGCCGCCGGGCTGGCGGCGGCCCACCACGCGGGCGTCGTCCACCGCGACCTGAAGCCGGCCAACGTGCTCCTGCCCGACGGCGAGGAGCGCGCCATCGTCGCCGACTTCGGCATCGCGGCCGAGACCGCGCGCGGCCAGCCGCGGGCCGTGGACGTGGCGGGCACGCGCGGCTACATGTCTCCCGAGCAGGCCGCCGGCCAGCCGATCGACGCGCGCAGCGACGTCTACGGCTTCGGCGTGCTCGCGCACCGGATGCTGACCGGCGAGCTGCCGTGGACCGCGCCGACCCTGGTGCGCGCCACCGACGTGACCGGGCCGCCGGCCGGCAGCCCGCCCGACGCGCCGCCGGCGCTGCTCGGGCTCATCGACGAGTGCCTGGCCGCCGCGGCGAGCGATCGGCCCGCCGACGGCGCGGCGCTGCTCGCGCGGCTGAGCACGCCAGCCGCGCTGGCCGCGGGCAGCGCGAGCGCGGCGAGCACGGCGAGCGTCGCGGGCACCGCCGGCACGGCGGGTACAGCGGATACAGCGCCCGCTGCCGGCGCCGCGGCCACCTCTGGCATCGCCAGCTCCGCGAGCGTCGCCGGCATCGCGAGCGCCGCGGGCACCGCGGGCACCGCGGCCCTCCCGACCACGGCGAGCACTGCGGGCACCGCGGGCACCGGCGGCGCGACGGCCTCGCAGGGCGAGGTGGCCGCGAATGCGCGCCCCGCCGTCGCGGCGCTGCTGCCGGCCGCGAGCCGGCGCCGTCGGACGCGCGCGGCCGCGGCCATCGGAGCCGCGGCCGTGGCAGCGGCCGCGCTGGCCGCGCTGATCTGGCGGCCCTGGGCAGCCGCGGTCGCCCCGCCGCCGGCCGTCCCCGTCCCGGTCGTCGACGAGATCGCGATCGACGCGGCGCCGGCCGAGCGGCTGGCCCCCGAGGAGGCTCACCTGGTCGACTCCGTGGTCTGGCTCGCGATCGCCGAGCTCGAGGACGGCTGGGGCATGCGCGGCCGGGCCCGCGCAGACGGCGCGCCGCGCGCCGGCCCGGGCATCGCCGAGCTGGGCCTGAAGCTGTGGGTCGGCCGCGATCGGCGCCTGGTCCTGGAGGCCGCGCTGGCGCATGGCGGACACCGGAGCGAGACGCGCATCGAGTCGGCGTCGCTTCGCCAGCTCGCGGTCGACCTGGCCGCGTGGACCGCCCGCTCGCTTCCGACGGCGCGCCTGCGGCCGAGCGCGGCCGACCTCGCGCGCACCTGCACGCGCTCGCCCGAGGCCTGGCGCCTGTGGCGGCGCGCGCGGCGCGAGGCCCGCATGCAGCGGTGGAGTCAGGCGCGCGAGCTGGCCGGGCGCGCCGCCGACCTCGATCGCTCGTTCCCGCTGGCGCCCCTCGAGCTGGCGTTCTCCTACTCGGGCGACGACCGCGCGCTGCGCGAGTCGTTCGCGCGCGCGATGAAGCTGGCCGGCGAGTGCCGCACGCTGGGCCGCGAGTGGCAGCTCACCTTCGAGGCCGTGCGCGAGGTGGCCGGCGGCGACACCAGGGGGCAGGACAGGCGCCTCGACGAGGTCCTCGCCATGCCCGACCTCGACGCGGGCGAGAAGCTCTACTTCCGCACGCGGTGGGCCTACGGGCTCCTCTTCGGCGGCGAGGAAGACCGGGCCATGCCGGTCCTCGAGTGGATCGCCGACGAGTGGCCCACCGATGCGGCCGTGCCCAAGCTCCTCGCCCATCATCACCTCGAGGAGGACGGTCCCGAGGACGCGGCCACCGCGCTGCGCTACGCGCGCCAGGCGCTGGCGTCGGCGCCGCACGACGTGGCCGTCCGGGCCGATCTCGCCCGCGCGCTGCTCGCCACCGGCGATGGCGCCGGCGCGCGCGCCCAGGCGCACATCATCGAGCGGGCCGAGCCGGCGGAGAAGCAGAGCGCGCTGGCCGGCGCCGAGTCCGACAACACCCTGGTCACGCTCCGCCTCGAGCTCGGCGACTGGGCCGAGGCGGAGCGCGACGCGCGCCGGCTCCTGCTCGGCCCGGTGACCGAGCGAAACCAGGGCCGCGCCGCGCTGGGCGCGCTCGAGCTCCTGCGCGGCAGGTTCTCCGACGGCATCGATCATCTCGCGGAGGCCCACCGCGACTGCACGAGCGCCGGCATCGAGACCACCGCCGCGGTCTATCTCTGGCGAGCCGCCTGGCAGTCGTGGCAGAGCGGCGACCTGACCCGCGCCGCGGACCTGTTCGGCCGCTTCGAACCGGCGGGCTGGCGCATGTTTGCCGCCGTCATGCTCCACGTCATCGCGGCACAGCGCACGCCGTCGCTGCGGCGCGCGGAGCTCGCCCGCGCGCGCGCCGCCACGCGGCCCCTGCGCGCCGGCAGCCCCACGCGCCTCTACCTCGAGATGGTGATCGCGCACGAGTCCCGGGACTGGCCGCGCGTGCTCCGGCTCGAGGGAGAGCTGCGCGCCGCCGGCGCCGGCGACGCCCTCGGTCCCATGTCCCTGGCCGGCGACGCGCTCCTCGCCACCGGCCATCCTCGCGAGGCCGCGGCCCACTTCGCCCGCCTCACCGTGCACCCCCGCGCGTGGAAGGAGCCCGTCCTCGCGGTCCGCGCCTGGCGGCGGCTGGGCGAGGTGCACGAGAAGCTCGGCGATCGAGCCGGCGCCGCCCGCGACTACCAGGCGCTGCTCGCCCGCTGGCAGCGAGCACCCGCCGGCCAGCCCGACGTCGCCATCGCCAGCGCCAGGCTCGCTCGCCTCGGCGCGGCGCCTCGGTAGGGCACCGGCCCGGCCGTTGCCCGCCGCTGGCCGGCCCACGGCTCCGCGCCTGGACCGTTCAGCGAACGGTTCATCGCCGATCGCGCACGCCGCGCGGCCCCAGCTTCCGGGCCGCTGGCCGCCGCGCGCGCTGGAACGGGCCTTGCCTTGGAGGCGCGGATGGCCGTTTGGCGGAGGAGTGTATGAGAGCGCGATCGATCCTTGCCTTGCTTGCTGCAGTCGCCCTGTCGGGTTGCGTGAACAACGGAGATGACGACGGAGGCGGCGACACCGATGGGGCCACCGACGGAAGCGACAACGGCGGCGGCGACAACGACCCTGGCGACAGCGGAGGTGACAACGGCGGAGACAATGGAGGCGACAGCGGCGGAGACAACGGAGGCGACAACGGCGGCGGCGACGTGGCCCCGAGATCCGGAGTCTGGGACTACAGCGAATACCAGCCGTCGCAGAACGACTGCAACATCCCGGCCGACTACGGCGACGGCGACGGCGGGTTCGGACTGACGTACGACGGCGGCGGGGTCTTCACCGTCATCCCGAACGACGGCACGGACTCGTTCGACTGCACGCTCGACGGCGGGGACTTCAACTGCCCCGATCGCGCGACCGAGGTGGTCGACATCGACCAGAGCCTCGACGCGACGCTGGTGGGCCAGGCCAGCGCCGAGGGCACGTTCTCGGACGCGGAGAACGGCACCGGCAGCCAGACCGCCATCGTCGACTGCGAGGGATCCGACTGCGCGCTCGTGGAGTCCACGACGGGGGCAGACTTCCCGTGCACATTCGCGGTCGACTTCGTGATCGACTTCCGGACGGGGCTGTGATGCGCGCGGCGCTCGCCCTCGTGGCCGCCGCCGCGGCGGGAGGCTGCACGGTCTACACCCAGCCGGCCGCGGCGCCGGCGCCGCAGCCCGCACCCGTCGCGGCCTCGGAGCCGGGCCCCGAGGGCGGCGATGCGGCCGATGGCCCCGACGACTCCGACGCCGAGACCGGCGACACCGACGCGACCGGCGAGGGGGAGGGCATCGGGGCCGCCGCAGCCTCCGCGCTCGCAGCCGCCGACATCGCCACGGCCAGCCTGCAGCCGGCGTCGGCCGTGTCGTGCGACGGGTCGCGCCACGTCAAGGTGGTGGGCCGGTCGATCGACACCACGGGCAGCGCCATCGAGGTGAGCGGCAACTGCAAGGTGGTGATCGAGCGCAGCCACATCCGCGCCGACGGCATCGCGATCGAGGTCTCCGGCGCGGGCGAGGTGATCATCCGCGCGAGCGTCATCGAGGGTCGCGCGGCCGCGCTGGTCATCAGCGGCGGGGGCGTGGTCCGCGCCCAGAAGTCGCGCGTCATCGGCCGCCGGTCGGTGACCGGCAGCGGCGACTTCATCGACGGCGGCGGCAACGAATGGAAGTGACGTGACGTGAGGTGACGCGTCGCCCGGCCGTGCGAGGCGAGGGCGGCGAGCACGAGCACGAGCACAGGCGCAGGCGAGGCGGTCGCGCCGGGTCACCAGGCCCGGCGCGCCGCCCGCGTCGATGGCCCTCGTGGTAGCGTCGCCGGCACCGAGGAGGCGCATGACCCACACGAGGACAGCAGCGCTCGCCGCCGCGGTCGCCGCCGCGCTGGCGACAGGCGCGTGCACGAAGGCGGCCCAGGTGACGTTCGTGCTCAAGAACAGCCACCGGCAGGAGCTCGTCTTCAACATGGATCGCGGCTGGCAGCCCAACCTGTTCGCCTACCGCGGCAAGCCTCCGCACGCGAAGTGGATCCTCATGTTCCCCAAGCACTGCGCCGCGTCGTGCGACATGTCCGAGGCCAGACGCTGCCCGGCCTGCCGCGAGCCGGAGGCGAGGGACGAGCTCAAGGCGCAGAAGCTGGCGCGGGTGGCGCCCGGCGACGAGATCGAGGTGCCCTGGGACGGGCGCGTCTATCGATACGAGAAGGCGAGAGGCAAGCGCAAGGGCAAGCGCCTCCGCTGCGAGTGCCACCGCACCGAACCGGCTCCGCCCGGCACCTACACGGTCAGGGCGTGCGGCCTGCGGCTGACGAAGAGCGCGACCCAGCGCACGCAGCTCCAGTGCGAGACGGCGCAGATGACGCTGCCGCCGTCGGGTCCGCTGCGCGTCGAGTTCGACTTCGGGGCGCCCGGCCGCCCGACCGCGTCGGCCGCCGAGCCGGCGGGCCGCCGACCGGCGACACCGTCTTTCAGTCGCGCCCGCGCTGAACGATGAGCGCGACGTCGGGCGCGATGCGATAGCCCGACTCGTCGCGCACGAGCAGCTCGCGCAGCCCGAGGTTGCGCAGGGTGGTGAGGCCGACGTGCAGCCGGTTGGCCGCCGCGAGCGGGTCGATGTTCTCGCCCGGCCAGCCCGCCTCCATCAGGCGCTCGGAGCTCACCGCCGCGCCCGCCCCGCCCGCGCGCGAGGCGACCAGCGCGGTGAGCAGGCGCCGCAGCACCTGCCTCCGCCCCAGGCTCACCTCCTTGCCCTGGGGCGTGCGGAACCAGGAGCCGTCGGCCGCCACCACGTAGGCACCCTCGGCCAGGGCGCGGCGCAAGAGCCGGCGCGCCGCGCGCAGATGCTCGCTCGCGCGCGGAGTCACGGCCGCCGCGCGCGCAGCGGCGCTGCGGCGGAGCGCGGTGGCGCGCTCGGAGTCGCCGGCGGCCGCCGCCTCTCGCGCCAGCGCCACGTCGAGCAGCGCGCGGTGGGTGTCGGCGATGGCGGCGTCGGAGCGATCGCCGTAGTCGCGCGCGCGCGCGTCGGCCGCGTCGAGGGCGGTGCGCGCCTCGGCCACGCGGCCGCGGCCCGCCTCCAGCCCGGCCAGGCTGGCCAGGTACAGCCCCTCCATGCGCCGCGCGCCCTCCTCGCCGAGCGCCTCGATCGCGGTGCGCAGGAGCGCCGCCGCCTCGTCGATCTCGCCCTGCTCGTGGGCCACGCCGCCCAGCTGGCCGGTCACGCCGGCCCACAGCCGCCGCTCGCCCAGCTCCTGGCACAGCGCGGCGGCGGCGTCGAGATCGCCGCGGGCCGCCTCCAGGCGACCCTGCTCCTGGTGCGCGGCCGCGCGCCCGACCAGCAGCATCGCCTCCTCGACGCGTCCGCCCTGGCGGCGGAAGCGCTCGAGCGCGCTGTCCCAGTGCGTGATCGCCTCCTCCGGCATGCCGTCGTCGAGGTAGAGGTTGCCGAGGTGGACCAGCGTGCGGGCCTCGAGCACGCCGTCGCCGGCCTCGCGCGCCAGCGCCAGGGCCTCGGCCAGGATCGCGCGCCGCTCGTCGAGATCGCCGACCGCGAGGATGGCGCCGATGCCGTAGAGGACGCCGCCGCGCACCGCCGGATCGCGCGCCTCCTCGGCCTGCTCGAGCGCGCGCGCGAACAGGCGCTGCGCCTGCGCCGTGCGCCCGAGCGCGGCCGAGGCGCAGGCGGCGAAGCGGAGGATCGCGGCGCGGGCCGGCGGATCGCCCGGCGCGCGGCCGGTGACCAGCGCGACCGCGTCCTCGGCGGTGTGGTGCAGGACCCAGAAGACGCCGAGGCGCGCGCGCGGCGCCAGCAGGCGCTCGAGCTGGCCGAGATACTCGACCCCGCGCGCCGAGCCGAGGGCGAACGAGGCCGGGTCGCGCAGCGCGCGCTCGTAGGCGGCCAGGAGGTCGTCCGCCTCGAGCGAGAGCCGGGCCAGGAGGCCGCCCGCCCGGCTCGGCTCGCCGGCGCGCCCGAGCAGGCTGCCGAGCCGCTCGTAGTACATGCCGTGGCGGGCGGCGGTCTCCACGCGCGAGGGCGACGAGGCCAGCTTTTCGGCCGCGTAGTCGCGGATCGACTCGTAGAGGCAGAAGCGGGTCTCGCCGCCGTCGTCGGGGCGCTGGATGCGCAGCAGCGACTTCTCGGCCAGCGCGTGGAGGACGTCCATGGTGGAGGGCGGCGCCTCGGCGGCGCGGCCGACGTCGAGCACCGCCTCGGCCGCCTCGAGGGTGAAGCTGCCGCGAAACACCGAGCACTGGGCCAGCGCCTCCTGCTCGACCGGCGAGAGCAGCGTCCACGACCAGTCGATGGCGCCGACCAGCGTGGCCTGACGGGTCGCGCGTCCGCGCGGTCCGAGCGCGAGCAGCTCGAAGCGCCGCTCGAGGCGGGTGCGCAGCTGGGCCAGGTCGAGGATGGCGGTGCGCACCGCGGCCAGCTCGATGGCCAGCGGGATGCCGTCGAGCCGGTGGAGGATGTCGGCCAGGAGCGGGCCGTCCTCGGGGCGCAGGGTCAGCTGCTGCGCGCGCGCGGCGAACAGCTGCCCGGCCTCGGACGCGAGCACGGCGACCAGGTCGTCGGCGTCGGGCGGGGGCAGCTCGAGCGGCAGGAGCTCCAGCACCTGCTCGCCCGGGACGCGCAGTCGCTCGCGGCTGGTCACCAGGATGCGCAGCTCGGGAGCGCGGGCCAGCCAGTCGCCCAGCTTGACCGCCGCGCCGGCGACGAGGTGCTCGAAGTTGTCGAGCACGAGCAGGTCATCGGCGTCGCGCGCCGGCTCCGCGCGCCGCCAGCCCAGCGCGTCGCGCACGCGCTCGCCCAGCTCGCGCGCGTCGGCGGCGTCCGCCACGTCGAGGACGTGCACCGCGCGCTCGCCGCCGGGCGCGCGGCCCGCGTGGCGCAGCGCGAGGCGAGACTTCCCGGTCCCGGGCGCGCCGAGCACGGTGACCAGCCGGGCGCCGGAGCGCATGAGGTGCTCGAGGCGCTCGAGCTCGGCCTCGCGCCCCACGAAGCTGGTCCCGTAGGGGTCTAGCACGGCAGGATTGTATACGGCGCGCGTCGGAGAGTGAGTCTCCGCTCGCTCCCTGGAGTCGCGGACCTGGACGGCCGGCGTGCGACACGCCACTCCGTCGGCCCGCGGCGGCGGACATCGAGGGAACCGAGAGGACCGAGCGCATCGAGGGATCGCGAGCAGACCGTGGTAGAGCGTGGGGAGGCGAGACCATGGAGGCGACGCGATGAAGGAAGCGACGAAGACGAGCGGTCACTGTCTGTGCGGCGCGGTCCGCTTCGAGGTGAGCGGCCCGGGCACGAGTCTCAGCCTCTGTCACTGCGCGATGTGCAGGCTGAGCGTCGGGGCGACGCCGGTGGCGTGGGCGACCTTCTCGCGCGCCACCCTGGCGCTGCTCGGCGCCGAGCCCACCTGGTACCAGTCCTCGCCGGAGGCGCGCCGCGGATTCTGCGCGACCTGCGGCTGCTCGCTCTTCTTCGAGAGCTCGGCATGCCCCGACGACCTCGACGTCACGACCGCGTGTCTCGACCAGGTCGACGCGTTCGCGCCCACGGCCCACACCTGGGTGCCGTCGAAGGTGGCGTGGGCGCGCACCGACGACGGCCTGCCGCGCCACGCGCGCGCATCCAGCTCACCGCCCATCGAGTAGCGCCCCGGCTGGCAGGTAAATTCCTTCCAAGACGGGAGGCGGCGCTCGCCGTACGGTGAGCCGAGGAGGATGGACATGAGAGGAATGAGCAGCTCGGCCCGCCTGCCGGTGCGGCCATGACGCGCGGCGCCAGCACCGACGCGAGCGGTGGCGCCGCCCCGACCATCGACTCGACCTATGTCCACCTGGGCGAGGGCGGCGCGGCGACCGCCGTCCCCGTGACCGACCGCTTCTGGCGCGACCTCACCGGCGGACGGCTCGCCCACCTCGAGGACGGCAGGCTGGTCACGCAGTCCTCGTTCGACGAGGACTGGCGCTCGTGGGAGATGCACCCCGAGGGCGAGGAGCTCGTCCTGCTCCTGTCCGGCTCGGTCGACTTCATCCTCGACGAGGGCGAGGGCCGCGCCCAGCGCACCGTCGAGCTCCGCGCGCCCGGTGCGTTCGTGCTGGTGCCGCGCGGCGCCTGGCACCGCGCGATGCCGCACGCGCCCACGTCGATGCTCTTCATCACGCCGGGCCGCGGCACGCGCCATCGGCCGGTCAACGATGAGACCAGGGAGGCGACGCCATGAGGGAAGCAGATGCCGTGGATGCGGGGCAGGCGCCAGGCGCGCCGTCGTTCATCGAGCTCGGCGTGCCGGCCGGCAGCCGGGCCCGCCGGTTCTACGGCGACGTGTTCGGCTGGACCTTCACCGACATGGGCAAGGACAACTTCCTGGCCCGGACTCCGACGCTCGAGGTCGGCGTGCACACGGGCGACGCCGACGCGGTCTTCGTCGTCTACTTCCTGGTCGACGACCTCGAGGCCGCGGTCGCGCGCGTGCGCGCCGCCGGCGGCACGGCCGACGATCCGGGACCCGAGCAGCCCGGGTTCGGCCGCTTCGCCGAGTGCCGGGACGACCAGGGCGTCCGCTTCGGCCTGCGCCAGCTGACTCGCGCACTCTGATCGAGCCCCGCGGAGTCCACGGTGGCCCGACGCACGAGGCGCGGCCGGCGCGCCCCGCCGCGCGGCGCCGCGTCGGGCCTCAGCCCTCGTCCTCGAGCAGAGCCCGCGCCCGCTCCAGCTCGGCCCGCTGGACCGCCTCGTCGTCCACCACGCGCAGGCCGAGCTCGACCGCGCGCCGCAGCAGCGCCGAGGCGTCGAGCAGCCGCCGCATGTGCGCGACCCGCGCGTCCTCGAGCGTGCGCAGACGGTCGAGGCCGGAGAGGATCGACTCGCGCCGCGAGGGCGGCTCGCCGCGCGCCTCGCTGGAGGCCAGCGCGCGCACCATCACGCCCTCGTCGAGCGACGCCATCTCGCGGTCGAGGGCGACCAGGCCCGCCACCTCCTTCTCGAGCAGCGCGACCAGCGGCTCCACCGGCGCGGTGACCGCGTCGATCTCGGCGCGCGCACCGCCCATGAGCTCGGCGCGCCGATCGGTCAAGCGCTGGACCAGGAGCGCCAGCTCGGTGAGCTGCTCGACGACGTCCGCCTGCACGTCGCCGCCCTGGATCGACGCCAGCAGCCGCGCCACCAGCGAGTCGCTCGCGGGCAGCGCGGCCGGCGCCTGCCGCAGTGACAGGAGAGGGCCGCGGCGGGCGCTCCGCATCCTGACCATCACGAGGACCGAGGCCATGAACGCGAGCGCGCTGGTGGCCGCCAGGACCGGGTGCAGCGCGGCGGCGAACAGCACGACCGCCACCACACTCGTCGGGGCACCGATCGTGGCCGCACGCGCGAGTCGCCGCTGGACGCGCGTGGAGCGCCGCTTGACCTTGACTCCCCCGCTCTGCAGCCGCTTCTCCAGCTCGCGCGCGCTGTCCTCGCTGAGATCGGTCCACAGGCGGGCCGGCACCGCGATGAGCGACAGCCGCTCCTCCTTGGAGTACATGCGCCGGTCGCCGGTCATGAAGTTGAGCGACGCGAACGGCGGCTGCGACACCGCCCCGAGCAGCTCGCGCAGCGGGCCGAGATAGATCGCGTCCTCCTTGACCTTGACCAGGTCGAGGGCCAAACCGGAGCCGGGGTCGTGGCGGAACTGCACGGCGGCCCTGCCGCAGTGCAGGCACATGCGCAGGCCGGCGCGCAGCGTTCGCCCGCATGCCTGGCATACGGCCAGCGAGAGCGCCTTGCCCGGCGCGCCGCGCCCCTCGAGCGCGTCGGCCAGCTCGAGCGCGCTGTCGAACCGCTCCTCCGGCCGGCGGCCGAGGCAGCGGGCGAGAATCTCGTCGAGCTGGCCGGGCGCCTCCGGGCGAGCGGCCGACAGCCGCGGCACCGCTCCGCGCTGGGCGAGGAGCGCCGGGCCGTCGCCGAAAGGCGTGGTCCCGGTCAGCGCGCGCCACAGGATCACGCCGACGCTGTAGAGGTCCGAGCGGGGGTCGACCCGCGTCGAGGCCAGGTGCTCGGGCGACGCGTAGGGCGAGCCCTCCAGGATGAGGCTCGACGCCGTGCGCGAGGACAGGATGTCGGCGCGCGCCAGCCCCACGTCGGTGAACCACACGCGCCCGCCCTCGCCGATCACGATCTGGCGCGGCTGCAGGTCGCGCAGCACCGCGCCGCGCCGGTGCACCTCGGCGAGCGCGCGGCACAGGCGCACTCCGAGGTCGAGCGCCTCGTCGATCGGCGCCGGCGCGCGCGCGGCCAGCCACGCCTCGAGCACCTGTCCGTCGGGATCGGCGCGCAGGCGCCAGGGCGGATCGGCGGACGGGTCGCGCGGATCCGGCGCCGGGCCGACCTCGATCACCTCCGCCACCGCCGGCGCGGCCAGATCGCGCAGCCACTCGGCGTCGCGCACGTAGCGCCGGCGCAGCGCCACCTCGCGCGCCAGCTCGGGCAGGAGCTGGGCCAGCACCGCGCGGCGACCGTCGGCCAGGCGCAGGCGCCACACCCGCTCGTTGCCGACCCGCTCGGGTCCCGACTCGACGGTCCATCCCCTCTGCGCGGCCGGATTCACAGCGCCTCTACCTCCTCGAACGCGGCCACCTGTGCGCGCAGCTCGTCGAGCGTGTCGTCGGCCGCGCCGGCGCCGAGCGCGCGCGCCGCGGCCCAGCGCGCCCGCAGCGCGTCGAGCTGGGCGCTCGTCTCGAGCAGGCGCGCCGCCCACGCGTCGCGCTCGCGCAGATCGCGCCGCACGCCGTCGTCGCTCTCGCGCAGGTCGGCCGCGGCCAGCCGGCGCTCGAGCTCGTCGAGGCGCGCGGCCGCGGCCATCGCCAGGTCGAGCACGTGGGCCAGCTCCGCCTCGATCGCGGCGCGCTCGGCCTCCGGCACCGACTCGCGGAGCGCGAGCACGCGCTGGACCGCGCCGCGCAGGCTCTCGCGGTGGCGGCGCGCCTCGATGGCCGGGATGAGCCCGACCAGTCGATCGATGCGGTCGCGCAGGGCCGGCGGCAGGCCGGCGGCGGCGGTCCCGAGAAGGCGCGCCGCGGGCCGGCCGGCCATGCGCCAGCCTCCCGTCAGCGCCACGATCGGCACCAGCGCGACGGCGGCCAGGATCAGCGCCGGGAAGCGGAAGAGCTGGTTGAACATGGCCATGCTGGCGGCCGCGATGGCCATCATGCGGCCGGTCAGCGACCACGCCTTGCGGCGGATCTCGGGCAGCGCGTAGCGGTTCCCCACCCGCCACTCGGCGACCAGCCCGAGCACCTCGACCGACGAGGACAGGCGGCGCGCGGACGCCTCGCTCACGCCGGCGACCAGCACGAAGGGCAGACGCGGCACCTCGCGCGCGAGCGCCGCCGGGTCCAGGCCGAGCGGCGGATTGGCGCGGATCCAGTCGAGCAGCTTCTGGCGCAGGCCCGAGTCGAGCTTGTGGGTGAGCTTGCCCGGGCCGGTGACCCACACGGTGCAGCGCCCGGCCTCGGTCGCGACCTGCTCCATCCCGCACGCGAAGCAGACCGGCACGCGCTCGATGAGCGGCGCGCCGCAGCGGGCGCATGTCCCGGCGCGCTCGAGCGCGGCCGGCGCCGCGCCCATCAGCCCGTGCACGGCGGCAAGGTCGCTGGCGACCTGCGCGGCCGACTGCGGCCGGTCGGCCGGCGACTTGGCCAGGAGCGCGCGCACGATGTGGACCAGCGCCTGCGATCGCTCCGGCCCCGCGGCCAGCTCCGGCACCGGCTGCGCGATGTGCGCCTGCAGCACCGCGAACGGGGTCGCGCCGCCGAAGGGCGGCTGGCCGGCGATCATCTCGTGGAGGATGCAGCCGAGCGAGTAGAGATCGCTGCGCGGATCGATGGCCAGCGGATCGGCCGACTCGGGCGCCATGTAGTCGGGCGTGCCGACCAGCGCGAAGCTGCGGCGGTCCACGCCGGCGAACGATGTGGCGCGGGCCAGCCCGAAGTCGACGATCTTGGGCACGTCGCCGGGCGCGACCAGCACGTTGGCCGGCTTGAGGTCGCGGTGGACCAGGCCGGCCCGGTGCGCCGCCTGCAGCCCGGCCGCGATGCCCTCGCCGATGGCGACCACGCGCGCCTCGGGCAGCGTCCCCTCGCGCGCGATGAGCTGGGCCAGGCTGGGCCCGTCGATGAGCTCCATGAGCAGCACCTGCTCGCCCTCGATGGTCTCGATCCCGTGCACCGCGACCACGTTCGGGTGATGGAGGGCGTGGAGGAGGTCGGCCTCGCGCGCGAAGCGGGCGACCGCGCTGGCGTCGTCGCGGTTGGAGGCGTGGAGGATCTTTCCGGCCCGCAGGTCGCCGCTCTCCGGGTCGCGGACCCGCACGACCCGGCCGAGCGCCCCGTGCCCGATCTCCTCGCCGAGGACCCATGACATGCGCCGAGTATGCCCGACTGCCACGGGCCTGACTGTCACCCGATCCTGCGCCCTCGGATCACGATCGCGAGCGCGACAACCAGCCACGCGCAGGCGAGCAGCAGGAAGGCGGCGTTGAACACCACGCAGCTCTCGTTGATGGCCGAGAGGGGCCGGAACAGCTCATGGATGAGGGTGGGGGTGAGCTGGTAGGACGGCTCGAAGGTGAGCCCGCGCGTCGTGTAGTCGGGCAAGGTGCGGACGTCCACGCCTGGCGGCGGGCGCGCCACGTCGACGGTCTTTCCGGTGGCGACCTGGTAGAGCTCGGCGAACGGGCCGCCCGGGCTGTCGGTGTAGATCCAGCCGTTCTGGTAGAAGCGGGCGCCGTTGACGACCGAGCCGCGCAGGTCGTAGGTGCCGCACAGCGGGCAGAACGGGAACGCGCCGCGTGCGACCTTCACGACGGCCTCGGGGCCGTCGCGCGTCACCAGCAGCGCGACGCGGTCGTCGATCTTGAAGAGGGCGAAATCGCTCGGCCGGTCGAACGAGATGCCGGCGCCGCCGCCGCCGCCGCTGCCACCGCCTGCGAAGCCGACGCCGGAGGCGCCACGCCAGTAGAGGAAGGTCACCCCGACCCAGAGGGCCAGGAGCGACACCAGCACCACGGCCCACCACGCGGGCAGGCGTCGAGATCGTTGGCTCATGTCTTCATATCGGACCGCCGCGAGCGATGTTGCCGGCGGGGCGGCTACACTACGCGGCCAGCGAGTTCGAGGAGACCCACGACCATGCGAGTTCTCGTCACGGGCAGCGCCGGACATCTCGGCGAGGCCCTCATGCGCACCCTCGGAGACGCCGGCCACGACCCCCTCGGGATGGACGTGCTCGGCTCGCCCTTCACCGGGGAGGTCGGATCGATCGCCGATCGAGACGCGGTGAGGCGCTGCATGGCAGGTGTGGAGGCGGTGCTTCACACCGCGACGCTGCACAAGCCGCACGTGGCGACGCACGGCCGGCAGGCGTTCGTCGACACCAACATCACCGGGACGCTCAACCTGCTCGAGGCGGCGGCGGCGGCCGGCGTGGGCGCCTTCATCTTCACCAGCACGACGAGCGCGTTCGGGCGCGCGCTGTCGCCGCCGCCGGGGGCGCCGGCCGCGTGGATCACCGAGGACGTCGCCCCGGTGCCGCGCAACATCTATGGCGTGAGCAAGACGGCGGCGGAGAGCCTGGTCGAGCTGTTCCACCACAGCCACGGCCTGCCGGCGCTCATCCTGCGCACCTCGCGCTTCTTCCCGGAGGAGGACGATCACGAGTCGACCCGCGAGGCCTACGCCGACGCCAACATCAAGGTCAACGAGCTCCTCTACCGCCGCGCCGACATCGAGGACGTGGTGGGCGCGCATCTGTGCGCGCTCGAGCGGGCGCGCGCGGTCGGCTTCGGCCGCTACATCATCAGCGCGACGACGCCGCTGGCGCGCGAGGATCTGGCCGAGCTGCGCAGCGACGCGCCGGCGGTCGTGAGGCGGCGCGTGCCGGCGTTCGCGGCCGAGTACGAGCGGCGCGGGTGGAGGATGTTTCCCGGCATCGACCGCGTCTACGTCAACCAGCGGGCGAGGAGCGAGCTGGGCTGGACGCCGCGCCACGACTTCGCCGCGGTCATCTCGCGGCTGGCGCGCGGCGAGGACGTGCGGAGCCCGCTGGCCCGGACGATCGGCTCCAAGGGGTATCACCGCCGCGCTTGACATGATAACTACCAGAGTAGTACTACCTGGGTAGTTACCTCTGTCGGCGAGGAGGACCCATGACCCAGTTCGCTCTCTCGGCCGCCATCGCGGCTGCCATCGCGGTCCTTTCATCCGGGTGCGGCGGGCACGCGAGCACGGGCCCCGCCGCGAGCGCGCCGGCCCGGCCCGTCGCGAGCGCCGCGCAGGATCCGGATCGACCGGGGAACGTCGAGGCCTATGCGCCCGACGACCGCGACGATGGGGACGACGACCGCGATGACCGCGACGACGGTGGCGACCGCGAGGACCGCGATGATCGCGATGATCGCGACGACCATGGCGGCCACGCCGACCGCGCCGACCGCGATGATGATCGGGACGACGACGGCGACGGCGACGATGATGATGGTGATGATGATGACGACGATGATCGCGACGTCGGTCGCGACCACGATCGCGACCGGCACCGTGACCGCGACCGCGACCGCCATGGAAGCCGCCAGCGCGACGGCGCCTTCGTGCTGTTCAAGGGTGGGGACGAGTCGACGATGTCCGGGTCGACGCAGGACATCGATCGCGCTCGCCGGGCTCGCCACGGGAGCGAGCACCTGCTCTGGTTCCGCAGGGGCGGCCGCGAGTACGTCGTCCGCGACGCCAAGGTGCTGCGCGAGGCCGAGGCCATCTGGCGGCCGGTGTCGGAGATCGGCGAGCAGCAGGGCCGGCTGGGCGGGCAGCAGGGCCGGATCGGCGCCCAGCAGGGCCGGATCGGCTCCAAGCAGGCCGATCTCGCCGCGCAGCAGGGCCGGCTGGGCGCGCGCATGGGCGAGCTCGGCGCGCGCAAGGGAGAGATCGCCTCGCGCGCTGCGGGCCGTCGCCTGAGCCAGGCCGAGGAGCGCGACCTCGAGCGCCAGAGCCGCGACATCGACCGAAAGATGGACGCGCTCAGCCGGGAGATGGAGAAGCTGTCGACCAGGATGAACGAGCTGGGCGCGCCGATGAACAAGATGGGCGATCAGATGAGCGCGCTCGGCCGCCAGATGGACGCCCTGGGCCGCAAGATGGAGCGCGCCGTCCACAAGGCCGAGGTCGACATGCGCGCCCTCCTCGACCGCGCGATCCAGCGCGGTCTCGCGACCCCCGCGCCGTAGCGAGCTCTACTTCGTGGTGGCACGGCGAGCCCGTCGGCGGCCCAGACCGTACCGTCGGCGCCGCCTTCGGCTGCTTCCTCGGCCGGTCACCTCGCGGCCCCTCAGCGGGCGTCATGCTATCCCGGATAGACCGTACCCGCCTCGACGAAGCAGAGCGGATTGCTCCACGGATCCTCGGCATAGAACGATCGCTCGCCCCACGGTCGGACCGAGATATCACCTCCCGAGACACCGTGGACGACCTCCTTCGATAGACAGTCGAGCGCCCGGGCGCGCGCGAACACCGCATCGAGGTCCTGCACCGTGAAGTAGAGCGCCTTCGCCGCCGGATGCGGAGCCCCCTGCGTCGAGACGTCGACCACCTGCAGCGTGACCGCCCCGCACGTGAAGTAGCACCGCGACCCTGCCTGCTTGCGCCCGGCCACCCCGAGCAGCGCCGCGTAAAACCCCGCCGCCCGCTCGAGGTCGCCGACCTCGATGTTGAGCCGGAACAGCTGCGGCACATCACCCGCCCCGTCCATCTCCATGTCCATCTCCTTCCTCGTCGCTTGCATCGTCGTCACTCCTCTCGTTTCAACCCGTCAGCATCAAGCCGGCCGCTTGAAGAACCACGCGATCCAGTCCCGAGCCAGCTCCAGCCGCCCCCGTTCGATCCG
>DATFRY010000515.1:0-26040 GCA_035262925.1 Kofleriaceae bacterium | reverse complement strand
CGACCGCCCGCGCGGCGCTCCTCCGCGCCGCAGGCGCCGAGATCGCGGCCGCCTTCGCCGCGCACGCGCGGAGGGTGCTCGCGGTCGATGAGTTCGAGAAGCAGGTGATCCCCACGCTCGACCAGAGCGACCGGCTGCTGGCCAGGAGCTACCAGGCCGGGCAGATCACGCTGGCCGACTACCTGGCCGCCCGACGCGAGCTGCTCGACGCCCGCACCGAGTACCTCCAGCGGCTGGTGGAGATGGCCGAGGCATCGGTGGAGCTCGAGCTCGCGGCGGGGGTGATCCCGTGAGGGCGCTCGCCATCGTCATCGTCGCCGGCGTCGTCGTCCTCCACGCCGTCTCCGGCTGCGGCGGCGAGCGCGAGCCCGCCGGAGCCGAGGACCGCGCGGCGCACGACGACCGCGGTCACGAGAGCGGGGAGCACCGCGACGCCGAGCAACACGTCCTCCGGGTCGATCGCGAGATGCTCCGCGACCTGCGCATCACGACCGCGGCGGCCGAGTCGCGCGCCGCCGGCGAGCGCGTCACCGTCCTCGGCGAGCTCGCGGTCAACCAGGACGCCTACGCCGAGGTCGCCTCGCCGGTCGCGGCCCGCGTCACCAAGGTGCTCGCGGCATCCGGCGATCTCGTCGAGGCCGGCCGAGCGCTCGTCGAGCTGCACAGCCCGGAGCTCGGCAAGGCAAGGGCAGAGGCCCAGGCGGCCAGGGCGCGCCGCGATCTGGCTCGCAAGGCGCTCGACCGGAAGCGGGACCTCGCAGCCGAGAAGCTCGTCACCGTCCGCGAGCTCCAGGAGGCAGAGGCGGCGGCGGCGACGGCCGGATCGGACGAGCGCGTGGCGGTCGCCGCCCTCCGCGCCTTCGGCCAGGCGGGTGACGCCGCCGGCGACGCCTCTCGCCTGACCCTGCGCGCGCCGATCCGCGGCACGGTCATCGAGCGGTCGGTCGTGCTCGGCCAGCTGGCCGACCCCAGCCACACCCTGTTTCGCGTCGGCGACCTCTCGCACCTGTGGCTCACCGCGCACGTGTTCGAGCGCGACGCGGTGCGCCTCGAGACCGGCGGCAAGGCCACCATCGCCTTCGCCGCGCTGCCGGGCCATCCGGTCGACGCGGTGATCGCCTCGATCGGCCGCGAGGTGGAGGCGAGCTCGCGGACCATCCCGGTCAGGCTCGACGTGCCCAACGCCGACGGCTCGCTCAGGCCAGGGATGTCGGCGACCGTCGCCCTGGCGCTCGGCGACCGCGCCATCAGCGTCGTCGCCGTGCCGCTGGCCTCGGTGCAGCGAGTCGGCGACCGCTGGGTCGTCTTCGTGCCCCGCAAGGACGAGGGCGCCTTCGACGTCCGCGCGGTCGGGCGCGGGCGCGAGCTGGGCGGCGAGGTCGAGGTGCTCTCGGGCCTGGCCGCCCGGGAGGTCGTGGTCGTCGATGGCGCGTTCCTGCTCAAGGCCGAGGCCGACAAGGCGCGCGGCGAAGGAGGGGAACATGAGCACTAGGAGCACCGGTCCGTCGGGCCCGATCGCGCGGCTCATCCGCGCCAGCTTCGCCGAGCCGCTCATCGCCCTCACGCTCATCATGGCCGGCACCGGCCTGGGCGCGCTGTGGATCCAGGATCTGCCGCGCGACGTCTTCCCCGACCTGTCGTCGCCGGTCTTCAACGTCATCGTCCAGAACCAGGCGATGGGCGCCGAGGAGCTCGAGACCGCGGTCGCGATCCCGATGGAGTCCGCGCTGGCGGGCCTGCCCGACGTGCGTCGAGTCCGATCGAGCTCGGCGCTGGGCGTCACCCAGGTCACCATCGAGTTCGAGCCGGACGCCGACTACACCAGGTCGCGCCAGGTCGTGGCGGAGCGCATCGCCCAGGTGCAGGTCCCGCCCGGCACGGAGCCGCCGCTGCTCTCGAGCTTGACCGGCCGCCTGAACGAGATCTTCGAGTTCACTCTGGAGGCCGCTCCTGGCGCCGCCGACCTCATGACGCTGCGCGACCTGGCCGAGTTCGACGTCAAGAACCGCCTCCAGGCCGTGCCGGGGGTCGCCGCCGTCGAGCGTCTGGGAGGGTACCTGCGCGAGTTCCAGGTCCAGCTCGACCCGGACAGGATGGCGGCGCGCGGGATCACGCTCGACGAGATCATGCACGCCGTGCGCGGCGCCAACGTCAACGCCGCGGGCGGCTTCATCGTTCAGGGCCCCATGGAGTGGACGGTGCGGGCGATCGGGCGCGCCGACTCCATCGAGCAGATCCGGTCCACCGTCGCCGGCGTCCGCGGCGGCACGCCCGTCCTGGTCGGGGACGTCGCCGATGTGCGCGAGGCGCCGGCCGTGCGGCGCGGCATCGCCCACCGGCTCGATGGCGAGGTCGTGAGCTGCCGGGTCGTGAAGCAGTTCGGGGCCGACACGGTCGTGGTGGCCGAGGGGATCAGAGCCGCGCTGGCCGACGCGCAGCGGGGCCTGCCAGCGGGCGTCTCCCTCCGCATCGTGTACGACCAGTCGGAGCTGGTCGGCTCCGCGCTCGGAGGCGTGGGCCGCGCGGTCCTGATCGGCGCCGTGCTGGTGGCGATCATCCTCTTCGTCCTGCTCGGCAACGCTCGCGCCGCCCTGCTGGTGACGGTGACCCTCCCGCTGTCGCTCGCGCTCTCGGGCCTCTTCCTCGAGGCCGCGGGCATCGGCATCAACACGATGACCCTCGGCGGCCTCGCGATCGCGGTCGGGCTCCTGGTCGACGCCTCGATCATCATGGCCGAGAACATCGTCCACAGCATGACGGTTCGCAGGTCCGAGGGCACGCGCCGCCAGCACGCGCTGGCCGCCGCCATCGAGGTCGGCCGGCCGATCGCCTTCGCCACCCTGATCGTCGTGGCGGTGTTCACGCCGCTCTACGCGATGAGCGGCATCGAGGGGCGCATGTACCGGCCGCTGGCGGGGGCGGTCATCGCGGCGGTCGGCGCCTCCCTCGTCCTCGCGCTGGCCATGGTGCCGGTCGTCGCCGGCTGGCTGTTCCGGCCCCGCGCCGAGGGCAAGCACGAGGACGTGTGGCTGGTCCGGCGACTCAAGCGCGCGTACGCGCCGGTGCTCGACGCGCTCATGCGGCGCGCAGGCCGGGTCCAGATCGTCGCGCTTGCTATCACCATCCCGGCCCTCGTGGTCGCGACCCGGATCGGCTCCGACTTCATGCCCGAGCTCGACGAGGGCGCCTTCCTGATGCAGACGAATCTGCCGCCCGAAGCCTCGCTCGACGAGGTCGACCGGCTGAACCATCGGGTCGAGGACGTCCTGCGCGCGTTCCCCGAGGTCGAGGACGTGGTGCGGCGCACCGGCCGGGCCGAGCGGACCGAGGATCCCATGCCGCACACGCTGTCGGACGTCCTCATCGTGCTGAAGCAGGACCGAGGCGAGCGGCCGCGCGACGAGCTGGTCGACGCCATGAGGTCGGCCGTGGAGCGAGTGCCCGGCGTGTCGGCCGCGTTCACCACGCCGCTGGGCATGCGCATCGACGAGGGGCTCGGCGGGTCGCCGGCCGACATCTCGGTCCGGATCTTCGGACCCCAGCCCGACGAGCTGGCCAGGCTGGCGGATCGCGCGGCGGCCATCATGAGCAGGATCGACGGCATCGCGGACCTGAGGGCGGAGAAGCTGTCCGGCCTGCCCCAGCTCAAGATCACCGTGGACCGCGCGGCCGCGGCCCGTGTCGGTCTCACGCCGGGTGACGTCATCGAGGCGGTCCAGGTCGGGATGGCGGGCGAGGTCGTCTCGCAGGTGTGGGTCGGCCAGCGGCGCTTCGATCTGGTCGTCCGGCTCCAGGCCGACCACCGCAGCGACGCCAGCGCGATCGGCGCGCTGCTGGTCGACGGGCACGACGGGACGCGCATCCCCCTGGCCAAGCTGGCCGCCATCGAGCCGACGTTCGGCCAGGGCGCCGTCAAGCGCGAGTCGAACAGCCGGCGCATCGCGGTCGAGGCCAGCGTCTCGGGGCGCGATCTCGCCTCCGCGGCCCGCGAGGTCCGGGCGCGCCTGGACAGCGAGCTCGGCGCGCCGTCGCGCTACTTCTTCGACGTCGGCGGCAAGGTCGAGAGCCAGGCGCGCGCCGCGGGCGCCCTCAAGGTCGCCGTCGGCGTCGCGCTCCTTGCCGTGTTCCTGCTCCTGTACCTGGCCCTCGGCACCGCCTGGGAGACGCTGGTCATCCTCGCCACCATCCCGAGCGCGTTCGTGGGGTCGATCGTGGCGCTGGTGATCTCGGGGGAGACGTGGAACGTGTCCTCCCTGGTCGGCCTGATCGGCCTGTTCGGCATCGCGGTGCAGAACGGTCTGGTGCTCGTGTCACAGACGAGATCGCTCGCGGCCGACGGTCGACCGCTCCGGGAGGCCGTGCGCGAGGCATCGATCGGGCGCGTGCGGCCGAAGATCATGACGGCGAGCACGGCGATCCTCGGGCTGCTCCCGATCCTGGTCCTCGACCTCCACGGCACCGAGATCGAGCGCCCGCTCGCCACCGTCATGGTCGGCGGGCTCGTCACGTCCACGCTCTTCACGCTGCTCGCGTTGCCGACCTTCTACGTCGTCGTGCACGAGCTCCACCAGCGAGTGTCGAGGCGCCGGCCGGCCGCGACCGCGCGGCTGGAGCCGGGCGCGTGACGCCCCATCGTCATCCTCCGTCGGCCGACCGGGTTCACTGCGCGCAGCGGCCGGAGGCGCAGTGGGGCTGACAGCTCATGGCCGCGCACTGGTGCGGCCAGGGACAGCTGGCGGCGTGGAACTCGCGCTCGATGGCGGCGAGCTGCGCCGCGGTGGTCGCATCGGTGATGCCGCCGCAGCCGGCCTCGGTGATGACCGGGTTGTAGCAGGCGCAGTCGGCGTCGGTGCGGCAGGTGCCGGCGGTCGCGCTCAGGGCCGTGCGGAAGCGCGCCGCGATCACGTCGCAGCTGGTGGAGGCCGGACCGGCGGCCGACCCGCTCTCGGGCGTCGGCGTCGAGGGCGCGCCGACGTTCGGGTCGCCGGCGCTCTTCGAGCAGGCGGCGACGCCGAAAAGGACGACGCCGAAAACCACGACGCCAAAAAGAAGCCGGGCCAGGCCGCGACTATGGCATGCGCGACGGTGTGCGTCGAGCGCGCGCTTTGCCGGCTCAGCGAGGCTCCGGCTCGTACGCGCAATAAATGCCGGTGCGCACGTCGCGGCTGAGCTGGCGGCCGAGGCGCGGGCAGGCGTCCTCGATGCGGCGCAGGGCGTCGGCGATGCGGCGGCGGACATTGGTGCGCGCCCGCTCGACCGCCGCGCCGCTGCGGCGAGGGCGGCCGCCCAGACCGTAGGCGCCGGCGAGCTCCGCCGTGATGGCCTGCTGCTCGGCGGCCAGGCGCGCTCGCCGGCCGGCGTCGTTCCACGCCTCCGCCTGCTCGATCTCGCTGCGCAGCTCGAGCAGGCGCTCGGCGTAGGCGGCGCGGGCCGCGCGGTCGACCGGCTCGCCGGCGTCGCCGCCGTCGACCGGCTCGTGCGCGCCCGAGAGATCGAGGACGTGGTGCTCGATCCCGGGCGCGTCGATGAGCTGGGCGAGCATCCTGACCCCGCGGCTGTCGCGGACGCGGCACACCTCTCCCGGTCCGGACACCGTCCAGTACTCGCCCTCTCGGACCAGGCGCACGGCGGGCGAGCCCACCGCCGCGGCGTCGACGACCAGGGCCGCGGCCGGCGCCTCGCGCGCCGTCCGCGGCGCCGCCCCCGCCTCGCGACCGCCGGCGGCATCGAGCCGCGCCTCCAGCTCGCGGCAGCGCCCGACCAGGCCGGGCATCGCCATCTGCTCGGCCGCCTCGAGCGCCGCGGCGACGAGCACGCGCGCCCGCGCGGCGGACGCTGCGTCCCCGCGCGCCAGCAGAGTCTCGGCCCGGTCGGCGCGCACCGCGGCGGCGATCGGCCGGGCCCCCAGGCGCGCGCACATCGCGAGCGCCGCCTCGCCGTGGCGATCGACGTCGTCCCAGCGCCGGAGCACGGCGGCCAGCCGCATCAGCGAGTGGTCGACCACGCCGTGCAGGTCGAAGCCGATCCCGCTCACCACGAAGAGCCGCCCCGCCAGCGGCAGGGCCTGCGGATAGAGCGCGTCGGCCAGCGCCGGCTCGCGCAGCCCCCACACGAGGTCGGCGACGACGTCGAGGATGTGGATGTTCACCGCCGGCGGGATGGCGCGCGGGTCGAGACCGGCCAGCTCCTTCCTGGCCTCGCCCGGCCGGCCGCAGCGGGCGTGGATCATCGCGCGGAAGGCGCGCTGGCCGCGCGGGTCGTCGCCGACGAAGATGTCGGCGCGCGCGACCAGCCGGTCGAGCCCGGCGGGATCCTCGCGCAGGATCGCTCGACTGAGGAGCCGGGTCTCCGCCCACGGCGACGCCGGGATGCCGGCCCGCTCGCGCAGCTCGGCGGCTTCCGCCTCGAGCCGGTCCGCGTCGGCGAAGCGGCCCTCCCACAGCGCGCGCATCGAGCGGAACATCGGCGTCACCCAGAGGTGCCGCGGCTGCCTCACCTCGTCGGCCAGCGCCTGATAGTCGGACAGGGCGGCCTCGAAGCCGGCGACGTCGCCCATCTCGATGCGGTCGAAGACCAGGCGCAGGAGCGCCCTCAACCCGCGCGGACGATCGCGGGCGGCCGCGGCCAGGCGAGCCGCCTCGCCGTTGAGCGCGGCCCGCTCGGCCGGCGGCGCGTAGTCGGTCATGGCGCCCATCGCCGCGTGCAGCACCTGTAGCGTCACGGCCGGATCGGCGAGCCGGCTCGCCATCGCGATCGCCTCGCGCGCCTGGACGATGGGTCCGCTCGGATCCATCTCCGGCTGGCGCGCCGCGGCCAGGCGCGCCAGCACGCGCGCGCGCAGCGCACCGTCTCCGGGCGGCAGTCTCTCGAGCGCCTCGCCGAGGAGACGGATGAGCGGAGGGTCGGGCTTGCCGGTCGTCACCTCGGCGCCCAGGGCCAGGGCGGCCCCGGCCAGGCGGACCCCGTCGCCGATCTCGCGGCACAGCTCTGCCGCGGCGCTGCACACCTCCTCGCTGCGCGCGCGCTCGCCGGCGCGGGCGTGGGCCTCGACCTGGGCCACCAGCAGATCGGCGCGCCGGGTCGCGTCGGCCGGCGCCGCGCTGGCCAGCGCCTCGACCGCGCGGGCGAGGAGGGCGGCCGCGTCGGCGAAGGCGAGGCGCGCGGAGGCCGCGCGAGCCGCGCGCTCGGCCGCCACGGCCGCCTGGGCCGCGGCATCGGCGCCGGCCTCGAGCCAGTGATGCGCGATCTCGTCGAGCGGCGGCGCGGGATCGCCGGCGTGGCGCCGGGCCAGCGCCTCGGCGGCGCGCCGGTGATGCCGCATGCGCAGCGCCGGCGACAGATCGGCGGCCAGCGTCTCGGCCACCAGCGCGTGCGAGAAGCGCAGGCGGCCCGGTCCGGCCCGCTCGAGCAGCTCGGCCGCGAGCGCCTCGCAGGCCGCCTCCTCGAGCGCCTCGGCGGTGACGCCGGCCACCTCGGCCGCGAGCGCCACGGTGAACTCGCGCCCGACCACGGCGGCGGCCTGGAGCAGCGACACGGTCGCCGGGGCGAGCAGCGCGAGCCGCTCGCGGATGACGGCGCGCACCCCGGCCGGCACGCCGGCGCGCGCCGACGCGCCCCGGCTGTCCAGGAGGCGCAGCACCTCGCGCACGAACAGGGGATTGCCGTCGGTGGCGTCGTGAATCATGCGCGCCGCCTCCGCATCGCGGCGGCCGATCGCGTCGCCGACAAGCTCCTCCACCGCGGCCCGATCGAGCCTCGACAGGACCAGGACCTCGCCCAGCCGGCCGAGGCGGCCCAGGCCGGCGTCGATGGCCGGGCTGAGCCGCGCCTCGAGGTCGCGGTGGCTGGCGAGCAGCGCCACGCGCATCCGACCGAGGTGGTGCGCGACCAGCTCGGCCAGCTGCAGCGACGACGGATCGGCGGCGTGCAGGTCATCGAGCACGAGCAGCACCGGCTCGCGCTCGGCCGCGGCGCGCAGGGCCGCGGTGAGCGCATCGAACAGCCGGAAGCGATCGACCTCGCTGCGCGCGGCGCCCGGCCCGCCGAGCTCGGGCAGGAGCAGGGCCAGCTCGCCGGCCGCGGCGCCCTGCGCGTCGCCCGCACCGGGGCGGGCGAGCAGCCCGCGCAGCGCCTCGATCCACGGCCAGTAGGTCGGCGCGCCGCCGACCTCGTAGGCGCGGCCCCACGCGACCGCGAATCCCGCCCCGGTCGCGCGCGCGGCCGCCTCCTCGAGCAAGCGCGTCTTGCCGATGCCGGGCTCGCCGGTGACCAAGACGAGACCGCCGCTGCCCGCGGCGGCGCGTGCCAGGAGACCGGCGAGCGCCTCGAGGTCATGCTCACGTCCCACCAGGGGGCCGCGGCCGGTATTCACACCATGGTGCTAGCACCGGACCACGCGGCTGTAAATCACTGCCTGTCGAGGCTCCCGGTCAGCTCGAAGGCCGCCACGCCCTCCACGGTGCCGGTGCTGCGGAACTCGATCCGCTTGCCGTCGGGAAGCGGCCGCAGCCGGATCACCTCGTGCATCGGCTTGCCCCCGGAGCGACAGGTGGCCGCGAAGACCCAGCGATCGCCTTCCAGCTGCCGGGCCACGTGATCGTGCGAGTTGCCGGTGCTGGTCACCGCGAACCAGTGATAGGCGCGCGTGCCCGCGTCCCAGCCGAACAGATCGGTCTCCTGCCAGACGCGTCCGTCGGCGAAGTCGAACCGGGTCTCGCAGGAGACCCCGAACGCCGCCGCGGTCGGCCGGCACGAGACCGACATCCTCGCCGGATCCCTCTGCGCCCCCATCGTGAAGGTCGCGGACCCGCGCCACTCGCCGATCAGGCGGCCGAGCGCCTGCGCCTCCGCCGGCGGCCCGGAGCCTGTGGAGTCGACGTGGTCGGCGATCGCCGCCCCGCCGGCAGCGAACATGGAAGCAGCCAGGACCGCCAGAGTCGTCACGGTTTTCATCATGTTCCCCCTTTCCACCTCCTGCCGTGACAGTCGATGGAACACCGTGACCGCGCCCGCGAGGCCCTCAAAGGCCGCGGATCAGCGCCGCCCCCTCGTCCTCGACCAGCCGGACGAAGCCGCGCGCTCTGTCGTTGGGCGCGGCGCCGGCGGCGTGCACGCACCGCGCGGTGTACGCGAGCGAGTAGACCAGCGACCCGGCGAGGGTGAGGCGCTCCACGCCCTCGAACCGGCGACCGCGCGCGTCCTCGTAGTCGGCCACGAACGCGCGCGCCTCGTCGGCGCTGGGCGCCGCGGTCGGGGCGTCGGCGGGGTCGCGCTCCCAGTCGGTGCAGAAGGCATGCGCCGCCGCGCCCACCGCGACCGGCTCGAGGTCGACGTGCAGGCTGTCCCAGTCGAACACGGCGACCACGCGATCGCCGGAGAAGCGCGCGTGCTCCGTGCGCCAGTCGAAGTGGCCGACCACGCGGGCGCCGGCGCGCGGAGCCCTGCGCGCCTCGGCGGCGATCGCGTCGATCGCCTCCGCGCCCGCGCGCGTGGCCTCGAAGTCGAAGAGCGGGCTGTGCGGCCGCGGCCACAGCCGATCGGCCGGCAGGCCGCTGAACCAGCTCGCGCCCAGAGGCGCGCGCGCCGGCGTGGGCTCGACGACCGCGACCAGCTCGGCCAGGAGCCGCGCGAGGGCGCGCCGCACCGCCGGGTCGTGGCCGTCGCGCGCCTCGCCGCCGTCGAGCATCTCCTCGGCGGTGGCCAGCCCGCGGGCGAGCGGGACCGGCGCCACCAGCGGCCGCGGACACGGAAAGCCGGCCGCCGACAGCGCGAGCATGACGCCCTGGACCGCGACGAGCCGCTCGCGCGACACGCGCGGCTGATGCGCCTTGATGACGACGCGCCGCCCGTCGCCCAGCTCGACGCCGGCGACCGAGCCCACGCTGGTCCGGTAGAACAGGCAGCGGGCCACCGCGGCCCCCAGCGAGTCGGCGACCAGGCGCTCCAGCGAGGCCGCGATCGCGCGCGGATCGTCGGTGCCGAAGGTCTCGTGCTCGACCACCGCGGTCTCCCACTCGGCCAGGTGAGCCGCGATGGCGCCCGTCAGATCCATCGGCCGCGCTCCCCGCCTCAGCGCCGCGTGCGGCGCGCCGCGATCCGGCCCTCGGCAGACGACCAGCCGGCGTCGATCGGCGTGCCGGCCTGGTCGACGTCGATGAAGAGCGGCGCGTGGTCGGACGGGATCGGCTTGCCCTTGCGGGCCTCGCGGTCGATCTCGGCGCCGGTGGTCCGCTTCGCGACGGGCTCTGTCACCAGCAGGTGATCGATGCGCATACCGTAGTTCTTGTGGAAGTTGCCGGCCCGGTAGTCCCACCAGGTGAAGCGGTCCGGCGTCTGGCTGTGCAGCCGGTAGGCGTCGGCCAGGCCCCACCGGCGCAGCCGGGCGAACGCCTCGCGCTCGGGCGGCGAGACGTGGGTGCCGCCGTGGCACGCGCTCGCGTCCCACACGTCGACGTCGTCGGGAGCCACGTTGAAGTCTCCGCCGATGACGAGCGGCTGGGCCGGCTGGCACCTCTCGTCCAGCCAGCGGGCCAGGCGATCGAACCAGAGCAGCTTGCCCCGGTAGAAGGGCGAGTCGACCGTGCGCCCGTTCGGCGCGTAGATGCTCACCACCCGGATGTCGCCGCACGTCGCCGAGATGATGCGCGCCTCGGCCAGCGGATCGTCGTCGTGCGCGTCCTGTGTCGTCGCCGGGGCCGGCGGGGCCGAGGAGTCCCCGGCGCCGAACCCCGGCACCACGTCGGCGATGCCGACCCGGCTCGCGATGGCCACGCCGTTCCACCGGCCCTCGCCGTGATGGGCGAGCTCGTAGCCGCGCTCGCGGAAGGCGTCGCGCGGCGCATCACCGTCGGACAGCTTGGTCTCCTGCATGAGCAGGACGTCGGGCCGCGCGCGCTCGAGCCACCACCACACCTTCTCCAGGCGCGCGCCCAGCGAGTTCACGTTCCAGGTTGCGATGCGCACGCCCGGACCGTACCCGATGCGGCCGCCGCGATCGACCTGACCCCGGCGCTCAGTTCGACCGACCTAACCGGGCGGCGGCGTGGTGCTGACCGCGGCGTCGGGCGGCGTGGGCGGGGCCAGGCTCTCGAAGTAGCGGACCGCGTCCTCGGCGTGCTGGCGCAGGCAGGCGTTGGGATCGCGCCGGTGCTTGTGCCGCTTCGACCTCGACGAGCGGGCCAGCGCCTCCTGCAGCGGCTCCAGCGCGCGCCGGTCGCCCAGGGCGCGCAGCTTGGTCACCGCATCGCGGCGCCTGGGGCAGGTCGTCTCCTGCTGGAGATCGAGGGTGAAGGACTTCAGCCGGTCGATGCGATCGCCGAGGCCGAGCTCCTCGGCCAGGGCGAACGCGCGCCGGCGCATGGTGCGATCGCGCGCCGCGGCCAGCTCGACGATGCGGGCGCGCGCGTCCTCGTCGCGGCCCAGCTGGGCCAGGATGCGCGCCGCGTCGATCAGGACCGGCCCGTCGTCGTCGATCATGAGGCGCAGGTTGGCGCGCAGTCGCTCGTCGGACAGGAGGCTGGGGTCGAGCTGGAGCGCGCTGCTGTACGCGGCCAGCGCCTTCTCGTACTCGGAGCGGGCGGCGTGGGCGTTGCCGAGCTGGAGCTGGGCCTGCGCGTCGCCGGCCAGCGCCTCGGGGGTCTGGGTCAGCTGCTGGATGGCGAGGCCGGGATCGCCCTCCACCAGGGTGCGCTCGGCGCGCTCGGCCGCCTCGCTCTTGAGCCCGGCCAGGAGATCGACGTCGCGCGGCGGCTGCAGGAAGAAGTACCAGTAGGCGCCGGCCGCGCCGCCGGCGAGGACGAGCAGGGCGAGCAGCGCCGGCCACACCGAGCGCCGCGCCGGCCGCCGCACCACACGCATCGGCGTGTCGGACGCGGTCGACGTGGGGAGCGAGCTCACGCGTCGCACCGACGCCGCTGCGATGAGCCCGGCCGGCGGCGGCAAGGCCAGCCCGACCGGCCCGGTGTCGGCCGGCGTGGCCCCGACCGGCAGCAGGCCGGAGTCGCCGTCCATGCGCTCGAGCAGGCAGGTCTCGATCGCGGCGATGTACTGATCGGCGTCGATGAAGCGGCGGCTCGGACTCTTGGCCAGGCCGGTGGCGATGAGATCGTCGAGCAAGGGCGGCACCACCAGGTCGGGCTTGACGTCGCGCAGCCGGGGCGGCGGCCGGGTCGCGTGCATGCCGAGCAGCTCGAGCTTGTCCTGCGAGTAGAACGGCGGCCGCCCGGTCATCATCTCGAACAGCATCACCGTGGCCGAGTACAGGTCCGCGCGCTGGTCGACCGGATCGCCGATCGCCTGCTCGGGCGAGAGGTAGGCCGGCGTGCCGAACGCGATGCCGGCCTGGGTGAGGCGCTCCTCTCCCTCCTCCATCACGTCGGGCGGGGTCTGGCCGACCACGCGGGCGATGCCGAAGTCGAGGATCTTGGCGAAGTCGGGCACGCCGTCGTGCTCGATCAGGATGACGTTCTCCGGCTTGACGTCGCGGTGGACGATGCCGGCCTGGTGCGCGTGGCCCAGGCCGCGCAGCACGTGGCGGATGATGTGCAGCGAGCGGCGCGGGCTGAGCTCCTCCTCCTCCTCGATCGCCTCGGCCAGCGAGCGCCCCGGAAGGTACTCCATCACCAGGTAGAGCGAGCCGTTCTCGAGGCGTCCGAAGTCCATCACGCTGACGCAGTTCGGGTGATCGATGCGCCCGATGGCGAACGCCTCGCGCTGGAAGCGGCGCGACAGCTCCGGGATGGCCGCCAGCGACGGCACCAGCAGCTTGACCGCCACCGGCCGGCGGATGGTCACGTGCTCGGCCAGGAACACCGCGCCCATCCCTCCGCGTCCGACCAGGCTGGTCAGCCTGTAGCGGCCGTCGATGATCTGGCCGATGAGCTGAGCCGGATCCTCCGGGTCGACGGAGGCGGCCCGCTTGCTGGTCTCGAACTCTGATGGTGGACGATGCATCCGGGTGCGCGGTGCGCGGGCTACTGGCAGACGAACAGGGCGCCGCTCAGTCCGCCGGCCTCCAGCGTCGCCGATGGCGGTCCGACGCAAGCTCCTCCGAAATCGCCCGGCGGCGTGACGGTGATGGCGACCTGGTCGTCGGCTCCGCTCACGGCCACGTTGACGAACAGGAGCACGCGGCCATCGGCGACCTCGCCCGGGTCGCCGGCGTCGACGAAGTCGCCGGTCGCCTGCCGCGCGAAGACGCCGTCGTCGCCCCTGTCGATCGACACCGTGGCCCGGGCCAGCGGCGCTCCATCGGCGGTCACGACCGAGACCAGGAGCAGCGTGGCCGCCTCGTCGCGCGGCGGTGTGCCGAGCTCGAAGAGCAGACCGTCGGCCGCGGCGGTCTCGAGGAGGTCGAGCGGGTAGGGGTTGACCGCCGTGTCGAGGATGTCGAGCGCATCGGCCGACAGGGTGTCGAGCCGCGCCAGGTAGCCGTCCTTGGTCGAGCGCACCTGCGCGTCGGCTCCCGCCGGCAGGCACAGGTCGGCGCGCCCGTTGGGGGCCGACGTCGTGCTGGCCGAGCCGCCCACCTCGGCGACGTCCACCTCGAAGATCGAGGCGGCGCTCTCGGCGTCGGCGGTCAGCGCCTCGAACAGGGACATGCCCGGACAGAGGTCGTCGCCCGAGTCGGGCGCACCGGCATCGGAGCCGGCATCGGCGGATGCATCCGCCTCGCCGCCATCGTCCGAGGTGTCATCGTCACCGCCGCAACCGCTCGCCAGCGCGACCATGACGAGCGCGAGCGCGGGGCCGCGGGCGCGTTCAGAAATCATGAGGGATGATGATACTGTGGAGAGGGGAAGCCAGGGCAGGCGCCGGCCGGGGTGACTACTGGCCAGATACCTGGATTGACGAGGGTTTAGGATGGCAATCTTCTTGCAAATTTTCGACCCTGTCCCTCCCCCGAGCAAGCCCGAACGACAGCCTTGGCGCGGCGTCCGGGAGGGGCGCCGGAGCGAGGGTGGCGGACCCAGCGTTCGGCGCCGTGCGGGGGTCGCGGCGGGCCGGTGCCGGCGGCGGCGGTGGCCGCGAGAGATCGCGCGACCCGCCATCGCATCGCGCCCGGCCGACTCTGGACATGGAGGTGCTTCGAGTGTAAGCCTCTACCCCTCGCGCGAGCCGCGCGACCTGCCCAGGTAGCTCAGCTGGTAGAGCAGCGGACTGAAAATCCGCGTGCCGGTGGTTCGATTCCGCCCCTGGGCACCGACGTCGATTGCGTCGGCACCATCTCGCGCCGCCCGCCGAACGATCAACGGTTCCAGGGTGGCGGCCCCTGGCGGGGAGGAGCGAGCCAGGCCGAGCGGGTGTCGTCGCCCGGCCGCCAGAAGCGGGGCAGGCGCGGTCCGGCTGCGCGCCGGTACGCCTCCGCCGCGTCCGGCCTCGCCGTGTGCGGGGCGCGCGCGGCCGTGGCGGGCGCGGCGACGCGGTCGGCGAGGGCTGCCACGTGGTAGGCGCGGAAGCAGAACGCGTGGTGATCGTCGGTGAGATCGCCGTAGGGCGGGACGTCGCCGCGCGCGAGCAGATCGGCGCACTCGGCCCGGGTCGGCGGCGGCAGGATGGCCAGGAAGAACTCGCCGACGGCATCGGGAGGGAAGCCCATGCCGGCCAGGACCGGCACGGTCGAGTCGTCGGCCGCCTCCTCGGTCGAGAAGTAGCGAAGGCTGGACGTGTCGAGGCCGGTGTCCTCGACCAGCATGGCCTCGACCTCGCGCATGCGGCGGTAGCGATCGTCGGTGAGGGTCGCGATCTGATCGACGATCGGCAGACCCTCGACCAGCTCCACGTCGGAGGGATCGAACTCGGCCAGCACCTCGTCGACCGTCACCCCGAAGAGCTCCGCGATGAGCGGGAACAGGTCCAGGTCGCTCGCCAGCGTGCACGGGTCGCGCAGCGCCGCCATGAAGTCGCCGCTCAGGAGGTCGAGCTCGGCCCGCTCCGGCTCGTCGAGCGGCGCCAGCAGGCCGTCGAGCGGAGAGATGCGCGCGTTCAGGAACTGGTTGAGCGGCTCGATCCGGTCGAGCGCCGCCGCGCAGGCGTCGGGATCGGCGGCGACCGCGCGCTGGAGCGTCGCGTTGAACACCCTGGTCATGAGCGAGCTCGATCCGGTCGGGATGCCGTGGAGCTCCGCGAGCGGATACGGGCCGGCCTCACCGCCCAGCTTGCGCCACGCGGCGACGGCGGCGCGCGCGATCGGCTCGTCCTCTTGCTCGAAGCCGAGCGGCTCCGGCTCGCCCGGCGCGACCTGATAGTGGATGAGGACGCGTTCGCCGGCGTCGGGCAGGACGTGGCGGTCCACCGCGTGGGTGAGCTCGTGCATGACCACGCCGAGCAGGGCCGGCTCGCTGGCGCCGAGCTCGATGAGACCGGTCTGCACCATGACCGCCCAGCCGATCTTCTCGACACCGCGGTCGAACGCGACGAACGCGTTCACGCCCGGATCGTCGATGACGACGAGCTCCGGCGCACGGTCGAGGGCGCCGACCGGCCGCTCCACCGCGTAGCTGGCCCAGCCGCGCTCCAGGAGCTCGCGCATCGCGGCGAAGCGCGCATCCGACGCGTCGACCAGCGCGCGCGGCGGGCGCGACTCGGAGGCGGCCAGGTCCGCCTCGTACCCGGTGAACCACTCGTCGGCGGCGGCGTGATCGTCGAAGAAGAGAAAGCAGTCGGTGTCGGGGAGGGCGCAGGCGCCGTCGCAGGTGCCATCCCCGTAGCGCCCCTCCGCCTCGCACGCGTCCGGCTGGCCGCCGTCGGTCGCGCCGTCGTCGGCGGAATCGTCGCCGGCGCCGTCGTCGTCTGCGGCGTCGCCGGCGTCGCCGGCGCCGTCGGAGGTGCCTGTGTCCGCGTCCGCGGTGCAGGCCGCGAGCGCGAGGAGAAGGGCGATGGTGGATCGTCTCATCATGTCGTGCGCTCCTCTCAGTTGTAGGTGGCGCTGAAGGCCAGCCCGAGGGTCCCGACGCCCCATGTCGTGTCGCCGTCGGGGACCGCCCCGGCCAGGAGCTCGAGGGTGACGCCGAGGCCGACCTCGGGCCCGGCCCACCACTCGTATCCGGCCGCGAGCTTGCCGCCGCCGCCGACGTCGGTCTCCGCCCGGTCGATCTCGTCGCTGTCGAGCGTCATGATCAGCGGGCCGCCGGAGCCGGCGATGTGGAAGTTGTTGCGAGTGTAGAAGTCGACGCCGAGGCCGGCGTAGGAGACGCCCCAGCTCACGTCGTCGTCGGTCTCGGTGACGTCGCCGTCGACCTCGAGGTCGGGGCCGAGCACGGCGTGGCCGAGGAGCTCGACCGTGAGGATCACGCGCGGCACGACGGCCCAGCCGGCGGTCACGCCGAGGCGGCCGGCGGCGCCCCGGATCGAGGCGTCTCGATCGTCGACGTCGGCGGTGGCCCCGGCGCCGGCGATGCCGGGGGTCACGCGGAGGAGGAGGCCGTCGTGGCGATCGGCCCACGCGGCGGAGGGGATGGCCAGCGCGGCCATCGCGAGAAGCAAGGAGAGGCGCATGTCGTTACTCCGATTGGTTGTCGGGTACGACACGGCTCCTCGCGCTCGTCGCACGCGCGGCGCACTTTTCTTGGTGCGGCGAGGTCGCGCGATCGGGACGGACGCGATATCCGCCGCTACTCGGCGAGAAGCCGGCTGAGCGTCACATCGATGCGGCTCTGCAGCTCGCGCAGGATGCTGTCGACCTCGGCGTCCAGGGCGGTGAGCCGTGCCCTGAGTCCTGCCCGGGTCTCCTCGAGCAGGCGCCCGCGCGCGCGCTCCATCCAGCGCGCCACCGTCGCCCTGTGCACCTTCATGGCCGGCGCCAGCTCGTCGAGCGTGAGGCCGTGCAGGTGATGCAGACGGAGCAGGTTGCGCTCGCGCGCGGTCAGCGTCGCGAAGGCGGCCCGCACCGCGTCGGCGCAGGCCTGTCCGTACCGCGACCTCAGCGCGGCGCGCTCGCCGTCGCTCCCTTGCCGGACGGCGTCGAAGAAGGCGTCGTCGTCGACCAGGACGTTGCGGCGGCGCTCGCGCAGGAGATTCATGGCGATGCGCATCGCGGCCACGCGCACCCACGCCGCCAGCGTGCCGCGCCCGGCGTACTCGGCGACGCGAGGCGGCCTGCCGTCGCGCGCCACCAGCAGCCGCTCGCGGGTGGCCTGCACCACCTCGTCGACGAAGTCGACCGACCCATCGATGCGGCGGGCGGCGGCGCGCGCCACCGGCGACAGCTCGCGCTCGAACGCGGCCACCGCCGCCGGGTCGCCGTGCGAGGTCGCGCAGGCGAGGTACAGGTCGTCCGCGTGCGGATGATCCGCGCCGGCCGCGATGCCGAGCGCCGCGACGTGCCCGGCGAAACGGACGGCGGGCAGCTCGATCTCCGGCCATCGCCGCCGCGCCGCCTCGACCCAGCGGGAGAGACCGTGCCCGGCGCCTGGCTCCACGTCGCGAGCGTAGCGGAGTGCAGGCGGCAGGCCAACGGCCCGCGCCGGCCGGCGGGCGCGGCGCGTGCGCGAGGCGCGCGACTTGCAGAGGACCCGACCGTGGGCTGCCCGGCGGAGAACACGCTCCTCGGCTACGTCGGCGGAATCCTCGACGATGGCTCGGTCGAGGAGGTCGAGCGCCACCTGGATGGCTGCTCGAGTTGCCGGTTCCTGTTCGCCGAGCTGGCCCGCCGGGACGATGCCGGCCTCGGGGACGACCGGGCAGCGGGCGGCGATGTCGGCGGGCCCGCCGGCGCGCTGCCTCTCGATCTGGCCAACCCGCTCGATCTGCCGACCGGCGCCGTGGTCGGCCGCTACGTGATCGTCGGCCTTCAGGGTCGCGGCGGGATGGGCGTGGTCTACAAGGCGTTCGATCCGGAGCTCGATCGCACGATCGCGCTCAAGCTGGTCGGCGCGGCCGGCCTCGGCCTCGGCCGCGGCCGCGGCGCCGACGAGGCGCGGCTTCGCCTGGCCCGCGAGGCGCGCGCGCTGGCCCAGCTCTCGCACCCGAACGTGGTCGCCGTGCACGACGTCGGCACCTTCGAAGGCGATGTCTTCCTCGCCATGGAGTTCGTCGCGGGTCGCACGCTGCGCGCGTGGCTGCGCGAGCGCCCGGCGCGGCCGCGCGAGGTCCTCGCCGTCCACCTCGCCGCGGGCGCCGGCCTGGCCGCGGCGCACCGGGTCGGCATCGTCCACCGCGACTTCAAGCCGGAGAACGTGATGATCGGCGACGACGGGCGCGTGCGCGTGCTCGACTTCGGACTGGCGCGCTCGTCGGCTCCGGCTGCCGACGATTCGGCCGGTGCGGCGCGGCCTCCCTCGCCGGCGCCGGGCTGCCCCGGCCCCGCGCTCACGCGCGAGGGCGCGATCGTCGGGACGCCCGGCTACATGGCGCCGGAGCAGGACCGCGGCGACGAGGTGGACGCGCGCAGCGATCAGTTCAGCTTCTGCGCCTCGCTGTTCGAGGCGCTGTACGGCCGCCTGCCCTTCGAGGGCGCGACGTATCGCGAGATGGCCGGACGCCGCATGGCCGGCGAGGTGACCGCGCCGCCGGCGCAGCGCGGGCTGAGCGCGCGCGCCCGGCGCGCCATCCTGCGCGGGCTGCGCGCCGCCCCCGACGAGCGCCACCCGGACATGTCCGCGCTCCTCGCCGAGCTGGATCCGCGGCCGCGCGTGGTGCGCCGGCGGATCGCGGCCGCGCTCGCGCTCGTCGCGATCGCGTCGACCGCGTGGGCGCTGTGGGTCCGCGCGAGCGCCGGGCCCGGCGTCGACGAGACGTGCGCGGCCGCCAGCGCCGACGCCGGGCGGGTGTGGAACGGACCCAGGCGCGAGGCGCTGGCGCGCAGCTTCGCCGCCACCGGCCACCCCCGCGCGGCCGAGATCGCGGGGCGCGCGTCCGCCGCGCTCGACGGCTGGACGCGCGAGTGGCAGGCCAGGCGCGTCGAGCTCTGCGAGCTGCCCATGCGGCGCGGCCCGGTCGCCGAGCGCTTCGCCGCCGATCGGCTGCAGTGCCTCGAGCGCCGACTCGGCGGTGTGGACGCGCTGGTCACCGCGTACATCGACGCGGCCAGCCGCGAGCTGGTGGAGGACGCGATCGGCGCGGTCGGGCGCCTCGACCGGCCGGCCAGCTGCGACGAGCTCGTGGTCGGCAACGCCACGGAGGCGCAGAAGCAGGAGTGGAAGCCGGCCATGATCGGCCTGGTCCAGGCCAGGCTCGCCCTCGCGGCCGGCCGCCTGGACGAGACGGTGCGCCTGGCCGGCGAGGTGGCGGCGCAGTCGCGCAGCCGCGCCGACCCCGAGCCGCTCTGCGCCGCGCTGATGCTGCTCGGCCAGGCCCAGGCGCGCCAGCGCGACGCCGCCGGCGCTCGCACGTCGCTGCGCGGCTCGATCCGCGCCTGCACGGAGGTCAGGGAGGAGTCGCTGGCGGCCGACGCATGGCTGGAGCTGGTCTCGCTCGCCTTCCTCGGCGGGCACGACGACGCCGCGCTCGAGGACACGATCTTCGGGGCGGAGCTGGCCGTCCTGCGCCTGCCGCCCGACGACCTCCGCGGCGCCGAGCTCGCCTACCGCGTCGGGACGGTGCGCTACCTGCGCGGCGACTACGACCGCGCCCTGGCCGAGCTGGGCCGCGCCCGCGCCCGCTGGGCCGCCGCCGGCGCCGAGGCGCACCGCCTCGAGCTGGCCGCGGTCGACAACTCGCTCGGCCTGGTGCACGTCCACCGCGCGGCATGGGACGACGCGCTCGCCGCCTTCGAACGGGCCCGCGCCGCGTGGAAGGCGGCCGGCCCGGCCGGCGCGGTGAACGCCGCCGTCACCGACGGAAACATCGGCACGATGCTGCTGGTCCGGCGCCGCTACTCCGCGGCGGAGCCGCTCATGCGCCGGCAGCTCGCCGCCCTCGAGGCGCTGGGTGAAGCGGGGCGAGCGTCGATGGGCGACGCGCTCGTCGATCTCGGCATGCTCTACGCGCTCGGCGATCGCTGCGGCGAGGCGGAGCCGCTGCTCGCGCGCGGGCTGGCCGCCACCATCGACGTGGAGGGCGAGGGCGCGGTGCTGGTCTCCGTCGCGCTGGCCGGCCAGGGGCTCTGCCAGCTGGCGCGCGGAGCCAGCCGCGCCGCCGTGACGACGCTCGAGCGGGCGCGCGCGATCGCGACCGGCGATCCGGTCGCCGTCTTCCAGCGGCCGCGCATCGCCTTCGCCCTCGCGCGCGCGCTGTGGACCAGCGGGCGCGATCGCCGCCGCGCGCTCGATCTCGCCCGCGAGGCGCGCGCCGCCTACGCGAGCATCCCCGGGGCCCGCGCCGATCTCGCCGACGTCGACGCCTGGCTGGCCGCGCGCGCCCGCCGGTAGGCGAGGAAGGCTCGAAGGGCCGACCGAGGTACGTTCTGGGCCCGTCGACGGATTCGCCGTGAGAACACGGAGTCGGGCTGCTAGCCGGAGCGCGGGCGGAGGAGGTGCGACGGCGGGACGCCGTAGCGGCGCTTGAATTCGCGGGTGAAGTGGGCGGCGCTCTCGAAGCCGACGTCGGCGGCGACCTCGTTGGCGCGCGCGCGGCGCTCGACGAGCAGGGCGCGGGCGCGTTCCAGTCGGACCTCGCGGACGAAGCGCATCGGGCTCATGAGAGCCACCGTGGTGAAGCGGTGGGCGTAGTGGGACGGGCTCATGGCGGCGCGCTTCGCGAGCTCCCCGATGGTGAGCTTGCGAGAGTGCTGCTCGCGGATGAATCGCATGGACTCGAGGATGCGGTGCGCGTCGGGCGTGCGCGCGACGCCGCTGCGGATGGCCGCGGCCGAGTCCGAGCGCAGGAGCCGGAACAGCAGCTCGTCGATGACGAGCGGGGCGAGCAGCTTGCGGTCCAGCGGATCCTTCAAGCTGCGCGCGAGGCGCTCGAGCGCGTCGGCGATGCTGGCGTCGCTCGGCATCACGAAGGCCGGGACGCTCTCGCGGACGGCCGGGCCGCCTGCGTCGGCGAGCGCGAGCAAGGCCCGAGCGACGCGGTCGGGTGCGAAGCACACGCTCATCCCCAGGTAGGGGCGTCGCTCGCTCGCCGCGATGGCGAGCGACAGGTGCTCGGTCTCGCGCGTGACCACGACCAGACGCGTCGGATCCACGAGGATCTCGTCGTGCTGCCCGAAGCGCAGCTTCTTCTGTCCCTGCAGCACGACACCGAGCGTCACCCCGAAGGTGGCCGCCTTGCGGATCGTGGTCGGCCGGGAGAACCGATAGAAGCAGAGGTCGGTGCCGTCGGAGATGTGGCCGTCCGCGGTGGCGATCTCCGCGAGCACGAAGTCGCGCACGCGATCCAGGGGGCCGCCGGAGTCGGTCTCGAAGATCGGCTGGTGAAGTGGTGTGATCGTCGCCATCGGAGACGACCGGAACTGTACTGCGCGAGCGCGGCCTCCGCTTGCCACCGCAGAAACAGGCAAGACGATCGCAGCGGCCATCATGCCGCAGGCTCGATCGCAGGGGCGAGCAAACACCTCGCAGGGGCCGCCAAGGCGCTCGGTCGCGGCCGGGCGCACATGGACGCCATGTCCTTCAACGACCAGATCATCCTCGTCACGGGTGGCAGCACCGGCATCGGCGCCGCCACCGCCCTCCACCTCGCCCGCGCCGGCGGGAAGGTCATCATCACCGGCCGCACGGAGGCCACGCTCCGCGAGGCGGCGGCGCGCGACTCGAACATCGCGCACGTGCTCGCCGACGTCTCGAACCCGGCCGACGCCGCGCGCACCATCGACACGGTGAAGGCGAAGTACGGCCGCCTCGACGTGCTGGTGAACAACGCGGGCGTCTTCGAGGTCGCCCCCATCTCCGACGCCGGAAGCGACCACTTTCGCCGAACGTTCGACATCAACGTCGGCGGGCTGATCGAGACCACGCGCCTCGCGCTCCCGCTGCTGCGGCAGGCGAAGGGCGCGATCGTCAACGTCGCCTCGATCGTCGCCGATCAACCGTTCGCGAACATGTCGGTGTACAGCGCCTCGAAGGCCGCGGTGCTGGCGCTCACGCGCGCCTGGGCCCAGGAGCTCGCCGCCGACGGCGTGCGCGTCAACGCGGTCAGCCCCGGCCCGATCGAGACGCCGATCTTCGACGCGGCCAAGCTGGGCCTGACCGAGCAGCAGCTCGCGGCGATGGGCGAGGCGATCCTGGGGCTCGTCCCGACGAGGCGCTTCGGCAAGCCGGACGAGGTGGCCAACGTGATCGCGTTCCTGGCGGCCCGCTCCACGACCTTCGTCACCGGCGCCCAGTATCACGTGGGCGGCGGGCTCGAGGCCTGACGCCATCGCGAGGGGGAAGGCGGCGTGTCGCTCGACCAGGCCGCGCCGAGCGTGTCACGGGGTCACTCGCGCGAACGGCTCGACATGACCTGGCGCGTTCCGCCTCGCGCGGCCCGTTCCGCCTCGGCGCGGCTCCACGATCGGAGGAGCTCGGGCGCGGCCTCGTCGCTCGCGGCGTCGAGGAGGGGGCCGCCGCGGGCCAGGCGCGCCGCGGCGGAGTAGACCTCGCGAGCGTCGAGCGGGACGCGCCGCCGTCCGTCCACCGCGAAGAACAGCCGCTCTGCCGCCAGATCGCCGGCGATGAGCGACCAGCTGGCACCGTCGCGCGAGAAGGCGAACGAGTCCTCGATGACCAGATCGAACCGGAACCGGCGCCCGTCGACCACCGCGAACCAGTCGCGACCGCGGCGGGTCAGATAGGCGAACCGTCGCCCATCGCCGCTGAAGGTCAGCCCGCACACCCGGCTGCCGCCCGCGAGCGCGCGGCCGTCGACCACGGCGACCCAGGTCCGGCCGCGCCGGGCCGGGTAGGCCAGGCGGCGGCCGTCGGCGCTCCACACCGGGACGCCGACCTCGTCGTAGATCGGGCCGGCCTCGCCGTCGATGATCAGCCGCTCGCCGCCCCCCGCGGCCGGAGCCACGTGGGCCAGACCGGGCGACGAACCGGGGGCGCGGGCCGGCGCGAACGCCACGGTCGCGCGGCGCGGCTCCTGCCAGGCCGCCACCGGCGCTCCGTCGAGCACGACCAGGTTCGCGTCATCCATCTCGCTCACCCAGGCCACATGGCGCCCGTCGTCGCGGAAGACGAGCGAGCGCACGCGTCCGGTCGCCGCGCCGGGCTCGCCGTCGACCACGACCCGCCAGCTCGCGCCGTCGAGGGCGGCGTAGGCGGATCGGCCGCCGGCCGGCGCCAGGCGCAGCGCACCGATGGCGCGCCAGGCCGGGCCGACCACGCCGTCCACCACCGCGTGTCCGGTCGCGCCGCGACGGGCCGCGTAGGCGACGTGAGCGCCGTCGTCGCTGATGGTGAGCTGGCCGATGCCGTCCCAGCGCGCCCCCGGGCGACCGTCGACCACGGCGCGGACGCCGGCGCGGTCGCCCGCGACGTAGGCGATGCGCCGCCCGTCGCGGCTGAAGCGGAGCGTTCCGGCCAGGATCGCGTCGAAGCGCGGACCGGGCAGGCCGTCCGCCACGACCCGCCACGCGCGCCCATCCTGGGCCGCGTAGGCCAGGCGTCCGGAGCCGGCCAGCGCGATCTCGCCGATCCCGTCCCAGGCCCGGCCGGGGCGGCCGTCCGCGACCACGACCCACCGATCGGCCAGTCGCGCGGCGTAGGCCAGGTGCTTGCTGTCGTCGGAGAAGGTGAGCGACCAGGCGACCACCGCCCGGTATCCGGAGGCGCGCCGGCCGTCGATCGCGACGTACTGGATGCCGGACTCGGCGACGACGTCGACGCGCCTGGTCCGGTCCGGGGTGTGTCCGGAGAAGAGGATCGATGGACCGCACCCGGCGAGGCCGATGAGGCCGAGGACCGCCCGCCACGCTGCGTGCCGTCGGCGCCTCATGGCGACTTCAAGATCAAGCCGGTCATGTGTCCGCGCGCGACCGCCGTGCCGGCCACCTCCGCCTCGACCTCGAAGCGGGCGAACGAGTCGAGCGTGTGGGTCAGCGAGACGCGGTAGCGCAGCTCCTGGCCGGCGAAGACCGGCGCCAGGAGCTTCATGTCGATCTGTCCCGACAGGCCTGCGGGCGGTTCTGGACCCGCGAGATCGTCGAGCTGGAACGCGCCGGATGCGCCGGATGCGCCAGATGCGCCGGATGCGCGCGATGCGCCCGGCCGGCGGCGCTGCTCGAGCTGGCGGAGCGCATCCAGCACGTCGGCGGCGCTCTTGCCCTGTGCCTCGGCGGCGCCGATGAGGTGGAGCAGCACGCTGAGCACGAGCGAGGTCTGTCCCAGCCCCTCGATGGTGTAGATGCCGGGCCAGATGCTGAAGCCGGGGAAGTGCCCGGCGAACACCTCCTCGTTGGCCGAGATGTGCCGCCGCGCCCACAAGGTCGGTGCCGGTGCCCGGCGAAACGCGTCCACGCCGTCCACCATGAGGAGCGGCCGCCGGTGCGGGATGAGCCGCTGCACGACGTCGGGTCCCAGGCGCAGCGCATCCTCCTCTCGCCACCGGCTCATGACGCGGCCCTCTCCACGTCGCGCAGGGTCTCCGCCATCTCCACCTCGATGCCGGCGCCGAGCGTGCGGCGCACCAGCGCGCGCAGCATCTTGCCCGGTCCGACGGCGACCAGGCGCCGGCACCCGGATGCCTCGAGCGTGCGCAGCGCCGCGACCCAGCGGATCGGCCGGACCAGCTGGCCGGCCAGGAGCTCCGGGATGAGCGGCTCGTCGGCGACCTGGCCGTCGCGATTGGCCACCCAGCGCGCCCGCCCGGGTCGTCGCGGGATGCTCGCGAGCGCGGCGCCCAGCTCGCCCACCGCCCCGGCCATGGCCGGCGAGTGCCACGCGCCGGCCACCGCGAGCCTCACCCCGCGGAAGCGCGCGGCGATCCGGGACAGCGCCGCGAGATCGCCCGACAGCACCCACTCGTCCGGCGCGTTGTGGGCGGCGATGCACACCGACCCGGCGCCGAGCGCCACCGCCTCGAGGCAGGTCTCGTGGGTCGCGCCGGTGAGCGCGAGCATGCCGCCGGGACGATTCGCCGCCTCGCGCGCCATGAGCCGTCCGCGCAGCGCGGCGGCGCGGACCGCGTCTTCGGCCGCGACGCACTCGCACGCGGCCCAGGCGCTGAGCTCGCCGAGCGAGTGACCGGCGGCGAGATCCGGCCTCACGCCCGCACGGGCGAGCAGGCGGAACGCGCCCAGCGAGACCGCGACCAGCGCCGGCTGGAGGACCTCGGGACGGGCCAGCTCGCGACCGCCGCGGATCAGCAGCCGCTCCATGTCCACGCCGGCCGCGTCACCGGCCAGATCGACCAGCTCGGCGACCGCCGGCTCGGCCAGGAGGTCGCGCGCCACCCACGGTGGATCGACTCCCTGGCCGGCGAACAGGAACGCGATGGTCACAGCGACAGCCCTCCGTCGACGGTGATCGCCTGGCCGACCACGTAGCTCGAGCTGTCGGAGGCGAGGAAGAGCGCCACCTGCGCCACCTCCTCGCCCCGGCCGAGCCGGCCGAGCGGGATGCGGGCGAGCCGGTCGGCGACGATCCGTCGGTCGAGGCGCAGCGCCATCCCGGCCGCGCACAGGCCCGGCACCACCGCGTTGACCCTGATGCCGCGCGGGGCCAGCTCGGCGGCGAGCGTGCGCACGAGGGCCACGAGCCCGCCCTTGGAGGCCGAATATCCGGCCTGCCCCGGGCTGGCCCGCATGCCCGCGACCGAGCCGATGTGGACGATCGCGCCGCGACCCGCCGCCAGCATGGGCCGGAGCGCCGCGCGCGTGACGCGCAGCGCGCCGCCCAGGTTGACCCGGAGCGGCTCGTCCCAGTCGTCGGGCGCCGAGAGGGCGAACAGGTTGTCGCGCGCCACGCCCGCCGAGTGGACCAGCACATCGAGCCCTCCGCGCTCCAGGACCGCCGCGCCGACCGCGGCCTCCGCCTCGGTCGACGAGGTGACATCGAAGCGGAGCGAGGCCGCGCTGCCCCCGGCCTCGCGCACGAGGCGCACCGACTCCTCGGCGTCGTCGGCCCGGCGCGCGAAGCCGACCCACACGTGGGCGCGCTCGGCCCCGAACGCCACGGCGATCGCCCGCCCCAGTCCGCGCGACGCGCCGGTGACCAGGACCCTGGCTCCTGCGAG
>DATFRY010000514.1:0-21499 GCA_035262925.1 Kofleriaceae bacterium | reverse complement strand
TCAAGCTGCAGGGCTCGCGCTTCGGCGCCTGGTACGACACGCTGTCCGACAACGTCCGCTACATGGCGTTCTACACGGCGCTCGGCGTGGCCGCATACCGCCTGTCGGGCAACGCGGTGTACCTGTGGGCGCTCGTGCCGTTCCTCGCGCTCAGCACGTTCTTCGTCGCCACCATGGCGCGCTACACGTGGACCACCCAGCAGCACCTCACCAACCTCGCGGTCACCAACAAGGTGCTGAGCTCGGATCGCTCGCGCTGGTGGGAGAAGCTGGTGCTGCCGCTCGCCGGCCTCATCAAGCAGGACGTCCAGGCCTTCGCGGCGATGATCGCCTGTCTGGTCGCCCTGCCCGGCGCCTACTTCTGGGTCACGGTCGTGGGCTCCGTCCTCATGACCGTGTCGGTCGTGCGCGGCCTCGGCGACGAGAGCAAGACCGGCGCGCGGGCGCGGGTGTTCCTGTCGTACGCGGCGGGCCTCCTGCTCCTGGCCTGGCTGGTCAGCCGCATGCCGGTCGGGGCGGTCGAGCAGGCGTTCCGCCAGGTCGGCGGCGGCATCCTGCTCGCCTTCGCCGCCGCGCCGCTCTGGTACGCCGCCAACGCGTTCGGCATCGGGCTCCTGCTCGAGGGGCGCGTGCGCTTCCGCCACCTCTTCTACATTCACGTCGTCGGCGAGGCGATGAACACGATCGTGCCGCTGGCCGGGCTGGGCGGGGATGTGTTCCGCGCCCGCGCCCTCGCCGAGCACGTCGGCACACCGATGGCGACCCGCGCGGTCGTGGAGGACCGGCTGGTCAACGTCCTGTCGGGGCCGCTCTTCAGCGGCGCGGCCATCGCGCTCACCCTGTGGATCACGCCGCTCGATCGGGCGGTGGCCGCGGGGCTCGGCATCGCCGCGGCGCTCCTGCTCGCGGCCGGGCTGGCGCTCGTGGTGTTCGTGCTGTCGCCCTATCCGTCGCGGTGGAGCGCGGCGCTGATCCGGCGGCTCACCGGACAGGCCGGCGCGGGGCCGGTCGCGGCGCTCGACGGCAAGCGGCTGGCGGGCGTGCTCGCGGCCAAGATGGTGGGCCGGCTGCTCAACCTCATCGAGATCGCGATCATCCTGCGCCTGCTCGGCCTGGCGCCGAGCCTGCAGCTGGTCGTCGCGATCACCGGCCTCCTGTCGGCCAGCGCGGTCCTGTTCTTCTTCGTGCCGCAGGGGCTCGGGGTCAACGAGGCGGGCATCGCCGGCGCCTTCACCATGCTGGGGCTGGCGGGGCCGTACGGGCTCGCCTTCGGGCTCATCCGCCGCGCGCGCGTGGTGACCTGGGCTGCGATCGGGGTCACCCTCCACCTCACGCTCCTGGCCTGGAAGCGCGTCCGCGCGTCCCGGCGCGGGGACGTGGCCACCGCCATGGCGGAGGGGTCCTAGGCCAGACGCGCGCAGCGGATCGACTTCGGCGCGCGCCGGTGTTATGGCCAGCCCATGCCACGCTCCGCCGCCTTCGCCGCCGTCGCGCCGATCCTCCTCGTCATGACCGGCCACATCGTCGATGCGCAGCCGCGCGGGGCTCGCCGCCTGTCGCTGGCCGAGCTGACCCGCATCGCGGTGGCCGGGCCGCGCGCCCAGGCGGCTCGCCTGGCGACGCGCCAGGCCGAGGCCCTGGTGACCGAGGCGGGAGGCGCGCGCTTCCCGCACATCGAGGTGCGCGCCCTGGCCGCGCCCAGCCCGAACATCGACTGCCTGAATCCCGACTGCACCGAGACGTCTCACACGGACGTGAACCTGGCCTTCGACGGCGCGTGGGGCAGCGTGCAGGTCAACCTGGCCCAGCCGCTCTTCACGTTCGGCAAGCTGTCGGCGGCCATGCGCGGCGCGCGCAGCGCGGCGGCGGCGGCGCGCAGCAGCGAGAGCGGCGTGACCGGCGACATCGAGGTCGACGCCGCCCGCGCCTATTTCGGGCTCAAGCTTGCCCGCGAGCTGCGCTACGAGCTCGAGGACGGGCTCGACGAGATCGACAAGGCCCGGCGCCAGCTGGCCGAGGCGCTGTCGGCCAAGAAGGGAGGCGGCGAGGCCACGGTGCAGGACCGGCTGCGCCTCGAGACGGTGCTGGGCGAGGCGCGGTCGCGGCTGGCCGAGGCGCGCGAGGCCGAGGACACCGCGCTGGCCGCGGTGCGGGTGATGGCCGGAGACCCGCGCGCCGACATCGACGACAAGCCGCTCGAGCCCGACGAGGTCGAGCTGGCCACCGCCGATCACTACGCCGATCTTGCGATGGCGGTGCGCCCCGAGCTGGCGGCGCTGCGCCACGCGCAGGCCGGCACCGACGCGCTGGCCGACCTCGAGCTCGCGCGCTTCTTCCCCGACTTCCTGCTGGTCGGGACCTTCCAGTGGGCCCGCGCCCAGGGCGTCGACGATCCGCCGTCCGCGTTCGCCAGCGATCCCTTCAACACGACCACGGTGGGGCTGGCCGCGGCGCTGCGCTGGACCATCGAGCCGTTCAGCCAGCGAGGGCGGCTCGCGCGCGCGCGCGCCCGCCGCGACGAGGTGAGCGCCGACCTGCGCGCGGCCAGCGGCGCGGTGCGCCTCGACGTCGAGCACGCGCACGCCCAGGCGCGCAGCGCGCACGGCCGCCTCGAGGCCGCGCGCGAGGGCGAGAAGAGCGCGCGCGGCTGGGTGGCGTCGGTGCTGCAGGGCGAGGCGATCGGCGTGGTCGAGGCGAAGGAGCTGGCCGACGCCTATCTGGCCTATTTCTCGCTCCGAGCCCGCTACCTAACGGCAGTTCACGACTGGAACCTCGCCCTGGTCCGCCTGCGCCGGGCGACGGGACCGGGCGCCGGGCCCGCCCCTGCCCGTCCTGGCCGCCCGAACCGCCCTGCGCCCGCGACTGGTCCGACTGATTCGACGATCGGCCACGGATCGGTTAGGTGATCAGGATGAGAATCTGTCAGCGCGCTGCTGCGCCCTTCATCATCCTGTGTCTGGCCCTGCTGGCGCCCGGCTCGCGCCTGGCGCGGGCTCAGGGCTCCGATGGGGTCGGCACCCAGACCGTGCGCAAGGCCAACGACCAGGTGCAGTCGCTCCTGCGCGAGAAGGCCGAGCCGGGGAGCGCGGCCGAGAAGAAGCTCGCCGGCCAGGTGACCCGCAGCGTGCGGGGCTTCCTCGACATCGACACGCTGGGGCAGCGCGCGATGCGCGATCACTGGGACAAGCTGAGCGCCGGCCAGCGGCGCGACTTCCTGCAGCTCCTGCGCGAGCTGGTCGAGGCCAACTACATCAACGCGCTGCGCTCCAACCTCAGCTACGAGGTCAAGTATCTGGGCGAGGACAAGGATGGCGACGGGCTCCTGGTCAAGACGGAGGTGTCGGCCCAGCGGCGCGGCCGTCCTCGCGCGATCGAGATCGACTATCAGCTCACGCGCGACGGGCAGGCATGGCGCGCGTTCGACGTGGTGACCGACGGCGTCGGTCTGGTCGAGAACTACCGGGCGCAGTTCAACAAGATCATCGCGCGTGACGGGTTTGGCGGCCTCATGGACCGCATGCGCAAGAAACGCGCGAAGATGTGACGGGCGGCCCGCCCCCCAGCTATCCACTGCCGCCGGGCCGCGGCGCGCAGCTGACCGACTGGCTGCTGGCGCGCCGCGGGCTGGTGCTCGCGATCTCGCTGGTGGCGCTCCTGGCCGGCGGGCTGGCCGCGCTCCGGCTGCCGCTCAAGGCCGACTTCTCGGCCCTCCTGCCGCCCGGGACCGAGTCGGTCCAGCACCTGGACAAGATCCAGGCGCGGGTGCGGGCGTTCGGCACCGCGTTCGTGCTGGTCGACGCGGCCGATCCGGCCAAGCGGCAGCGCGCCGCCGACGAGCTGCGCGCCGGGTTCGAGCGCATCGACCGCGCGCTGGTGGCCCGCGTCACCGGCGACGACGGCCCGGCGCGCCGCTTCGGGTGGGCCCATCGCCACCTGTTCGTCGACGTCGAGGATCTCGAGCAGGCGCGCGACGCGCTCGGCGAGCGCATCAAGCGCGCCAAGCTGGAGCACAACCCGCTCTACATCGATCTCGACGAGGACGACGACCCGGGCAAGGCGAGGGACGGGGGCGGCAAGGATGGGACCGGCGACGAGGCCAGCGACAGGCCCGGCGCCAGGCAGGCCGAGCCGACCGATCCGCGGCTCGAGGATCTGCGCAAGCGGCTCGACGAGGCCGAGGCCAGGGCGAAGACCCCCGAGCCGTTCGTGTCGAAGAGCGGCCACCTGCAGCTCCTCATCGTCCAGGCCAGCTTTCCGTCGTCGCAGATCTCGCACACGCGGGTGCTGGCGGCCGAGCTCCAGCGCGTCATCGGCGAGGTCCAGCGCCGGCATCCGCAGATCCGCGTGGGCCTGACCGGCGACGTGGCCACCACGCTCTCGGAGCAGCGCTCGATCCTGGTCGGCATGCTGCAAGCCGCGGCGGTGACCGTCCTCCTGGTCACCTTGCTGCTCTTCGCGGTCTACCGATCGGTCCCGGCCATCGCGGCGGTCCTGTGGGCGCTCGCGGTCGGCACCCTGGCCACGCTGGGGTTGACCAAGCTCCTCATCGGCCACCTCAACATCGCGACCGCGTTCCTGTCGGCCATCGTGGTCGGCAACGGCATCAACCCTGGCCTCATCTTGCTGTCGCGCTTCCGCGACGAGATGCGGCGCGGCGATCCGGACGGCGCGCTGGCTCGCGCGATGTCCGGCGCCGCGCGCGGCACCTTGACCGCCGCGCTGACCGCGCTGGTCGCGTACGGGTCGCTCGCGGTGACCAACTTCCGCGGCTTCCGCCACTTCGGCATCATCGCCGGGCTCGGCATGGTGCTCTGCTGGGTGACCGCCTTCACGGTGCTGCCGGCGGCCCTGGCCTGGCTGCGCGCGCGCGGCCACATGAGCCAGTGGTCGCGGCCGGCCGCGCCGAGCCGCCTGGCGCGCCTGGTGCCGCGGAACCCGATGCCGGCGGCGCTCCTCGGCCTGGTCGCCACCGCCGCGGCCGGCTGGGGCACCTATCGCTACCTGACCAGCAATCCGCTGGAGCAGGACTGGCGCAAGCTGCGCTCCGACTCGGCCGAGATCCTCGAGCAGCGGGCCTGGAACGACCGCATCTCGACCGAGTTCGAGAAGGGCGGCTTCAACCGCAACCTGTCGGGCCGCTTCGCCATCGTGCTCGACCGGCGCGACCAGGTGAAGCCGCTGGTCGAGGCGCTGCGCGCGCGCGACCGCGGCCTGCCGCCCGGGCGCAAGCTGCTCAGCGAGGTGCGCAGCCTCGACGACGTGCTGCCGCAGCGGCAAGAGGAGAAGCTGCGGCTCCTGGCCGAGATCCGCCGCATGATCGACCGCGACCTCCTCGACGAGGTCGCGGGCCCGGACAGGGACGAGCTCACGCGGCTGCGCCCGCCCGACGACCTGCGCCCGATCGGCGACCGCGATGTGCCGGAGGAGCTGGCCTGGCCCTTCATCGAGCGCGACGGGCAGATCGGCCGGGTGGTGTTCGCGGCCAAGAGCGATCGCTTCGATGGCTGGAACGTCACCGACCTGGTGTCGTTCAGCGACCAGGTGCGCCAGATCCGCCTGCCCGAGGGCGCGCTGCTGGGCGGGCAGGCGTTCGTGTTCGCCGACATGCTGCGCTCGATGCAGCGCGACGGCCCGCGCGCGACCGCCCTGTCGCTGGTCGGCTCGATCCTCATGATCCTCTTCATGCTCGGCCGCGGCCGGCACGGATGGGTGACGATCCTGTGCGCGGTGGCCGGCACCGCCGGCATGATCGCGCTGGCCGGAGTGGCCGGGGTCAAGGTCAACTTTCTGGACTTCATCGCGCTGCCCATCACGATCGGCATCGGCGCCGAGTACGCGGCCAACATCGCAGCTCGGGAGCGCAGCGAGCCGGACCGCGATCTGGTCGCGGTGCTCCTGACCAGCGGCGCGGCCGTCACCCTGTGCTCCAGCACGACGATCATCGGCTACGGCTCGCTGCTGCTGTCCGACAACGCGGGCATCCGCTCCTTCGGCCTGGCCGCGATCCTGGGCGAGTTCACCTGCCTTCTGGCGGCGCTCCTGCTCTGCCCGGCGCTGCTCGGCCTGTGGCGCCGGCGACGAGAGGCGCGAGCGGCCCGGCCGTGACCCGCCGCGCGACCGGCGACCCGGTCGGCGCGAGGCGACGCGGACGTCATCGCGGTCGGCAACCGGCGGACCGGGTTATGTCCCGCAGCTTACGTCGGCGCTGACGCCTTCTGCGCGCCGCCAGGCCCGCCACTTCCTGCCAGCTCGACGTCGAGCTCCGCCGACCGCACCGTCGGCCCCGCCGTACCGTTTTTGCACAGGAAGCGGGAGCGCGGGCGGAGGTGTTGGTCGCTCAGCGAGGAGGCTTCGCGCTGGCGTACAATAGCCAGCGAACCGTCCTATTTGGAGGAGAGAAGGCCATGGGCTTCGCAAAGGTGAGCTGCAGTCTCGCGGTCGGAGCGGTGGCCGCGCTGCTCGTGCACGCAGACGCGCGCGCGCAGACCGCCGCGGTTTGTTCCTTCAACTCGGCGAGCGCCGTGGTGACCGTGACTGTAGACGGCGTGGCTGCGACGTTGAGCCGCACGGGCAGTGGGGTCATCCGCTTGAACAGTGTCGCCTGCGGCGGCGCGACGACACTCAACACCAACCGCATCGTGATCCGGGGAGGGCCGCTGCGAGACATCGTCACGCTGAGCGGCACATTCGAGCCCGGACTGACCCCGGAGACAGACGGGTTCAGCGAGGTCGAGATCCGGTTGACCGGGATCGAGGTCTCCACCATCTCGCTGGGCGGCGGTGACGACACGCTCGTGGGCCAGATGAACGGGCTCGATGTGGGCGGCGATGGAGACATCGACATCACGGGCGCCGTGATCGGCAACGTCCAGGGCGGAGGCGGCAACGACCTCCTCGACTTCCGCGCGCGCAGCGGCAACTACACGCTGGGCGGCGGGGCCGGCAACGACGAGCTGATCGGCGGCAGCGGAAACAACACCCTCATCGGCGGTCCCGACGACGACACCCTGCGCGGCAACGCCGGCGCCGATCACATGGAGGGCGGCCCGGGCAACGACGTCGAGTTCGGCGGCTCCGGCAACGACCGCTTCGATCAGAACGGCGCCCCCAACGGGGCAGACTTCCTGTCCGGCGGCCCCGACAGCGACATCGTCGACTACGGCGCCCGCACCGTCGGCGTCAACGTGACGCTCGGGGCAGGCGGCGACGACGACGGCGAGCCGGGCGAGGGCGACGAGGTCGGCGTCGACGTCGAGGACGTCATCGGCGGCAGCGGCGACGACACCATCGTCGGCTCGGGGGTCAGGAACCGGCTGTTCGGCGGCCCCGGCAACGACGAGCTGTCCGGCGGCGCCAACGCCGACAGCCTGTTCGGCGAGGAGGGCGACGACTTCCTGTCGGGCGACGCGGGGGCCAACGACCTCCACGGCGGGCCCGGGAACGACGCCCTGGTCGGCAGCATCCGCGGTCTGGACAAGTTCTTCGGCGACGACGGCGACGACGACATCAGCGTCACCACCGACGGCCGCGTCGAGCCCGTCAACTGCGGCGAGGGCAACGACACCGCCGAGCGCAACGACGAGGACACCTTCATCGGCTGCGAGCTGTAGCGCCCGACTCCGTATTCGCGCGGACGGCGCGTCGTCATCCAAAGAACCTACCGGCGGGCGGGCCTTTCGGCCCATCCTCCGGTAGCGTCCGGATCAGCGCGCGGCCAGCGGCTTGATCGCGAAGCGGGGCCACGCCGGGCTGCCGGCGTCGTTGTAGTAGGCCTCGATGCCGAGCGCGAACAGGTCGCCGGCCGCGCCGCGCACGACGTAGACCCGCTGCTTGGGGGTGAGCACGTGGGTCTCCGGGTCGTAGTCGTACCAGGCGCCGCCGGCGTTCTCGAACGCGTACTCGGGCAGGGTGTCCTGGTCGACGTCGTCGTCGGGCAGGTCGGTGGCCCAGCCGTCGGCCGGCGCGCTCGTGACGTCGGCCAGGGTCGCGCCGTCCACGATCGCCACCTCGCCCTGGCCCGCGCCGCTCACGCCGCCGTCGAGGGCGTAGTGGAAGCGCTGCAGGCCGAGGTCCCAGTCGGCCGAGGTCGGCGGATCGGCCGGCTGGACCTGCACCAGGTCGCCGAGGTCGAGGTAGACCCAGTTGGTCACGCTGGTGGCGTTGACCGTCACGGCCCACGTGCCGTCGCCGTTGTCGACCACGGCGACCGGGCCGGCGGGCGCGGCGCCGTCCGCGGCGGTCGCCGACGAGGCGTCGACGTCGCCCTGCCCCTCGCCGAACGAGTCGGGGCGGATGTCGCCGGCGCAGGCCGAGAGCGCGAGCACGGCCGCGGCCAGCGCGCCCGCGCGGACCGCGGCGCCGGCGATCGCGGCGGCGCGCGCGCGGCGGCGGCGGGCCGCGAGGACAAAGGCTGCGGCGGCCAGGAGGGGCGCGGCTCCGGGGACTCGACCGCCACCACTCCTGGCCACCGAGCAGCCACCTTCATGATCGCCTCCGCCGCCCGCGTCGGGCGACGCGACGACCGAGACGTCGATGCCGGCGTCGCGCGGGAGCCCGCCGCGCCGCACGCCGGTCAGGACCAGGAAGCCGCTCGCCGCGCCCGGCAGCGAGGCGGCCAGCGCGTCGCCGTCGCGCTCGAGCTCGACCGGGTCGCCGGGCGCGCCGGCGCCGTCCTGGGGATAGAACGCGGCCACCGCGCCGTCGTCGACCGTGACCGCGACGCGGATCGACTCGCCCGGCTCGCCGGTCACGGCGATCGGCACGTAGTGGGCCGACAGGCCCTCGACCGAGCTGGCGGCGGCGCCCGCCTGGGTGACGCCGTCATCGATGTCGACCGAGACCAGGTCCGCCCCGCCCTGGTAGAAGCGCGCCGGGTCCGCGCGCTCTGCCGTGAAGAGATTCCAGCGCGTGAAATCGGTCCACGCCGCCTCCAGCGAGCCACCGTCCTCGGCCAGCACCTGCCCCACCGCCTCGAGGAAGTCGGCGCCCGGCCCCAGCGACTCGCACGCCTCCCAGGCGCGCTCGACCACGCCGTCGCCGTAGCGCTCGTCGAGGAAGGTGGGCCACAGCGCGGCCCCGTACGAGTAGGGGTCGCCGAAGCCGCTGCCGCCGCTCCGCTCGAACGGGCGCTGCGGGTGGGCCAGAAATCCCGCCACGAAGCGCTCGTAGTCGCCCTGCTCGGGAAACGTCTTCTCCTCGTTCCACACCGCCGTGCCCTCGGTCCAGCTGACCGCGGCCAGCTCCGGCTGATAGGCCGACTGCACCGCGTGGAAGAGCTCGTGGCTGGTCAGGACCGAGATCCCCTCGGCCGTGCTGGCGTAGTCGAAGCCGGCCAGGTCGTTCTCCATCGCGAAGTAGCCGGCGCAGTGCACCGGCGCCGCGTCGGTGCAGGCCTCGGCCACGAAGTTGCCGTCGGCCGACACCAGGTCGCGGAGGTAGATGTCGAAGCGGCCGTCGCCGCCGTCGTCGGCGACCAGGCCGTCGTCCGACAGCGGCGCGCGGAAGCCGCGCGCGGCCAGGTCGTCCCACGCGGTCTCGGCCAGCTCGGCCACCTCCTCGACGTAGTCGGGGACGCCGCTGTCGTCGGTGTCATCGGCCGGCACCGCGTCGGCGGAGGTGGTCACGAAGTGGACGCGCACGTGGCCGGCCTCGCCGTCGTGGATCTGTGGGTCGGTGCCGTCCGCGAAGGCCGGGCGCTGCGCGCGCGCCGGCCCGGCCAGCGCTGCGGTGAGCGCGGCCGCGACCAGCGCGGCCGCCGCGTGCGCCCGGCCGAGCATCACAGGGCGGCCCAGCTGACGCTGTAGGTCGCCGGGATGCCCCCTTCGCTGTAGTAGCTGGTGATGGCGAGCTTGACGAGGTCGCCGGTGTGAGTGCGCACCACGTAGATCTGCGGCTTCGGCGTCAGCAGGTGCGAGTCGATGTCGTAGTCGTACCACTCGCCGAAGACGGTGCTGGGCTCGCCGAAGGGGAGCTGCTGATAGTCGCAGGCGTCGCTGACCCAGTCGTCGGCGGCGAACTCTCCGTCGGCCGGCGCCTCGGTGACGTCGCCGATGCTGGCCGCGTCGACCGCGGCGACCGCGACCTGGCCCGGACCCGAGTCGCCTCCGTTGCACTTGATGCTGGAGCGCTCGAACGCCACGTCCCAGTCGGTCGAGGTCAGGGACGCCACGTCGTCGATCTGGGCCTTGGCCCCGGCCACCAGGTCGATGTAGACATACGGGTTGTCGGCCGGCAGATCGAGCGAGGTCGCGTCGACCACGGCGTCGGTCACGCCCGCCTCGCCCGCGGTGGTGGTCACCTCGCCGGCCGACACCATCGCGATCGGGTGGTACTCGAGCGGCAGGACGTCGGTCGCGACGCAGCCGGCCGATGCATCGGCTCTGGTGCCGCCGGCATCGACGCCGCCGCCGCCGCCGGAGTCGACGCCGCCGCCGGTGTCGTCGTCGTCATCGCCGCCGCAGGCGGCACCGAGCGGGAGAGAGATCGCGAGGACGAGGAAGGTGGAGAAGAAGGCTCTGCTCATGATTTGACTCCTGATGGCGCTCAGCGCCCGGCCAGCCCCGCGGGCTCGTCGGAGCGCTCGTAGTGGCCGCGCAGGCCGGCGTAGAAGGCACGCGGCGCGACCGGGAGGTACTTCGAATCGCCGGCGTCGGTGAGGTTGTCGGCCCCGGCGTAGAGCGACAGGTTGTCGCCGATGGCGATCTCGGCGCGGGCGCCGATCCAGGCGTAGCGGCCGGCGACCTGCGGCTCGTCGACCCCGTCGCCGTCGGCGTCGGAGTAGAAGAAGCGGCGGCCGACCAGCTCGCCGTGCGCCGCGACGGTGACGCGATCGATCGGCTGCGCGCGCAGCTCGAACGAGCCGCGGTGGCGCGCGCGGTCCGGCAGCTCGTGGTCCGCCTCGCGGTCGAGCGTGTCGGCCAGCGTGTAGCCCACGGTGGCGGACAGCAGCCGGCCCAGCTGAGCGCGCGCCTGCAGCTCGACGCCGCGGGTGCGGGCCGACCCCACGTTGGAGTAGCTGTACAGCATCACGTCGGTCGGCATGTCGGGATCGACCGGCTCGATCACGATGAGGTTGTCGATCTCGTTCCAGTAGCCCTGGGCGGCGAGCGAGAGGCTGTCGATCGGCTCGACGTCGACCGACAGGGTCTCGCCGACCGAGGTCTCCGGCTCGAGGTCCGGGTTGCCCTCGACGCGATAGCCGACCCCCGGGTTGTCGAAGCGGAGCTGGAGCTGGCGGAAGTCGGGCGCCCGGTAGCCCAGCCCGGCGCTGGCCCGGGCGACCACCCGATCGCTCACGTCCCAGCGCGCGTTCAGCTTCGGCGTGGCGTGCGCGCCGAACTGGGTGTCGAGGTCGAGGCGCACGCCCGGCACCAGGATGACCTGCGGCCGCCCGACCACCATCCACTCGTCCTGGGCGTAGACGCCGAGCCGCTCGCGCGAGCCGTCGTGCTCCAGCCGCGCGGCGGACAGCCCCTCGGCCGAGCCGTCCGCGCCCGCCGTGGCCAGGTGATCGCGGCCGAGCAGGCTGGTGGCCAGCATCGCCGCCGAGGTCAGCCGCTCGTCGGTGAGCTCGTACTCGTCGAGCTCGCCGCTGCCCTGCTGGTCGAGCAGGAACTGGTCGTGAAAGACCGAGTGGCGCAGCGAGGCGGACAGCCGGGTCGACTCGCGCTGGTAGCTGACCTGTGCGGTCCCGGCGCCGTTCTCGGACAGGGTGCGGCGGTCGAAGACGGCCCCGCCCGCCGCCTGGTCGACCCCGCGCAGGTCCTGGCGCAGGTAGTCGCCGCCGGCGGCGATGCGCCACGGGCCGCGGGTGGCGGCCAGCCGGAGCGCGCCGTCGCCGGAGCGCTCCTCGCTGCCCTCGGTTCCCGGCGTCGAGGTGTCGAGGTCGTAGCCATCGGAGCGGCGCATGCCCAGCGCGGCGCGGGTCGCCACCCGCCACGCGCCGACGCGCTGCCGCCCGGCCGCGGTCAGGTTGGCGTCGGCGCGGCCGCGCGAGCCGACCACCGCGTTGCCCTCGGCGGTGAGCGGGCGGTCGGCGTCGCGCGACACGATGTTGATGACGCCGCCCAGCGCGTCGGAGCCGTAGAGCGCCGAGCTCGGCCCCTTCATGATCTCGATGCGCTCGACCCCGTCGACCGGCAGGCGATCGACGTCGAGCGCGCCGTCGATGCGGCCGATGGCGGGCAGGCCGTCGATCAGGATCAGCGTGTAGGTCGGGTCGAGGCCCTGCGCCCGCACCGCGGTCCCGCGCAGCGCCGGCACCACCTCGAGGCCGATGCGCCCGCGCAGCGCGTCGGCCACGGTGCGGGAGCCGCGCGCCCGGATGGCCTGGCGGTCGACCACGTCGACCGCGCCGACCGCGGCGCCGAGCGGCTTCTCGCTGCGCGAGTCGATGACGATGACCTCGCCCTTCTGCTCTCCGTCGGGCGCCGCTCGATCGGCAAGCGGCTCGGGTCGATCGGCCTGCGCCGCCTCCGCGGGCGGATCCGTCGGCGCCTCCGTCGGCGACGCCGCGGGCGGCTCCGCGGGCGGACGATCGGCGGGCGGCGGCTGCGCGGGCCGCGGCTGCGGCGGTGGCGGCTGCGCCAGGGCGAGCCGCGCGTGCAGGAGCGCCGGGATCAGCGCGAGCGCAGCTGTCGGTTGGCGCGGCATCTGAAATTGAATATCGAAGTCAAAAATTTCTGTCAACCACAACCGAGCAGGGCCGCGGCCGGGGGTCGGCCGGGTCGCCTTTCGAAATGCCAAGGCGCGAGGAGCACGGAATCGGACCGCCTGGGCGCCGGACAAGGCGCCAGGCTATAGGACGCCAGAGCCGGGGCGCTCCCTCAACCCTTCCCCGGCGGTTTTTGGCGCCCGGGGCGCTCCGCGTGTCCTCGCCCCGCTCGCGCGGCCCGCCTCAACGCGGCCCGTCGAGAAAGCGCCGGATCACACACATCATGAGCGCCCCGTCGACCTCGCCCTCCATCGAGCAGAGAGCTGCCCGCTCCTCCTCGTCGTCGATGCGCTGCTTGTCCCGCAGCGCCGGCAAGATCTTGTCGACCAGCGCCTGGCGCGGCAGCTCCGGGTGGCCCTGCACGGCCAGCACGCGCTCGCCCACGCCGAACATCTCGTGCGCCGCGCTGCTCGACGCCGCGAACAGCCGCGCCCCGGGCGGCAGCTCGAGCACGCAGTCGCCGTGGCTCTGCAGCAGCGACACGCTGTCTCGCGGCCCGGCCTCGCCGCCGCGCCCGGCCTCGCCGGCGAACCAGGCGGCGGCGAACGCCGGCGTCAGCGCGATGCGCTCGGCCCCGAACACGAAGCGGCCGTGCGGATTGCGCCCGACCTGCCCGCCGAGCGCGCGCGCCAGGGCGTGGCAGCCGAAGCAGGCGCCGACCAGCCGCGGCCCCGCCTCCGCCGCCGCGGCGGTGCGCAGGAACCCCAGCAGCGGCTCCAGCCACGGCAGCGAGTCGTCGGCCGCCGAGTCGTGGCTCCCGGTGATGACCGCGCCGGCCAGCGAGCTCGCGTCCTCGGGCAGCTCGCCGGCCCACACGCGATAACTCCGCCACTCGTCTCCGTCCCGGCGGAGGCCGTCGATCCAGTAGCGCTCGTGCCCGGCCCACTTCTCGCCGTTCTCGCAGTCGAGGACGGCGAAGCGCCGCGCGGACCGCGAGGAGCGCACCGGCGAGCTCAGGCGGGGTCCCCGATCCGCCCGAGCGGACCCGTGTCCTCGGGGCCGCGCTCGACGCCGCCGTCCTGGGCGGCGCCGTCGACCGTGTGCATCGGCCCCATGTACTGCTTCAGGTCATCCACGATGCAGTAGTAGTCGGGCCGCTCCGACACGTAGATGTGAGCCATCCCGTCGAGCCCGGTCGGCTGGTCCAGGCTGCCGGCGAAGATCGCCACGAACGGCTCCCCGATCGGGTCCCAGTACATGGCCGCGCCGCACGCGCCGCAGAACCAGCGCCGCGCCCGCCGCGACGACTCGTAGCTGCGCAGCGTGTCGCGCACGAGCAGGAGCAGCGATCGCCGGGGCACGCCCACCGTCGCGATCGATCCCTGCACGCGGCACAGTCGGCAGTGACAGTAGACCACCCGGCGCATCGGCCCCGCGACCTCGTAGCGGACTCCACCGCAGAGACAGCCGCCGCCGTGTACTTGCGTCGACACCGCTACTCCCCTGCCCTCGCGAGGCGATCCGCGAGATCGACGATCTCGCGAATGCCCGAGCGCTTGATGCCAGCGGCTATCGAAGACGGAACATGCACGACCAGGCCCCCAATGTGGACCCTCTGGCCGCGCTCGCCCCAGCTCGCGCGCAGAGGGCCTCTGTCAGGTCACGCTGTCGCGCTCTAGCCTGTAGGGCCGGTCCGTCGAAGTCAACCTCCCGTCGGTGGGCGCGCTCGACGTACGGTGCGCCGCACAGGCGGGGACGAATACGCTTCCGATCACGCGCGCGCCGATCCGCAGCGGGGCGCCTACCTCGACGGTGCGGTCGCGCCGGCGAAGTAGTTGCGCACGACCCTCGTGTCTGCCGTCAAGTACGAGAGTCGGCCCTGTCCCTCTTGCTCGGACAGGACCTCGTCCAGCTTCCGCGTGCACTCGTCGCACGGCCGCTTCGCCACCTGGATCATCGCGAGCAGGACGCCCTGGCGGATGATCCGCTCGGTCGAGTCGGCCAGCTCGAGCAGCGCAGGGAGCGATGAAGCTGCTTTCGGGCCCAGCTTGGCCAGCTCCAGAAGTGATCGCTCCTGGGCCGCGATCCGGAAGGAGTCCTCGACCTCCTTCTTCTGCATCGCGCTCGCCGGCACCTTGAGCTCCGCGGTCAGCGCCGCCGCCGGCAGCTTGAGGAAGCGCACGTAGCAGCTCGGATCGTCCTTGCATGCGATGCCGACCAGGGCGCGCACCTTGTGCTGCCAGAACAGGGTCGCCAGATCGCGGTAGCCGCTCGCCTGCCTCTCGGCCGCGTCCTTGTCGTCGTCCTTGCTGCTCGACTTCGCCTTGGCGTCGTACTTGTCCGCTTCCTTGCCGTAGCGGGCGATCATGAAGTCGATGGGCTCGAGCTGATCCCTGGAGTTGACCAGGCGCGCGTAGGCCAGGCCGGCCGAGCGGCGGATCTCCTCCACCTCCTGCGCGTCGTTCTTCATCTCGCCCGACAGGTAGGGCAGCGCCTTGGTGTCGCGCGTGAGCATGGAGTAGACGTCGATCGCGATCGGGCGGAGCAGGTCGTCGGTCTTGGGATCCTCGACGTAGCGAAGCACGGCCTCGGCCGACGACGGGTCGCCGATCTGGCGCAGGGCGTCGAGCACGCCGTTGTGATCGGGCGGCCCCGGCACGCCCTTCGGCTCGAAGTAGGCCGTGCGCGACGGCTTTGCCAGCTGCGCGACCATGAGCGGCACCGCCTCGCGCGCGCGCAGATCGCCGAGCACGATGGCCGCCTTGTACTGCAGCGCGCCGGGTGCGATGCACTTGGTGTTGGGACCCTCGCCGCTCTTGCAGTCGGTCGCGAAGTTGTAGTCGCTGGCGAGCTTGTTCACCTCGGGGTGCTCGCCCTTGAACACGCGGATGAGCTCCGGGATCGCCGGCGGACCGAGCCGGGTCAGCGCGCCGCGCACCTGTGGAAAGATCGCCCCCACCTCGAACATCGCGAGCAGGAGCGGCTGCAGCGCCTTCGGGTTGCGGGTCGCGCCCAGGGCGTTGGCCGCCGCCGCCCGCACCAGCCAGGCCGCCTTCTGCGCGTCGCCGTTGTCGCGGTTCTCGTCACCGAGCGGATCGGTCTCGAGCACCTTGACCAGCGTCTCGACCGCGCGGTCGTCGTTGCCGAAGTTGCCGAGCGCGCGGATCGCCGCGATGCGCACGTTCTGGCTCACGTCGGTGATCGGCAGCGGCTTGCCGTTGTGGGTCTTGTTGACCGCGGCGATCAGCACCTGCGAGGTCGACGGGTCCTTGGCCCGGCCCAGCGCGTCGGCCGCGGCCACCGCGTCCTCCACCGACCGGCTGTCGCCGAGCTTGAACTCCGAGACCGCCTTGGACAGGACCGGGATGGCGTCGGTCCAGAACGGGCCGCCCGGGAAGCGCGGGTTGGCCGGCTGATCGGCGAGCCCGATGATGACGCGCAGCACCCGCGCGGAGCGGTTGTGCTTCTCCCACACCTTGCCGAGCGCCGCGATCGCCTTCGGATCCTGCAGGTCGGCCAGCCTGTCGACCGCCTTCAGCACCTCCACCGGGGAGGCGTCGTCGAGCTTGTCGATCCACGTGTCGGCCTCGTACGGATCCTTGGGACACGCACTCAGCGTCAGCAGGAACAGGCCGGCGACGAGGCCGGCCCTGAAACGCAACCTTGCCATGGAGAGGACCCTCCGTGTCTACGCCCTCACTGGGCAGACGACGAGCGCCGGTTGACCGCGAACATCACGTTCGGATACTCGGCGGCGTAGGCCGTCTTCAGCACGCGGTTGAGCACCTTGGACGGCGTGTCCTTGTCGGCCTGCAGGACGAGGAGCCCGTCGATGCAGATCTGGTCCGGCGTGGGGCGCGGCGGCGGGTTGGTGCAGTACTCCTTCTCCGCCGGCGGCAGCTTGTCGAACCCGGTCAGCTTGAACGACGTCTTCTCCTGGCGGAGACGGTCGTAGAGCTCGACGATCTTCCACTCCATGCCCTCGTCCGCCATGATGCGGTCGACCTGGCCCACGCCCTGGCCGTTGAAGGAGATGGTGTCGCGCGTGACGATGATGATCGGCGCCCGCTTGAGGATCTCCTTGTTGGTCGCGTCCGGCAGGACCAGGCCGCGCTGGGCGGAGATGAGCTCGCCCGAGGCCGAGAAGACCATCAGGAGGAAGCAGACCAGGATGGTCATCATGTCGACGAACGGGATGACGTTGAGGTGCACGTCGACCGGTCGACTCGAGCCCTGCTTGGCTCCCTGCGCCAGGTGCTTGAAGGGGAGCGCGCCGTAGAGGCGCGGCCCTGGTGTTTGCACGGGCATCGGCTACTCCTTGAACCGCACGGACAGCGATTCTGGATCGATGAAACCGATGTCGCGGAACTTGGCCGCGATCGCCGTATCCATCGCCGTGATGACGTCCTGATAGAGGACCCGGTCGTCGGCCGCGATCTCGATGTCGTCGCGGCTCTGGAACAGCGGGTCCTGCTTGAAGCCGTCGAGCACCTTGCGCAAGCCGGCCCAGTCCTGCTTGTTGTCGCTGCTCTTGCCGATGCGGATGGGGACGTCCGAGGTCGTGCCCACCCAGATCTCGTTCTCGCCGACCAGGATGGAGGCGTAGACCTTGTTCTCCTCCTGCAGCTTGGTCGCCTCGCGGCCGAGGCCCTTGGGCTTGACGTTGATCTGGGCGAACTGCGTCCACACCGCCGTGACGAGCAGGAACGCGGTCAAGCAGCTCATCAGGTCGATGAACGGAATGACGTTGATGATGACGTCGACCGACCGCTTGTCGCCGCTGGCTACCGTGACACCCATCAGTGCCTCCTGGGAAGAGGATCGCGGGGGGGCGTCACATGCCGCCGGGCTGCTGCATCTGGGCGCGGTGCGTGATCACGAGGTTGACGACCTGGACGGTCACCTCGTTGACGTCGTCGTTGATGCGCGTGGTCTTGCCCATGAGCAGCGAGAACGACAGCAGGCCGATGAGCGACACGCCGATGCCGAACCGCGTGCAGTTCAGGGCCTCGCCGATGCCGCGCGCCAGCTCGGTCGCCTTCTCGGCGGCGCCCTTGTGGGCCACCGAGGTGAACGACGTGATCATGCCCGAGATGGTGCCGAGGAGGCCCGCGAGGACGGCGAAGTTGGACAGCATCCCGAGGTAGGGCGTGCGCGCGTTGATGCGCGGCAGCTCGCGCAGCGCGGCCTCATCCATCGCGGCCTGCACCTCGGAGTCGCTCTTGTTGAACTTCATCAGGCCCGCCTGCACGATCCGGGTCATCGGGGTGGGGTTGCCGGAGCAGACCTTGATCGCGCCCTGGACGTTGCCGCTCATGATCTGGCTCTTGAGCAGCGCGAGAAGCTTGTCCTTGTCGACCGACGCCTTGAAGAGGTAGACGGTCCGCTCGACCATGATGGCCACGATCGCGATCGACGCGATCAGGATGACCCACATGAAGGTTCCACCCTCGTTGAACGACTCGGAAATCGCCTTGAGCCATGTCATATGCCGTCCTGCCTCCTGGAGCCCGGCCGCGGGCTGGTTTGTGGGAGCGGTCTGGCGCGCAACCTAGCAAGCAGTGAGCCACCAAACGTAAACATTGGTGATCCAACTCTCGCCCTGCGCGGCGCGCAGCTGCGGACTCTCGTGGTCGGGGCATCGCGGGACGATCGCGGGTCGAGCGCGGGGCGAAATGCTACGGCGTCGGGTGCCACCGGGGTGGTCGCGCGCCCCACCCCCTCACCCCGCGCGTGTGAGGCTTGGCGATCGGCGCCGCCATGGGCTAGAGCAGTAGAGCGATGCGAGGCATTCGAGTGGGGCTGTTCGATGCGGGGGCCGCGGTGCTCGTCTTCATCGTCCTGGTGCTACCGGCGCGCGAGCTCCACATCGGGACGGGCTTCCGCTACGTCGAGGCCGGCGCGCTGCCCGCGGTGCTGAGCGACGTCGCCCGCGCGCAGGCCGATCTCGAGCGCAGCCCGTCGGACGGCGCCGCGGCCGAGCGCCTGGCTGGAATTCTGGCCTCGCGCCCGGTCGACCAGCACGACCAGGCGCTGCGGCTGGCGGGTCAGGTGGCCGGCCAGAAGACCTCGCCGACCCGCTGGCGCGCGCTGCTCGCGCTGTCGTCGGCCCACGCCGACCGCATCGACATCGCCGAGGCCCATCGCTTCGCGGCCCAGGCGCTCGATGCATGCGAGGCGGCGCCGGCCGCGGCCTGCCCCGAGCACGAGAAGGTCCGCCTCCGCCTCTACGAGGAGGAGCTCGCGGCCGGCCTGCAGGCCATCGCGCGCGGGATCGATCCGCGCGTCGAGCCGGACCGCTTCCGCCGCGAAGTGGGCGAGATCCACCCGACCACGACGTACCGCCTGCGCCCCGGCGCCGCCAGGTAGCCGGCGCCCGTGACGGCTGCGCGGCAGGCGCCATGCCGGCCCCGGTGATAGACTCGCGCCCATGGCCGACTCCCTCGCGGTAGCCACCATGAGCTCGTCCGCCTCCAGCGCGGCGCCGTCGGCGCCGGGCGCCCTCGATCGAGCGGTCGAGGAGCTGCGCGCTCATGCCGCCGAGCTGGCCAGGCTGGCGCCGGCGGCCAAGGCGGCGCTGGTGCGGCAGTGCATCCCGCGCCTGGTCGACGCCGCGCCCGCCTGGGCCGCGGCCGGTGCCAAGGCCAAGGGCCTGGGCGGCGACGTGTCCGAGGACTGGCTGTCGGGCCCGCTCCCGGTCGTGCGCATGGCGCGCCTCCTGGCCGCCAGCCTCGACGCGATCGCGGCGCGCGGCCGGCCGCCGCTCGGCGCGCGCAGCCAGCGCCGGTCCGACGGGCGCCTCGCGATCGATCTCTTCCCGGGCACCGCGCTCGACCGGGTGCTGTTCTCCGGCTTCCGGGGCTACGTGCTGATGCAGGAGGGGGTCGATCGCGACGCGGCGGTGCGCCAGCAGGCCACGTTCTACCAGGAGCGCGAGCCGGAGGGCGGCGTGTCGCTCATCCTCGGCGCCGGCAACGTGTCGAGCATCCCGCCCATGGACGTGCTCAGCAAGATGTTCATCGAGGGCTACGTCTGCCTGCTCAAGATGAACCCGGTCAACGAGTGGGCGGGGCCGTTCATGGAGCGCGCGCTCGAGCCGCTCATCAAGCCGGGCTTCCTGCGCGTGGTCTACGGCGGCGCCGACGTCGGCCAGTACCTCGTCTACCACGCCGGCATCGACGACGTGCACATCACCGGCTCCGACAAGACCCACGACATGATCGTGTGGGGACCGCCGGGGCCGGAGCGCGATCGCCGCATGGCCGCGGACGAGCCGCTCCTGAACAAGCCGATCTCGTCGGAGCTGGGCAACGTGAGCCCGGTGGCCATCGTGCCCTACGCCTACTCGCAGGACGAGCTGGCCTTCCAGGCGCGCAACGTGGCGACCATGGTGGCCAACAACGCCTCGTTCAACTGCAACGCGGCCAAGATGCTCATCACGTCGAAGGAGTGGCCGCAGCGCGACCAGTTCCTCCAGCTGGTCGGCGCCTGCCTCGACCGCTTCCCGACCCGGCGGGCCTACTACCCGGGCGCGTTCGACCGCTACGACGCGCTGGTCGGCGGCCGGCCGCGGGTCGAGCGCCACGGCCAGCCGGGGCCGGGCGAGGCCGACGCCGACAAGGGCGGCGGGCCGCGCCGGCTGCCGTGGACGATGATCCGCGACGTCGACGCCGGCGCGCGCACCGACCCGCTCTTCCACACCGAGCCCTTCTGCGCCATCCTGTCGGAGACGTCGCTCGGCACCGCCGATCCGATCGAGTTCCTGGACAGCGCGACCCGCTTCATGAACGACACGCTGTGGGGGACTCTCAACGCGTGCATCGTCATCCACCCGAAGCACGAGCAGGACACCACCGTCGGGCGCGCGCTCGACCGCGCCATCGTCGATCTCCGGTACGGGACCGTCGGCATCAACCACTGGCCGGCGCTGGGCTACGCGCTCGGCGCGCTGCCGTGGGGCGGCCACCCGAGCGCGACCTTGAAGAACATCCAGAGCGGCCTCGGGTGGGTGCACAACACCTTCATGCTGGGCGGGGTGGACAAGTCGGTCGTGCACGGCCCGCTGCGGGTCCGCCCAACTCCCGTGTGGTTCTACGACAATCGGAAGGCGACGGCGCTGGGACCGAAGCTCCTCGACATGGAGGCCAGCCCGAGCTGGTGGAAGCTGCCAGGCGTCCTCATGCGCGCCCTGTGAAGAGGCGAGCTACAATCATTACTGTGAGCCGTCCATCGCCCCTCTCGACCGCTCTTGTCACGGCGCTGTGCGCCAGCGCCGCGGCCTGCTCGGGCGCCAGCGCCAACCGGCCGCGCGAGCTCCTGTCGGCCAAGCAGATCGTGCAGCAGAACAAGCCGGCCATCGTCCGGATCGAGAGCCGGGTCGACAGCACGCTGGGCGCCGAGCGGCGGCAGTTCGGCACCGGCTTCGTGGTCAGCGCCGACGGTCGCATCGCCACCAACCTGCACGTCATCGCCGGCAGCGCCGACGTGAAGGTGCGGCTGGCCGACGGCACCGAGTTCAAGGTGCAGCGGGTGATGGCGGTCGATCCGCAGCGCGACCTGGCCATCATCGGCATCGACGCGCAGAACCTGCCCACCGCGCACCTGGGCAACAGCGACGACGTGTCGGCGGGCGACAAGGTGGTCGCGATCGGCAATCCGCTGGGCGTGCTCGACTACACGGTGTCCGACGGACTCATCAGCTCGGTGCGCCAGCTCGACGAGGGTATCAAGATCCTCCAGATCTCGGCGCCCATCTCGCAGGGCTCGAGCGGCGGTCCGCTGTTCAACCCGTACGGCGAGGTCATCGGCATCGCCACGCTCATCTCGTCCGAGGGGCAGAACTTGAAC